>DATKVG010000205.1:0-42950 GCA_035530195.1 Bathyarchaeia archaeon | reverse complement strand
TAGACGCGGTTTCCCGACCCGCGCCGTCCAGAACAGAGTCTGCCCTCAACGCCCCGTCAGCCAGTCGAGGTCGAATAGGGCGAGCGTGATGGTTTCGTACGGGCCTTTTTCGCCGGCTTCGTACAGGCAGGCGATGGTGTTGTCGGGTAGGACAGCGAGGTCGGAATAGGCGGCGGGCCCGGGGTGGAGCGTTTTGGCGACGGGCCAGGTTTGGCACTCGTCATAGCTGAGTTTGACGGTCATGTTTTCGCGCCTTCTGCTGGCGGGGTTCGAGAACACGACGATGTTCTTGCCGCCGCTCTCGGCGGTGCTGTACCGGACGGCGCTGGCCTGGCAGACGGGCTCGACGAGCCCCGGGTCGTCGGCCGCGGGCGCCCACGTCAGGCCGCCGTCGGCGCTGGTCGATACCGCCCGCAGGCGCGTATTGCGGTAGTTGCGCATGTTGAGATACACGCGGCCGTCTTCGAGCTCGACGGCGATGCACTCGTTGGTGCGGCCATCCAGCACGCCGCCGATCTGCCAGGACTGGCCGGCGTCGTCGGAGTAGATGATATGCGAATGCCAGTTGTCGGCATGAACGCTGGTCGAGTGGTCGCACGGGATGACAATCCGGCCGGAACGGAGCTGGATGCCATGGCCGGGGCCGGTCGCGTACCACCGCCAATCCGGCCGGCGCGTCGTAGCCGAGATCTCGGCCGGCGGCGACCACGTCTGGCCGTCGTCGGTGCTTTTGGTGAGCCAGACCGTCCGCGGCGGGGCCTCGCCCTTCAGGATCTTGGGCTCGGGTCCGTCGCCCTTGTTCTGAGTGAGCGGGAGCAGGATCGTGCCGGAATCCCGGTCGACGACGGGGCATGGGTTGCCGCACGTGTCCGGCCCCGCATCGGCAACGACCTGCATGGCCGACCACGTCCGGCCGCCGTCGGTGCTCCGCCTGAGGACGGTATCGATGTCTCCCGAATCTTCGAGGCTGGTTTTTCTTGCCTCGCAGAAGGCCAGCAGCGTGCCGGTCTTCGTGACAACCAGCGCCGGGATCCGGTACCCGAAATAGCCGCCGTCTCCCGCGCGAAACAGGACTTGTTTGCTCAGATTCTCTTCGCCGGCCACCACAAAAGTTACCAGTACCATTACGGCGCAAATACCCACGATCCTATTCACAACGCCTCCTTGTCTGTCTTCCTCCAGACTCCGGTCTCCAGACTCCGGTCTCATTTGGTATCATACCCATATGCCAGTAAACGAACAACAGGTCAATCTCGTTGTGGTGCTCGGGCCGACGGCGTCGGGCAAGACGCGGCTGGGCGTGGGGGTGGCGCTCGAGTGGGGCGGCGAAGTGGTTTCGGCGGATTCGCGGCAGGTTTACCGCGGGCTCGACCTGGGTTCGGGCAAAGACCTCGACGCGTACAATGTGGACGGCGTGGCCGTGCCGTACCACCTGATTGACATCGCCGATCTCGACCACGAGTTCAGCGTCTTCGATTACCAGAAGCGGTTCTACGAGACCTTCGAGTCGCTCGAAGCGCGGGCCGTGTTGCCGGTCGTGGTCGGCGGGACGGGCCTGTATCTCGATGCCGTGCTGCGCAAATACCGGATGGTCGAGGTCCCGGAAAACCCCGAGTTGCGGGCGGAACTCGAGGCGGAATCCGACGAGGCGCTGGCGAGACGGCTTCTCAGCCTGAAAGGCCGGCTGCACAATACCACGGACCTCGCCAGCCGCGACCGGATTGTGCGCGCCATCGAGATCGCCGAGTACTCGGCCTCACACGATCCCCAGCCCTCGCCGGACATCCGCCCACTGATCCTCGGCACGCAGTGGGACCGGTCGATCCTCCGGCAGCGCATCCGGGCACGGCTGGCGGAGCGGATCGATCGGGGGCTGATAGAAGAAGTCGAGGGGCTGCACGCGCGGGGCGTGACGTGGGAACGGCTCGAACAGCTTGGGCTCGAGTATCGCTTCATCGCCGAGTACATCGAGGGCAAGATCCGCAACAAGAACGACCTGATACAAAAGCTGGCCACTGCCATAGGCCACTTCGCCAAACGGCAGGACACGTGGTTCCGGCGGATGGAACGCAACGGGTTCAAGATCCACTGGCTTCCGCGGGCGGATTTTGCGAAAGCCGCCGCCGTTGTCGAGCGGCCCCTGCTCGAGGCGGGCTACAAGCGCGCCGGATCACGCCATGGCCGCTAGCTTCCGCAAGTACCTGGATAAGAAGGCGGACGTGCAGGCGAGACCCCTGCACCACAACCTTGCGACCGCGACGGACAACATCGATGCCGTCGTCGTGATCCCGGCCCTGGCCGAAAAAGACCACTTGTTTCGGACGCTCGATTTTCTCGCGCAGAATCCGGCGGACGACCTTGATCGAACGCTCGTCATCTGCGTGATCAACAACCGGCGACAGCCGCCGGCCACGCCCGACCAGGTGCGCAACAACCAGGAAACGCTCGCGCAGTTGGAAGCGATGGTGCGAAGTTGCCAGCCGCTGCGGCTGGGTTATATCGATGCGTCGTCGCCGGGTTGCGAGCTGCCCGACAAAGGCGGCGTGGGGCTTGCACGCAAGATAGGCCTGGACTGCGGCCTGGCGCTGCTGGCGGACAACGCGCGCGACGACGGGTTGCTGGTGTGCCTCGATGCGGACACGCGCGTCGAGGCCAACTACCTGCCCGCGCTCCGCAACTCCTTCGCCCAACCCGGCGCGTGGGCTGCCGTGGTTGACTATGCCCATGAAGCGCGCACGCGCGAGGCCAAGTCGCCCGAAGAGACCGCGGCCGTCACGTGCTACGAGATTTTCCTGCGCTACCACGTGCTCGGGCTGGCCTACGCGGGGTCGCCCTATGCGTTTCCGACCATCGGTTCGACCATGGCGTGCACGGCGCGCGCATACGTGGCTGTGGCGGGCATGAACCAGCGGCAGGCCGGTGAAGACTTCTATTTCCTTCAGCAACTGGCGAAGACAGGGCCGGTACGGCGCATCTCCGAGACCACCGTTCATCCATCGCCGCGGCCGTCGTGGCGCGTCCCGTTTGGCACGGGCCAGCGCGTGGGCCGGTTCCTTGCCGGCGGGCAGGACGAGTACGTCCTCTACGACCCGCGCACGTACGACGTGTTGAAACGCTGGCTCGAGGCGGTCCGGCAGGGTTTGGACGACAGCGCGGCGGGACTGCTGGCGCGGGCGGAAGTGGTTAGCCCGCCGTTGCGGATGTTTCTGGAGCAGGCTGGTTTTTCCGCGGTGTGGCCGGGGCTTCAGAAAAATAACCCGGACGTTCAGAGGCGGTTGGCACAGTTTCATCGGTGGTTTGACGGGTTTAAAACCATCAAGCTGGTTCACTACCTCCGGGACAACGGCTACCCGGAGGTGGAGATGTTCGGGGCGATCCGGGAGTTGATCGAGTGGTCGAGTCAACGCGCGCTGGCGCTGGCCTGGGAGAGCCTGAAGGACGATTTGCAGGGACAGGCGCTGCTGCTGGATTTTCTGCGGAGACTGTAAAGTTAAAGGTCGGATGCATCCGGCGATGCCGCGCCTGCCGCGACGCTACGTGACGTGACGCGACGAGGACGTCGCGTCCCTGATCGACGACTTGATCCGGCAGTACAACATCGACCCGTCGAGGGTCTACGCGGCCGGCGGGTCAAACGGGGCCATGATGTGCCACCAGTTGGCGTGCTGCATACCGGATCGCCTGGCAGCCATTACCGTGGTGGTCGCGGGCCAGTTTGCCCTGTCCGGCACGGTGTTCGGCCGGCATGCCCTGGCGCTGGGCGCAAACCCCGAGTCGGCTCGGCTCTCCGGCATCAGGACGCGCGCGCTGACCGTGTCGGTGTTCGCGCTGAGCGGCGTGCTCGCCTCGCTGGCGGGCATGATGCAATGCTCCCGGCTCGGCGCAGCCGACCCCAACGCGGGCATTGGGTTTGAACTCCAGGCCATCGCGGCGGCCGTCATCGGCGGCACGAGCCTGATGGGCGGCAGGGGTTCGGTAGTCAACTCATTCTTCGGCGTGATTATTATCGCCGTGCTGGCGGTCGGCCTCGCAACGCTCGGCGCCCAGGAATCCACAAAACGCCTCGTCACCGGCGGCGTCATCGTCGCCGCTGTCATCCTCGACTACTACCGCCACCGCCTCAACAAAGCGTGAATGCGCTTCGGATGAACTGGCGCGGCAATCTGGTATACTTTTGAGCAGGTGAACAGAGGGTTAAGCGGATGGACCTGCCCATACGCATAGACGCAGAACAAATCGCGTCCTTCTGCCCGAAGCACCATCTCACAAAACTGGCGTTCTTTGGTTCCGTGCTGACGGACCGGTTCGGTCCGGACAGCGACGTGGATGTGTTGTTCGAATATGATCCCGATCATATTCCTTCTTTATTCGATGTGGTGCGCATGGAGCGGGAACTGTCCGAAATTTTGGGCCGCAAAGCCGACATGCGCACACCCCAGGACTTAAGCCGCTACTTCCGAGATGAAGTGGTGCGTTATGCGGTGGTGCAGTATGTCGCGTGACGCGTAGATTGGATCAGGAATTCGGTAGTTCCAAATACTCGACAAGCTTGTCTAGTTTTTCGGAGACCTCCTTGGAGATCTCGGAAGCAGTGACGAACTCCACAAGTTTATAGTATTCGCCTTTGTTGAGAAGTACAGGTTGGTTTTCTCGCTGCGAGAACCTTTCAAAGACATCTTCGGCGAATTGGCTCATTTTGAGCGACTGTAGCGTGGTCCTCTTCAAAGCCGCGCTTGCTGCGCTAAACTCCTCTAATTGCGCGGTATCGCCACTAAATACTCGTTCCAACAAGCATTCATCAAGCACTGAGCGAAAAACCTGGAGTCGGGATTCTGTAAACAACTCTCCTTCAGATTCAAAGCATCGGCTAGCGTATGCCAATAGCACATCCGGCGAAATGAAATAGTTCTCAATCTCATAGTTCTGCCAATACAGAATTACAAGATCTGAGGAAAGCTCGTCTTCACGGCTTCTATTGTCCCTGTCGAAGATAGCAATGCCTTTTAGATCCGGGACAAACTTCTTGATCGCGTAGAAATGAGTCCTGTAGTCTGCAAACGCGCCACCTGCACGTTCCATTCGGTTCTCTAGCGTGTCTTTGTATTCAACGTCACGTGTGTAGTGGCAGTTGATCTTACCTGCAAGAATAATCGCTGCTTTGTGCTCCAGCTTCTCAGCGAGAGCACGGAGAATAGTTATGTCCGTGCTGCCTTCGACATAGAGGACGCGAGGATGGATGCGGGCTTTGTAGTAGTGCTCAATGCCAAATGACCGCAATGCGTTCTTCATGTCTTGCTGTTTAGCCAAGTTGACGGCTTCACCATTCAGAAGCATTGTCAGGTTGGTGTCTACTGCATCATCAAGAATTACTTCTGAGTGGGTGGCAATCACTACTTGCGAATGACATTCATCGGCGACGTGGCAAAGAATTTCATAAACCTGCTTCTGCCTGAGAATCTCCAGGTGTGCATCTGGTTCATCCACGAGCAGAACACAACGTTTGTGCCAAAAGAGATAGGCCAGAATTAGGAGTACTTGCTGAAGCCCGCGGCCGGCCAGGGAGATGTCCAGGGCACTATCTACGCCCTCCTGCAAGTACGTCATTGCGAGAGCCCCACGCGTTTCGTTGAAAACTGGTTCTCCCAAATCGACCATGAACATGCGTTTGATGAGGCCGACGATGCGCTCCCAGTCTCGTGTGTCTTTCTCCCGGTCTTGCTCAAGTACCTTATAGCAGATGTTGCGCAGCACCTGCGCCGTCTGCCCCTGCCCAAGGTATAAACTGATGCGGCCATCGGGGAGAAGGGTTTCCTCAGTTTCGGCTGAAACGCCAGACATGATCCCCGACATTGGATAAAGAAGCCCGAAGCGGAGCTTTGAAGCATGCTCCAGCAGTTTTTCATCGTCAATGGTATCCGGGCAAGGTTTGCAGTAAATAATCTCCGTGTCGCGGTAGGTGAAGATTAAACGGCAGTCTTTGACAGCCTCTTGATGCTCAAGACCAACGTTTATTGTCAACTCGACCGGTATGTTGCCGCGGCGCACCCTGGTCCCGTTCCAGAAGAAGCGATTTTCTAAGACCGGGACATCCAAGATGTTTAGCCGGTTGATTCCTGCCGAAATTCTTTCTCGCTTTTCTTTTTGACGGGGTTGCCCTTTTTTCTCGTACCAGGCCTTGACACCCTGACTCCAAAGCGCCAGCGCCTGAATCACGCTAGTTTTTCCGGCATTGTTTGGGCCGATCAACACTGCAGGATGACCGAGATCGATATGAAGATTATTTGCGAAGGTCTTGAAGTTCTCGATATCTACGTAGCGAATCAGTTTCATGGCCAGATGACCTCCACTTCAATCTCGTGCTGGACCGCATTATTTCTTAAGTAAATGTGCAGAGCAACTTGTGCACAGGAGGCCGAGGCAAAGTAGCCTGCATTGTCAACACCAGCGAGACCTGAGAGGCAACCGCCGGGAAATTTGTCTTCGGACATGGCGCCTCCTCCCGTGCAGCAGTCATATTAGCCGAGTGAGGCGGAGGGTTACAACGACCGGCTACCGTTAATGAAAGAACTTCTCCGTTTCGTGCTGGACGGGGGTTTTCTCCGCGTAGAGGCGGATGGCGAGTTCGCCGAGGAGGCCGAGGCCGATTAGAATCCCACCGCCGAGCATGAGCACGAGCGAGACGAGCAGGCTTCTCCACGACCATGCCGGCAACGCATACAAGAGAACCAGCCCGCCCAGCCCGCCGATGGTCAGGCCCCAGCCGGCGAAGAAATGGTTGGGCGCGTCGCGGTGGTGGGTGAGGAAATAGAGGGTGACCATGTCGGCGGCGCCGCGGGTGAAGCGTTCGTAGCCGTATTTGGATTGGCCGTATCGGCGCGGGTGGTGCTCGACCGGTATCTCGCCGATTTTATAGCCTTTTTCCGCCGCAAGGACGGGCATGAGCCGGTGCATGTCGCCTATCAGGAGCAGGTTTTTTGCCACTTCGGCCCGCATCGCTTTGAACCCGCAGTTGATATCGTGCAGGCCCAGGTTGAACAGCCGTTCTGCCACGCCGTTGTAGATGCGGGATGGAAACGTCTTGCTCCACGGATCATACCGCACCTGCTTCCACCCGACTACCATGTCATACCCTTCGTTAATCTTCTCGAAGAACCGCGGGATTTCTTTTGGATCGTCCTGTAGGTCGGCGTCCATCGTAATGATGACGTCGCCGTCGGCGTGAGCGAATCCGGCTGCCAGCGCGGCGCTTTTTCCGTGGTTGCGGCGAAACCGGATCACGTCAACGGAGACGAACCGCTCGTGGAGGTGGCCGAGCATCTGGGACGACCCGTCGGTGCTCCCGTCGTCGATGAACAGAATCCGCGGGTTGTATTGTGCGGCGTGTTCGAGGATGCCCTCGACAAGCGGCTCGAGATTGTTCAGTTCATTACAGACGGGCACGACAATCGTGGTTTTCATGTTTCTCCTGCCACTGCAGTACCGATACAGTCACGTTTCGCTCTCCCAGGCGGCCATCATATGCGCAGAATGAGCACGCCATTCTTGGCGAGAGCAACTTTGGGGCCAAGGGTCTCGCCGGAGAGCAGTTCGGGCAACTGGCCGGGAATGACCAGTTCGCGCCGCTCGCCGGAATGGTTGATTACGAACAGAAGATGCCGCTGCGGGCTCCGGCGCAGGGTGACTTCCACGCCGTCGGGAATATGCTTGACCGGGAACTCCGGCAGGACGTCCCTGAGAAACTCGCGGAGGGCCGGCGCCGGCAGGAACACGCCCAGATAAAACACGCGCCCTTTGCCGAGCCGGTTGCACGTGATGGCGGCCCTGTCGGCCACGGGTTCGCCCCCGGCGGGTCCGCCGCCGGCGTACGCGGCAATAGTCTCGACGCCATCCCCCGGCTGGAGCACCTCGAGCCATGTTCCGACCGTGGCGGTCTTGCCGGCCATCGGCCCGGCCTTGAACGCGACCTCATGCGTCTGGCCGTGCTGATACGGGCGCACCTCTTCAATGGTGAGGCCGGCAACCGGGGCGAGCAGGCCCGGCCTCGTCCGATCGGACATGGCGTTGGCCGGTGTGCGCGAGCCCGACATCGGCGTCAGGACGAGCGTGCCGCCCGCCTTGACGTACGCCTCGAGCCGGCCCGCGAGCGGCGCGTCCACGAGCGCCAGGCACGGCGCCAGCACCGTCGCGTATTTCGACAAGTCCGCGTCCGTATTGATGATGTCGCACGAATGGCCGCTGGCTTTGGCCGCGGTGTAAAGGTCGAAGCAATGGGCGTCGTACGAAAACCCGCGGATGGTGGGCTGACGTTCGAGGCTCCAGAGCGTATCGAAATTGCGCATGAGCGCGACGGGCGTCTCTATGGAGGTCCCTTCGAGTTCGCCGGCTGCCCGCGCCAGTTCTTCGCCAATCTTGCGAACTTCCGAATAGCGCCTGCGGGGGACGCCGTCGTGATCCAGGATGCCGTGCCAGTACTGTTCAGCGCCGGTCAGGCACGCCCGCCAGCGGAAATACACAAGCCCGTCCGCCCCGTTGGCCACCGATTGCCATGCCCACCGGCGGATGTCGCCCGGCTCCGGCTGCTCGTCCAGGACGCCCGCAGCGGCGTCGCCGGTCGGCCCGCTCTTGTGTTCCATGACCCAGAATTTACCTTTGAACGAGCGGGTAATGTCGTGGGCATAGGCCGGGGCGAGCGGGTGGCCGTGCGGGTCGGGGTAGTTGTCCCAGACCGGGAAATCCATGTGCTGCGACAGCTTGTAGTAGTCTATCTCCGGGAACGCGCCCATATAATTGTGCGTGACAAAATGCCCTGGGCACAGGCTCTTGAGGATGTCATACTGCATCTTCATGAACTTCACCTGCGTGTCTGAAGAAAAACGCACGAAATCAAGCCAGTGACCGGGGTTGGGCGCGGCCGGCATGGTTTTTGGCAGGGGCACTTCGGCCCAGTTGCGGAATTCGAAGCCCCAGAACGAAGTTCCCCAGGCTTCGTTCAGTGCATCGGTGGACTTATACTTGGCGAGCAACCAGTCGCGAAATGCTTTTTCGCAGAAGTCGCAGTAACAGCGCGCCGTGAAATGGCAGCCAAACTCGTTGTCAACTTGCCAGCCGATCACGGCGTCGACCCCGGCGTAGTGGCGTGCCAGCTCGCGCACGATGCCTTCGCACAAGATTTGATACGCGGGCGCGTTTTTGCAGCAATGGCAACGGGAACCTGGGTTGCGCACGTGGCCTTGCCGGTCCTTTTGCAGGATGTCGGGATATCGTACAATCGCCCACTGGGGCGGTATGGCGGTGGGCGTTCCGAGGACCGTTTTGATGCCGGCACTATTGAGCGATTCGATGACGGGGTCGAGCCAGTCAAACTTGAACCGGCCCTGGTCGGGCTGGAACTTGCTCCAGGCGAACTCGCCTATCCGGACGACGTTGATGCCGGCTTTTTGCATGAGTGGAATATGCTGGCGGGCTTGTTCGGCCGTCCAATGTTCGGGGTAATAGCAGGCGCCGTGGTAAAACATGGTGAACCTCCATCGTTCAACCCGATCAGGATATCATTGCGGCGGCGCGCGCTCCAAATGCGGCGCGAAACCAGGCATAATGAATTGATCAAGCGCTGGACACTATAGACGGATCGGAGGGAATTTCAACGTGATGCGCGCAACCGGCCAGCCCCTTCTGCCGATGTCGCGGGAGGAAATGGCCCGGCTCGGGTGGGACGAGTTGGACGTGTTGCTGGTCAGCGGCGACGCATACGCGGATCATCCGTCTTTCGGAGCGGCGCTGCTGGGGCGGTGGCTGATGCGCCACGGGTACCGCGTGGGCATCGTGGCGCAGCCGCGGTGGGACAGCCCGCGCGACCTCGAGGCGATGGGCCGGCCGCGGCTGTTTGCGGGGGTGACGGCAGGCGCGATTGATTCGATGCTGGCCCACTACACCGCATTCAGGAAGAAACGCAGCGACGATGCGTACACGCCAGGCGGCAAATCGGGTGCGCGACCGAATCACGCGACCATCGTGTACACGGGCCTCGTCCGCGCGGCATTTCCCGGGTTGCCCGTGGTGATCGGCGGCATCGAGGCGTCGTTGCGCAGAGTCACCCACTATGATTTCTGGTCGGACAAGTTGCGCCGGTCCATTCTGCTCGACAGCAAGGCCGACCTCCTCGTGTACGGGATGGGCGAGCGGGCCGTGGTGGAGATTGCGCGGCGGCTGGAAAAATCGCACGGTGGGAAAACGCTGCACGGGATACCGGGAACGGTTTACGCGGTGGGCGAGGGGGCCGATTTGCCAGAGGGGGCCGTCGAGTTGCCCTCGCACGAGGATGTCGTGACAGACGCGCGAAAACTGATGGATCTGACGCTGGCGGTCGAGCGGCTGGTGCAGCAAGGCGACCGGTGGGCCGTCCAACGTACCGGCAACAGGCACCTCGTGATAGCCCCGCCGGCGCCGCCGTTGTCGACGGAAGAATTGGACGCGGTTTACGCGCTGCCGTTCACGCGCGCGGCGCACCCGTCGTACAACGAGCCGGTGCCGGCGCTCGAGATGATCCAGTTCAGCATCACGTCGCACAGAGGCTGCGGGGGCGGCTGCTCGTTCTGCTCGCTGGCGCTTCACCAGGGGCGCCGGATCGGCTCGCGCAGTCGGCTCGGCATCCTCGAGGAAGCGCGACAATTCGCGCGGCACCCGCAGTGGAAAGGCAGCATCACGGACGTGGGCGGGCCCAGCGCAAACATGTGGGGTGCGCGCTGCACGGCCGACCCCGGCACGTGCCGGCGGCCGAGCTGTCTTTACCCGCGGCGATGTCCTAGCTTCGTGGTGGATCAGGATATGCTTGCGGAGTTGCTTGAAGCCGTGAGCCGCGTGCCGGGCGTGAAACACGTGCGGGTGGCCAGCGGCCTTCGCCATGACCTCGCCATGGATACGCCGGAGTACGTGCGGGCCGTGCTGGGCCGGTTTACGGGCGGCCAGCTAAAACTCGCGCCGGAACATTCCTCGAGCGCGGTTCTTTGCCTGATGCGCAAACCGCCTTTCGATGCGTTTCTGCGGTTCTTAACCGTTTTCGAGCGGGAGTCGGCACGGGCGGGCAAGCAACAGTACGTGGTTCCCTACTTGATGAGCGCGTTTCCGGGCTGCACCGACAACGACATGCGCGACCTGGCCGCATGGCTGCGCGGCAAGGGCTGGAAACCGCAACAGGTGCAATGTTTCATACCCACGCCGGGGACCGTCGCGGCGGCCATGTACTACGCGGGGACTGATCCGCAGGGAAAACCCATCCACGTGGCCAAAACCGATGCCGACCGTATCCGCCAGCATCGGATCCTGCTCGGTTCGGGCAAGAGCGCCGGGGCTGCGAAGCCCCGAACGACCCCCCGCCGCCGCAAAACCACGTAATGTAATCCCATTTCAGCGGTATCTTGTATAGCAGGTTAAAATCAGTCATAATTACAGCGTATGCTATCCTGTAGTAGCCATACTTGAGGACATAGCGCGGGGGCTTTTGTCTCTGGCGCGCTGGCAGAACAACTGGGGATTGCACACAAGCGGAAGGTTGCTCCCTGGGTTAACTTGATCGCGGAAGGAGAGGCGCGCACCAAGGTTAGGGCGCGCACGGAAGGTTTATGAAACGACGAAGGAAAATTCTGATTGCCGCCCTGGCCTCGCTGACGTTTCTGGCGGTGGCCGCAGGGTATGTCCAGCAGAAGTATGAGCCTATCATTGCGGCGCCCATGGTTACCCACGAAGCCGTGGCCACGCCCCGGCAAACGTTGCGCGCCGTGTTTTACCCGCCACTGGCTCGAGCGGCGCTTTCCGGCCTGGTGGGTCTGCCCGAGTGGATCGTCGAGCCTCTGGCGCCCCGTGAAATCGCGCTGCTGGCCGAGCCTAACCTCGATGCCGAAACCGTACGGCTGCAAGTCTTCGTAAACGAGCAGCGGCTGGGGCCGGTCATCGCCGGATACGTCACTGAGCCCGACCTCTCGGAAGATGTGCCGTTCGTGCAGTGGGACGTGCGCGGGATCGTGCGCGAAGGCCGGGGCTCGATGGTGCTCCAGGGCACGATGCGTATTGAGCCGGAGATCGCGGCGTTGTTGAGGTCTCTCCGGATGGCGCCCACCGCGCCGGTCCCCACCCTTGAAGGTAAGCACCTGTTTGAAGCGGCCCTGAGCAACGAAGATGAAGGGGCCGTTGCCCTGATTATGACACTGATTCGCTATCTAAACGCGGATGCGATCGCATTTAACGAGGAAGTCGTCACTCGGAACCTGGCCATGCTGAAATCCGTGAGAATGGTCGCCGATCTCGCATCGGAGGATGCGGTCGAACTCCAATTGTTACTGAGCGGCCGTCCCGGTTCGGAAGACACCATGGCCGAACTCGCGTTTCTATTTGAGGTGGCCGCACCGGAAGCTGCCAAAATGCTCAAGGAAAAGCCCTTAGAGATAGGCCTTGTCGCGACTTCGGACCGAAAAGGAACCGACGTGATTGTGAACGTGACGTTGAACGGGTTGGCAAAGCATTTTAAGGGAGAAGACGGCAATGCGTAGGGCGTTCGCACTGGTGGTGACTCTGGTATTTCTTCTGCCGGCGTGCGAAGAAGCTCCTGCGCCTCTGCCGCCTGCAGAGCCCATCGAATATGCCCAGGACCTTACACCGGCCGAGCAGGCCCTGATCGAAAAGATCGACCCTTACAAGAACTACCCTACCGAAGACATGCTGCCCGTGCCTCAGGATGGGTGGACTACGCTCGAGTTGGACGGCGACAAAATTGATGTATTCCGCGACGAGTTCGGGTGCCCGCATATCTTTGCGCCGTCCATTGACGCGGCTTTCCGCGCGCAAGGCTATGTCATGACGGAAGACCGCTGCATTCAAGTGTTGAGCCTCAGAGAGGGTGTCTCGGGGTTTCGGTCGGCGCGGGGAGGGCCCGGCGGGCTTGGCAGCGACCGCAGCACGCGCCAACTGGGTTATGCGGAAGACGAACGCCGGGCGTTTCTAGATGCACTGCCGCCGCACCACCGCCGCATTCTCAATGAGTACCTCCGGGGCGTCAACATCTTTCTCCAGAAATACGCGCCGCAGACGCCGCTGGTCGAGGATGTCGAGCAGGCTGCAGGTATCATCCGCTACATGACAAGCCCCGGCGACCGTTTTGGCGGGATGCAATTTGACCTGTACAAACAGATGTCGCTGGTCAAATTCCTCCACGGCGAAGATTTCATGTACAACATGATGGATGACTGCCTGCCACTGGACGTCCCCAACTCGCCTACCACCGACCATAGCTGCAATGAAAAGGGGGTCCGCATTGAAAATACCGAATCGATTTCCCGGCCTCTTCATTTTAAGCCGGTGAACATGGCCAAGATCTTCAAGAACTACGAAGATCTGGTCAATTTGTGGAAAGAGAACGGCGAGTTCGTCAAATTGGGCAGCCAGACTTGGGCGGTTTCCGCTGAGCGAAGCGGCTCGGGCAAAGCGATGGTGTTTTCGAGCCCGCTGATTGGTTTTAACACCCCGCCGCCGGGCGGCCTTTGCCATATTATGGCGCCGGGCCTGAACGTGGCGGGCCTCGCTTATGTAGGGGCGCCGGGTATCGCCATGGGGCATAACGAGCACGTGGCATGGGGAATTACGTCGGGCTTGGTACCCGAGACAGACATTTTCGAGGAGCAACTCAACCCCGACAACCCCCTGCAATACCGCTACAACGGCCACTGGAAAGACATGGAGGTGGTCGAGATGCCCATCCCTGTCCGGCAGCCCGACGGAACCCTTAAACTCGATCGGTACGAAGTACATCGCACTGTTCACGGGCCGATCGTCTGGCGCGTCCCTTACAACAACATTGCCTACGCCCGCAACAGTACGTTCCGCGGCCACGAAATCGAGTCTTTTATGGCCTTAATGGACATGAATTTTGCGCGAAACCTGCAGGATTTCGAAGAAGCGGTCAATAACGTCTGGTTATCCCAGAACATCATTGCCGCCGATACCGGCGGTAATATCGGCTACTGGTTAGCCGGCCGCATTCCGATACGACACCCCGATCAGGATTCCCGTCTGCTTACCCCGGGTACCGGCGAGTTCGACTGGCGCGGTGTTACCGTGGCGTCGAAACTCGTGCGATGCATCAATCCCAAAGAAGGATGGCTGGGCAATTTCAACAACAAGCCCAGCATCAAAACACCCGGATGGTGGCCCGAAAAGATGTGGGGCCAAAAAATCCACGACACCCTCCGCGCTCACAATCCCATTGACTGGGACACGTTCGTGGACATCAACCGGCTCAATGGGGAACATTACTTCCCCGGGCCATTCATGAAACCCTACCTGATCGCGTTAATCCGCGACCGCGGAAAAGACGACCCCCGCAGCATGCTGGTCGCGGACATGCTGGAAAAATGGCCGGATAACAATGTGCCGGGGGCGCGGTGTGTCATGATTTTTGACGAATGGTTTCTCGATACCATGATGGAGCTGCTCGAACCCGACTTCAAGGGCATCGTTAAGCGGGAGATGACGATGGAGAACCTCCAACTGCTCGGGTTGCTCACGTTCCGCATCCTGTGCCCGGATAAGTCGGGCATTAAACTCAAGGGCGACTACCTCCATGGCCGCGACAAAGATGAGATCGCCTACCGGTGTTTCACCAACGTGCTGGACCGGCTGACCGCGGTCCATGGGCCCGATATAGCCAATTGGCCCTACACGCCTCCCGAGACGAAGATGGGCGACCTGCCCCCATTCCCCGCGCGCAACTGCGGCGGGTTCTGGATGTGTACCGAACTCGGCAACCCCGTCCGCGCCATGGACTTGCTGCCCTCCGGCCAGACCGCCCACCGCAAGTCGCCCCACTGGTGCGACCAGCGCCCCCTGTTCGACGCCTGGCAACTCAAACCGACACGCTTCAACCGCGAGGAGTTCGAGTTTCCAAAGCAGTAGCGCAGGGATAAAAACTTCAAATCTGGAAATCGGGGACTCAGGAATGTAGAATCCTGTTTTCCTGATTTCTATTCTAAGTTGCGGGAGATTCGATGAGTATGCCCCGTGTGGTTGGACTGATTCCGGCGCGGTATGGGTCGACGCGGCTGCCGGGGAAGCCGCTGAAGCCGATTCGGGGCAAGCCGATGATCCAGCGGGTGTACGAGCAGTGCGCGGGGTGCCGCATGCTGGATTCCGTGTGGGTGGTGACGGATGACGCGCGCATCGTCGAGGCCGTGGAAGCGTTTGGGGGGAAGGCGGTAATGACGCGGGCGGATCATCCCAGCGGCACGGACCGGCTCGCGGAAGCGGTCAAGTCAATCTCGGCCGATGTGATCGTCAACATCCAGGGGGATCAGCCGTTTATCGATCCGGTCATGATCGAGGAAGCAGTCCGGCCGGTGCTCGAGGATGAGGCCGTCGAACTGTGCACGCTGATGTACCCGATCGCGCGCGAGCGCGACCTGGCCGACCCCGGCGTGGTGAAGGTGGTGGTGGATTTGAAAGGCAACGCGCTGTATTTTTCGAGGTCGCTGATCCCGTACGCGCGCAACCAAACCGGGCAGCGCGTGTTCGAGCACGTCGGCACCTACGTTTACCGGCGTGAAACCTTGTTGCGGATCGCGCAACTGCCGCCGACGCCGCTCGAGCAAACCGAGTCGCTCGAACAGTTGCGGTGGCTCGAGCATGCGTATAGGATTCGCGTGGTAGAAAGCCAATGCGCCGACCGGGATTTCGCCGGGTTCAGCGTCGATACCGAAGAAGACCTCGAGCGGGCGGAGCAAATGCTTCTGGAGCGCGGGCTCGAGTAGCAAGGGAGCGAAACTATGCCAACGGACACGGCGGAGTTGGACTTGCTCGAGCGGCAGTTGGACGAGACGGCGCGCGGGCGCGTGGCGCAGGCAATCGACGCGATCGTGGCCGCAAAAGAGCGCGGGGGAAAGGTGGCGGTGGTGACGGGGAGCGGGCCGAACGTCCATGAGGGCGTGACGACGCTGATTGCGGAGTTGATACGGGCCGGCATCGTGGACGCGGTGTCGACGAGTTCGGCGGTGGTGGCGCACGAGATGGGCGGCACGCTCGACAAGGTGAAACGCGTCCAGGGTGCGCCGCTTGGCGTGGACGCGGGCATCCTGCCGCTGGGCGGTGAGTTCGAACTGACGCTGATGCCCGACGAAGCCCTGCGCGAGATCGCGCGGCAAATGCCGCTGGACTCCGGCCTGATCGGGAAGCTGAAGCAGGCGCCGGGAAAAACCATCATCAAAGCCGCGGGCAATTTGGGTTATCCCATGGGCCTGTGGCTGGAGCGGCTGGCGCAGGAGATCCAGGTGCTGGCGCGCGAGCGCGGGCTGACGTTCGAAGAAGTGGCGGGGCTCGGGGCGGACCCGCGGACCATGATCGGCATGGGCGCTCGGAAAGGCCTGCCGGTGCTGGTGACGATCCCGCAGTTGGTGGGCGGCGGGATGGTGGGATTGTGCGTTGGCGACAGCATCAGCCTGTTTGAGCGGAGCACACGGCTGGCCCACATCCTCGAATCGGCGGACGTCATTATCGAGTCGGCCGTCGCGCTCACCCAAGAGGTGCACGACGGGCCGTTCGAAACCCACACCGGCCACGGCCTGTGGTCGGTCTGGCAGGGCCACTACGTCTACAGCCTCAAGGGGAAACGGCTGATCCGCATCGATCTGGACCCGGCGCTCGAGCGCGTGTGCCGAATCGAACAGGAAAAAGGCGCGGTGCAAGGCGCAATCGCCGACGGCTTGCCTAAAACCAAGACGTTCAACGTGCCGTTCCGCATGGAGATGTCGGGTTTTGCCCGGCACGAAGGAAGCACCGCCGTCATCGGTGACATCGGCGTGGTCTGGCCGTTGATCGCGCGCGGCGTTGCCCAGCGGCTCGGCGTCGAGTTGGAGTTCATGTCCTGGCCGCAACAAACCGACCGCGGCAAACAAATGCGGGAGTGGATCGTGCGGGAAGTCCGGCCGCTGGACCGGGCCCGGATGCTGGCGGAACTGTACCATCCGGCGGTTCCGGCGGATTAACGCATGCACACGCTCGACCTTGCCGTCCTCGCAGGCTACTTCATTTCCATGGCGCTGATAGGGGCCTGGTTTTCCCGCAGGGCCAAGACAACCGAACGCTACTTCGTCGGCGGCCGCGGGTATCCCGGCTGGCTGCTGGGGTTCAGCCTTTTCGGCGCGGCGATCAGTTCGATCACGTTCGTCGGCTATCCCGCCGACTCGTACAAGACCGCGTGGTTGCGCTACCTGATTTGTCTGATGCTGCCGGTGGGCGTGTTCATTGCGTCGCGCCTGTTTGTGCCGTTTTTCCGCCGCGGCAAGGTGACGTCCGTTTTCGAATACCTCGAGGCGCGGTTCGGGCCCGGCACGCGCGTGTACGGTGCGACCGTGTTCATCGTGGCGCAATGCATCCGCATCAGCTTGATCCAGTACCTGGTGGCGCTGCTCGTTCACAGCGTGACCGGCTGGGACGTGACGGTCTGCATCCTGGTGGGCGGCGCGGTGACGGCCTTCTACACCGTGGCGGGCGGCATCGAGGCCGTGATCTGGACCGATTTCATCCAGTCGGCCATTCTTACCATCGGCGGCCTTCTGATCCTCGCGACGATCATCTATAAACTCCCGGGCGGTCTCGGGCAGATCCTGTCGATGGGATGGGCGGACGGCAAGTTCATGCTGGGCGACCTCGACATGGCCGACAACGAGCTGCACGCCGCGCCGCTGGGTTTCGCGCTGAGCCGCAAGACGGTGATGATGATGCTGATCGTCGGGCTGTTTCAGTGGCTGGCCGAATACAGCACCAACCAGGAAGTCATCCAAAAATACTGCGCCGCCAAAACCGCCCGCGAGGCGCGGCGGGCCATGTGGGTGTGCTGCCTGTTCAGCGTGCCGACCTGGGGGTACTTCATGTTCCTGGGCACGGGCCTGTACGTGTTCTACAAGGTTTTTCCGGATCCCAACGCGGCGGCGATGCTCACGGGCGAGAGGAGCGCCGAACAGATCCTGCCGTATTTCGTGACGACCCAACTGCCGGTTGGCCTGACTGGCGTGGTGGTCGCGGCGGTGCTGGCGGCGGCCATGTCCAGCATGTCGTCGGCGATGAACTCGATCTCGGCCGTGGTCATAACCGACGTCTACCGCCGCCACCTCGCCCGCGGCCGCGACGACCGCCATTACGTTGTTGCCGCCAAGCTCGTCACGCTGGCAAGCTCGATCATCATGGTTGGCGGGGCCTACTGCCTGTTCATCTGGCCGACCAAAACCCTGCAGCACCTGTCCACCGAATTGACGTCCATCATCGCGGGCGGCCTGCTCGGCCTGTACATGCTGGGGTTCTTCACGCGGCGTGGCGACGGCAGGCACGTCGCTGTCGGCATCGTGCTGACCACGTCGTTTTCGGCGGTGATTTCGCTGGCAGGGCTGGGCTGGCTCCCGCCGGCGGCGACGCAGTTCATCCAATCCCATTTCGACTCTTATTACACCGGCATCGTCGGGAATATCCTGATGTTCGTAGTTGGTTTCTTAATGGCCACGCTGCTGCCGCTCAAGAAAACGCGCGATTGGACCAACCTCACCGTCTGGACGCAACAGGAACTGGCTGAGTAACTCCCCGAAGCCCCGAAGGGGCGCAACATGTTAGCCTGGGGCAACGCCCCAGGCAGGAGAAAGTTCAACATGCCTAGCCCTGAAGGGGCGTCACAAAGTCTTATTACGCCCCGTCAGGGCTAAGACATAGCACGTCCCGAAACCTGGGGCGTTGCCCCAGGCTGGCATGTTTAGCCCCTTCGGGGCCACTAACATTCCTGCTGATTTTTTCGAAAGCCGTTGTAATCTCACGCCTCTTTCGATTAACTTACTGGTAGCTTACGGGCGGGAGAATCAGGAGGAGTGGTGACGTGGCTGAGGACTACGAAATCCATGTGATCTCGAATACGCACTGGGATCGCGAGTGGCTGTACGATTTCCGCGAAACCCGGATGATGCTGGTGGAGTTTTTCGACCGGTTGCTCGATGTGTTCGAGAAGGAACCGGGTTATAAATCGTATGTCCTTGATTCGCAAACGGTGCCGCTCGAGGATTACCTCGAGGTGCGCCCGGAGAAGCGGGAGAAGCTGGCCGAATACGTGCGGTCGGGCCGCCTGCTCGTGGGGCCGTGGTACACCGACCCGGAAGGTTTCACGGTAAACGGAGAGAGCCTGGTGCGCAACCTGCTTTACGGCCACCGGGTCGCGCGCAAGTTCGGCAAGGTGATGAAGGTCGGCCACACGCCGTTTTCGTACGGTCAGAACTCGCAGATGCCCCAGATCTACAGCGGGTTCGGCATCGACACCATGCTGTTTTACCACGGTGTCTCGCACGACGACACGCCCAACGAGTTCATTTTCGAAGGCGCCGACGGCACCCGGATCCTCGGTTCGCAAATGAGTTCGGGCGCCCGCTACAACTTCTATCAAAACGTCTACCGCAGAGTTCTGTACGGCGCGGGGATCGACGACCGCGAGTACGAGTGGACACAGGGCGGGCTGCCGTTCCGGCTGTGCGGCGAATCTCACATGCTTGACCACCATTTCCTGCTCGACCCGCGCACCGAGTTTCACAAGGAATACATCAAAGAGGCCGTGGTCAGTTTGCGCGAGGCCGAGAAAAAGGTCGCGACTACCAAGTACCTCGCGTTTATGGACGGCCACGACGCGAGCGTACCGGACGCCGTGGTTCTGCGCATTATCGAAGAAGCGCAGCGAATTCTCGGCAAAGACAAGATCTTCCACTACAACCTCGAGGCGCACATGGCGAAGGTGAAATCGGCGGCGCGGGATTTGCCGGTGTTGCGCGGGGAGCGGCGCGTGCCGAAACCCATGGGCGCGCGCGTTCACTTGTACAGCGACGTGTTGTCGTGCCGGACGCGGATGAAGCGGGCAAATGCACTCGCCGAACAGGCGTTGCAGCGGCTGGCGGAACCGTTTGCGGCGCTGGCGTGGCGGCTCGGGGCGGAATATCCCGCCACGCAACTCGACATGGCGTGGAAACTGCTCCTGAAGGGCCACGCCCACGATAGCATCTCGGGCACCGGCGTCGATGACATCGAACGCGACATGCTTCACCGGATCCGGCAGGCGGCCAACATCTCGCGCGGGCTTTTCATACGCTCGCTGCAGCACATCCAACTGCAAATCAACAATTCCGATGCCGGCGAGGACGACGTGCTGGTCACGGTGTTCAACCCGTCGCCGTGGCGGAGGCGCGAGGTGGTCACGGCGGCGGTGGACCTGCCGGCGACGTCGGGCTACCGCGCGATAAGCGTCTGGGACGCCGAGCGCAACGAAGAGGCGCCGATGCAACTGGTGTCGCGGCGGCCGCACCACGCCGTCATGAACCACTCGCTGGACGCCACCGCCATGATGACGTGCGATCAGGCCGTGATACGTTTCGAAGCGGACGTGCCGCCGATGGGTTACGCGACGTACGCGGTGGCACGGCAGGCGGCGGCGGGTGGGCGCGGGCTTGTGTGCGGCCACAACGAGATGCGTAACGAGCACCTGCATGTCGCGATCAACAGCGACGGGACGCTGCGCCTCACGCATATCGAGACGGGCCGCCAAGTCGACGACCTGTTGTATTACGAAGACGGGGGCGAGGCCGGGCACGCGTGGATGCACATCGAACCGGCGCATGACTCGATCGTGACGACGCTGGGCGCGCCCGCGCGCGTCACCCTCGAGGAGGACGGGCTGCTGCTGGCGCGGTATCGGATCGAGCACGTGCTGAACGCGCCCGCGCGGCTCGAAGAAAACCGCGGCGACGATTGGCAGCGGCTTGACGGCGCCCCAAACGCCTCATGTCGCAGCAGCGAAACCCGCCCGCTACCCATCACGTCGTTCGTGACGCTGAAAAAAGGCGCGAGGGCCGTCGAGGTTGCCGTCATGTTCGACAACGCCTGCGATGACCACCGGTTGCGCGTCCTGTTTCCCACAAACCTCGACATCAACACGTGCAGCGTCGAGACTGCGTTCGATGTTGTTGAGCGGCCAATTGAACCGGCGGCGGGCGAGCCGTGGTCGGCCGCGGCGGGCGCGACGTTCCCGATGCAGCGTTTCATCGACCTCACCGACGGCGATTTCGGGCTTGCCGTGATCAATGACGGCCTGCGCGAATACGAAGTGACGCGGGATGGGCGCAGGGCCGTGGCGGTGACGCTGCTGCGGGCGTTCGAAGTGGCGCTGACAACCGTCAGCAAACGATGGGAGCGGCATCCCGAAATGCGCCTGTCGCAGGCGCACGGGCCGCACGAGTTCCGCTTCGAGGTGTACCCGCACGCGGGCGGTTGGGTGGCGGCGGCCGTGCCGCGCCTCGCCGAACAACTGGCGTTGCCTCTGCAGCCGGCGCAAACGGGCCCGCACACCGGCAGCCTGCCGCGGCGGCATTCGCTGCTGGAGATATCGCCGTCGAACCTCGTGCTGAGCGCGCTCAAGCTGGCGGAGAACGGCGCCGGCCTTACGTTGCGGGTCTACAACCCGGCGAGTGATCAAATTGCGGGCAGCGTCACGTTTCGGGAGCGCGTGAAATCGGCCCGGCTCGTCACGCTCGAGGAACTGCCCGCAGGCGAACTGAACTGCGACGGCGCCACGGTCCATCTCTCCGCGCCGCCCAAAAAGATCCTGACTATTGAGGCGGCGTTTGAATAATGGCGGCAACGGGCATGGTTGAGCGCATCGTCAAATATGTCTTGTCTATGCAGGACCAACTCGCCCGGGTGCGCCTGGAAGACGTGGCCATCTGTTCCGCGTACGGCAAGAGTGCTCCCGGTTTTCGCGAGCGCTCGATGCGGACCGAAATCGACCGCGTGGTAAAAATGTGGCTATCGACGGATCTTCCGGAGCGGCCCGCCACGTTCGGCCGCAGGCAGCAACTGGTGTTGCGCGTCGTGGTCGACTTGCTCTTGTTGCGCGGCGTCGAGCGCCTGTCCTGGGACGAAACCGGCTTCTTGTGCGAGGCGCTCGACCTGGCCGTCCGGGGAAAAGGGCCAAACAAGCGCCTGTGCGGACTCCTGGAACCATACGCGGGCGCACTGCGGGTGGGTCGCGAAGCCCAGAAACGGCCGGGCGGCATTAACATGCTCGAGACGCGCGTCCGCCTGGTTTTTGCCGAACAGTTGGCCGAAAGCCCGCGCCGGCAGGGGCGGCTTTTTCCCGGCCAGCCGCGGCCGCCGTTCGGCCCAACGTTGGAGGCGGCCGGGCCCGTGAGGCTGGTTGGCGGCATTCCCGACGACTGCACGGTGATCGTTACCGGCGGCCCATGTTCCGTGGACGGCTACGTTCTTGGCCGGCTGGGGGTGTCGCATGGGTGCGACATCAGCGAGAATATCGCCGGCAGTGTGGTGGCCGCCGCGGGCAACATCCGCTGCCGCAACGTTATCGAGAAAGCGTTCGTAGTGGCGAAGTCAGGCTCTGTGAAGTTTGTCCAGGCGATGAACCCTCAGATGGTGTTTGGTGGCGCGCGCGTTGTGGCTTCGGAATCGATTTCCCGGGGGTTGTTTTACGGAGCGGACATCGAGTCGGGCAATTTGATAAGAGGCGGCACGTTCCACGTCACCGGCCGTCTGTCGGCGGAGCAGTTCATGCCCGACGAGGCATGCCCGCTGAATATTGTGCTGCGGACCGCCATCTCGTTCGAAGAGTACGGCGAGCAATTGGGGCCGGAAGCCCTGCATTTGAGGGCGCGGGCGGCGGGCTTTCGGCGCAAACTCGTGCACCTCGGCAATATGGTGCGCGCCACACAAGCCGAAGCGGAACATGCCGCTTCGACCATCGTGTTGCGCGCATTCAGCGACCTGCGGCTGATGAGTGTCCTCGAGGAACGGGCGCGGGCGGGGCGCCGCGTGGCGGTGCTCGACAGGCTGATCGGCGCGTTGCAGGAACTTTACGCCGGCGCTGAAGAGGCGCTGGCGCAGCATGAGCAAATCCCCGACGAACTGACCGGCGAAGCCATGTTCAGTGATATCGAACAGGGCCTGGACGAGTTGGCGCGGGATGGCGCCGCCGAGCCTGGCTTCGCCCGGGAGCATGAGAAAATCCGGGCGCTGTACGAGCGCCTTGGGTGGATGCGAAACGACCGGACGGAGATCCTCGGGGTGCTCGGCCAACTCCGCGACCAGATGGAGGTGTGGATCGTCGAGCGACAGGGGCTTAGCGCACAGTTGGACCGGCTGAACCGCGAAATCAACCGGGCCGTGCCGGAGGCCGGGCTCGATGCGCTGGCGCAACGGGCCAATGAGGCGCGCGAGCCGAAGCTGGCCGCACTTCAGCGCAAGATCATGGTGTTGAAAAACAACCCGCCCAGTTCCGAAGTCCAGCGGAAAATGCAGGCGCCGTTCGTGCAGCTCATGATCAACATGATGCAGCGCCGCATCCAGCGGCTGAACGAACTCGGCGCAAGCATCAGGACCTGCAAACGCGAACTGGCCGACGTAAGCGACGAGTTGCAGGCGAAATACCGGTTGGGCGAAAACACCAGCGCCGAAACCACCCCCGCAACCGTATCAGGCCGGTTTGCAGCGGGTGTCCGAGTTTATCGGGACGCTTACCTGCTGGAGGACCCGAAACCGTCGCAGGGTTCCGTGCTCGAGACGCCGGACAGCGGCGGGAAGAACGTTACGTACGGGCGTGGCCTTGCCTGCGTGGTCGCGGTGGAGCCTGACGCCGAGCCGTCTACTGTGCCGCCGCCGGCCCGGCCAACGCCGTAGGCGCCAGTTCGAGACCGTTCGATAGGCCGCCCCAGTTCTTCACCACAACCTCCTCGCCACCCGCCACCCCTTCCAGGATTTCGACGAAACCGTCGGCCTGTTCACCGGTTTTAACGAACGCCCGGCGCGCTTTCCCGTTGTCATTCACCCAGACAAACGACCGGCCCTCGTCCTGGAGAAGCGCCGATTGAGGAACCGCAACCGACTCCGCTCCTCCCGGAGTCGCAAACCGCGCCGTGCAGAACATCCCGGACTTGATGGCCCTGTCGGCATTGTCGACCGTCGCTTTGACCAGAAACGTCCGCGCGCGCGCATCGACCGCCGGGTTCACCGCCAAGACGGTGCCCTGCCGTTTCAGGCCGAGCACGTCGACGTCCACTTCCACGCTTTGCCCCAGGCTCACCATCGCCGCGAACCGTTCGGGCACGTTGATTTCGGCTTCCATGACGGTCAGATTGGCCATGTCGATGACGGTCTCGCTTCGTCTGGCGTAATCGCCCGGCTTGTAAACCCGCATCGTGACCGTGCCGTCAAACGGCGCGACAACCGTGGTGTCGGTGAGGGCTTGCTGGGCCTGGGCCAATGCGGCCCGCGCCTGTTCGACCTTCGCCTCGGCGACCGCCACCTGTTCCTTGGTCGGCCCCGACTTGGCCATGCGGACTTGTTCCGAAGCGGCCGTGACTTGGGCGGCGGCAGCTTCGGCCGCAGCCCGCGCCATGTCCCACTCTGCCGGAGAGACGCTGCCCCGTTCGAACAGCGTTTTGACGCGGTTCTTGTCTTCGTCACTGCGTTTGAATTCGGATTGCGCTCTGCTCAACTGGGCCTCGAGCGTCTCGACCTCCTCATTTCGCCGCCATGCCTTGAGGTCGGCAACGCCGGCGAGCGCCGTAGCCAACGCCGTTTTCGCGTTCAGCATGGCGAGCCGCGCGTCCACCGGCCGCGTGGCGAACAGCGCGTCGCCCTTTTTGACGTCCATGCCGATGTCGACAAACACGCTGTCCAGCGGCCCATCGATCAGCGCGCGCACCTTGGCCTGCTCTTTGGGCATCAGCGAGCCCGCGGCTTGAAACGACTTGCTGAACGTCCGCATTTCAGCCCGGGCCGTCTCGACTTGCCGCGCGGTCAACGCGGTCTCTTTTGTAATGCCGGTTTCGGCGTTGTCCGCTGAGCGGCCGCAGGAAGCCGCCAACACCAGCAGCGAGACCGCCAGCGCCACACTCAGGTTTTTGCACATATTAATCATTCGTTCCCCATTGTTCTTCGGGCACGACGCCGCGCCGGGCCAGCAGGGTGCCTTCGGCTTTATACACGTTGGTCAGCGCCTGGATGTACTGTACCCGCGCCGTCACCTCGCCCACCTGCGCCTGGATCAGGTCGCGCTGCACCAACAACACGTCAAGATCCGTCGACATCCCAACGCTGAACCGGTCCTGTTGAATTCGCAACTGTTCCTCGCGCGCCGCGACCGCCGCCCGTGTGGATGTCACCCGCTCCCACTGCCGCCCAACCTCGACCACCGCCGCCCTCACCTCCGCCTCGAGCAGTTGCTCGAGGTTGTCTACCGACGCCTCGGCTTGCGCCTCGATAAACCGCGCCCGCCGGTACCGGGCCCGCTCCGCCCGGTTCATGAGCGGCACTTCAAGCGACACCCCGACGGCGAAATTATCGTAGTCGTTGTTGTCCAGATAATAAGTCGATGAACCCAGGCTCTCGCCAAGGCTTTGCCTGCCGTACGAGGCGAAAGCATCGAGCCGCGGCAGCAGCCCGTTTTTCGTCCGCACAACGTCGAGTTCCCGGTTGGCGAGTTCCAGCCGGGCCTGGGCCAGTTCCGGCCGGTACAACAGCGCCAGCTTGTCGCTGATATCGCCGTCGATGTCAACCTGCTCCACCGCGGGCGTATCGACCGGATCGAATTCCACCTGCCATTCGTCCGCCGCCTCGGGATTGAGCAGGCGGATCAGCGCGATCGTTCTCGATTTCACGAGCGCCCGGGCGTCCGCCAGGTCTGCCCGCCGCGACTCGGCCTCGGCTAGGGCCGCGATTACCGCGCCCTGGATGGCCCGGCCCACGTCGACGAGATCCTGTGTCCGCGTCTGCTGTTGCTCAGCCAACTGCACGGAGAACTCCCGGATCTTGAGCAACTCCTGCGCGAGCACCAGGTCCCAGTACGCGGTTTCAACCTGCTGGACGAGTTGGAGCAGGTCGTTCCGAAACACGTGCTCCGTTCTGGCCGCAGTGTTTCTCGCCTGCCGCAGCGCAACCAGGTTCACCGCCGGGCCCGCCCCCCGCAATAACGCCTGGTTTACGCCCACCGACCACTCCGCAATATATTCTTCGGGCGTAAAATTGGATTCCGTACGCGTCACACCGCCGCTGAGAAACACTTCCGTGCCTGTCGGCAGGACGTTTCTGACGGAGGCCGTCCCGCTCGATTGCCACGCTTCAATGAAGGGATCGTATTCCTGCGCGCTGAAAATCTCCGTGAGCGTTTCTGTCACGTTGATGAACGTCTGGTCGGGATCGTCTGGTACAACAAGGTCGCTGACACTGAAAGCGCCGCCGCTGCTCA
The DNA here is from genome assembly GCA_035530195.1 of Bathyarchaeia archaeon. Lineage (GTDB taxonomy): Bacteria > Hydrogenedentota > Hydrogenedentia > Hydrogenedentales > SLHB01 > JAPLKX01. The sequence goes on along the minus strand of DATKVG010000205.1, from coordinate 16,642 downwards.
GCGCCCGGCCAAGCGTATAGCGGCTGATCCCGGAGATGGGCGACGTGTCCCGCCCCAGCGAGGTCGTCGCCAGGAACCGCGGGTCGAACAAGGCCCTCGCTTCCGGCTCGAGCGTCTCCCCGACCGCCGGGCCGAACCGGGCCACGGCCAGCGAGCGGTTGTTGCTCAGTGCCGTGAGGATGGCGCCGTCCCGTGTTATCTGGAGGGCGCCTTCCGCGGCGGGCGTTTCCAGCGGCGTGGCCGGGGCCGGTTGCGCGGGTTGCGCCACTGCGGCCGTCACCTGTTCCAAGGCGGCTTCGAGCGATTCGGGCGGCCTGACCGTTTCCGGCGTCCACGTGACGCGCTGATGCGCGCATGAAACAGAAACGGCCGCAACCAGGGCCAACACGGCCGCGCAGCAGGCCCGATTCACTCGATACGTCATTCCTTCACCTCCGAATCCGAATCAAGCTGGGTGCGTATCGAGACCGCTTCCCGCGCCACAATCCGCCGGCTCTTCCGGCGAACCAGCAGGGACAGGTCGTCCAGCACCGTGTAGACGCACGGGATCACCAGCAGCGTCAAGAACGTCGACGTAAACATGCCGCCGATAACGGCCACGCCCATCGGCGCGCGCTGCTCGCCGCCTTCGCTCATGGCCATGGCTACGGGGATTACCGCCGCTATCGTCGTCAGGGCCGTCATCAGGATGGGCCGCAGCCGCAACGGGCCCGCACGCCGCAACGCCGCACCGCGCTCCATCCCGCCGTCCCGCAATTGGTTTGTGAAATCCACCAGCAGGATCGCGTTCTTCGTCACGATACCCACCAGCATCACAAACCCGATGAACGAGAAGATGTCCAGCGTGTTGCCCGTCAGAATAAGGAGTCCTATACCGCCAATGACGGCCAGCGGGACCGACATCAGGATCGTGAACGGGTGCACGAACGATTCAAACTGCGAACCCAGCACCACGTATATTACCAGCAGGCTGACCGCCAAGGCGTAAAGCAGGTACTGGAACGACTCCGCGAATACTTCCGAAGTCCCCGCCATCGCGACGCCCCACGCCGGGTCTTTCGGCACGTGCCGGGCCGCAATCTCCTCCATTTTCGACAACGCTTCACCCAGCACCACGTCTTCGAGGTTGGCAAACAGCGTCACCGACCGCCGGCGCTGATACCGGGCAATCGAGTTCGGTCCCAGCCCTTCCTCGACCTGGATCAGGTTGGGCGTCCGCACCAACTGTTGCGTCGAGGAACGCAGCATAAGCTGGTATAAATCGTCGCTCGAGAGGCGGCTTTCGGGGTCGGCCCGCATCCGGATGTCATAGCGTTTTCCGCCTTCCTTGAACTTGGCCACGTCAATCCCGCCAAACAGGATGCTGAAGTTTTCGGCGATTGATTTCACATCCACGCCCAGGTCGTCGGCCAATTGACGGTCGATATGAACTTTAATCTCCGGCTTGTTCAGGCGCAGGTCGCTGTCCACGTCCACAAAACCGGGAACCTGGCGCATGTCGGCCATGATGGCATTCGTGACCCGTTCCAGATCCTCGACCGTCGGGCCCTGGATGATGTACATCAACTGCGCGTTGCGCTGGCCGCCCCCCACAATCGAGATGTTGTCCACGCCCACAACGGCCTCAGGCACCGCTTTTCCGATCAGGGTGCGCACCCGCGCCATCACGTCCGACTGGGAAGCCTCCCGTTTGCGGGGGCCGACGAGATTGACGAACATCATCCCGTTATTCACGCCGGCCCCACCGCGGCCTGCCACCGCGAATCCGGCATCGACCTCGCTCTGCGAAAACACCAGCGTCTCAATCGTACGCAGTGTCTGGTCGGTCTTGTCGATAGACGTGCCCGTGGGCAACTCGAACCGAATCAGGAACCGGCTCTCGTCGGGCTGGGTTACAAACTGCCGTTTGGCAAACGGAATCAGACCAACACCCCCCGCAAAAAACAGTATGGCCACGCCCAACGTCACCCAACGGTGGCGCAACGCCTTGTCCAACGCCCGCCCGTACGCCCGCTCGATTGCTTTAAACCCGTTTTCAAACAAGGTAAAGATCCGGCCGTGGGCCGGGTTGTGCACCAGCAGCCGCGAACACAACATCGGCGTCAGCGTCAGCGACACCACCACCGAGATGAAAACCGCCAGCGCCACCGACAGCCCAAACTGGAAAAAGAACCGCCCGATGATGCCCTTCATGAAGGCCACCGGAATGAAAACAGCCATGATCGAAGACGACGCGGCGATCACCGCCAAGCCCACCTCGCTGGCGCCGCTGCGCGACGCCTCCATCGCGCTGACATTCGGGTCTTCCTCGACGTGCCGGAAAATGTTCTCCAGCACGACAATCGCGTCGTCGATCACAATACCAATCGCCAGCGACATCGCCAGCATCGTCATATTGTTGATCGTGAAGCCAAATGCATACATCACCATGAAACACGCGATGATCGAGGTCGGGATGGCCATCACGCTGATGAACGTCATCCGGAAGTTCCGCAAAAACAGCAGCATCACACCGCCCGTCAAAACGCCACCGAGAAACAGGTCGAACAGCACGTCGTGCATCGAGTTCTCGATGAAGCGCGACGAGTCAAACGCCACCTGAACGGTTACGCCCGGCGGCGCGCTCTTGGCGGCGTCGGCGACGGCTTTCTTGATGGCCCGCGCAACCGCCACCGTGTTGGTGCCCGACTGCTTCATGACGCCGAGACCTATTGACGCCATCCCGTTATACCGGGCTATGGAGCGCAAATCTTCGGCCCCGTCGGTGATGGCGGCCACTTCTTTCAGCCGGACCACGCCACCCGGAGTGCGCGTGATTACCAGCTCTTCGAGTTCCTTGGCGGACTTGAATTCGCCTTCAATCTTGACGACAAATTCCTTGTCCGGCTGCTCGACCCGTCCTCCTGGAAGTTCAATATGATTGGCCTTAATCGCTCCCGCTATGTCCACCGGCGTCAGGCCCCTGGCCTCGAGCGCCTTCGGGTCGAGCCACACTCTGATTTCCCTGTCCCGGAAACCGCCCATCGAAACCGAACCCACGCCCGACGTGGATTCCAGCCGCACCCGGAGCACATCGTCCGCGTACCGGGCCATCTCCCGGTAGTTGCCCGCACTCGTGACGGCTATCCACAAGATCGGCTGGCTGGCTATGTTGAACTTGTCGACAACCGGCGGGTACAGGTCCAGCGGCAGTTCGCGCTGCGCCACGTTAATCTTGGCGCGAACCTCCTGTGCGGCCACGTCAATGTCTTTGGACAACACGAACTCGACCGCTATCTGCGAGTACCCTTCCCGCGACGTCGACTGAATGGTTTTCACGCCTTCAATGGTGTTGATGTAGGATTCGAGGACGTCGGTGACGTCCGAGTCCATGATGTCCGGGTCGGCGCCCCGTAAGATCGAACTGACGGTTACGGTGGGAAACTCAACCTCCGGAAACAGGTCCACCCCCATGCCCGTCAAGGCGAAATAGCCGAAGATGAGCGTCGCTGCCGTAAACAGGATAGTGGTTACCGGTCGTTTTATGGCGGTATCCGACATCATCATGGCTTAACAACTCTCCTTCGCGCCGGCCGGCGGCGAAACCGCTTCAATCCACCGGAAAAATGCGTCGCGCACCTTCTCGATGCGCACCTCGATCGGTTCATTGGTTCCGTGCTGGGTCCAGTATGCCGCCGACGCGTTCGTGATCCCCTCGAGGCAAAGGGTCAGGTAGAGCGGATCCGCTTGCCGGAACACGTTCTGGCCCATCCCGCGCTCAAAAACCCTGCTCACCTCCACCAGGTAACTTCGATACATCTCCCGCACTTGCTCGGGTAAAGCCGGCACCGGATCCATCTGGCTCCCCGGCGCATTCTCCAGAAATATCCGGAAAAAGCCCCGGTGCGTGTCCCAGTGGGTTACGCGCAACACGATCAGGTTTTCCAGCGCCCTCACCACGTCCTTTTCCCCTTGCACCGTGCGCGCAAAATCACCCCGAAACTCCTCCGTGATCTGCTCAAGCACCTTGATGTACAACTCCTCCTTGCTTTTGAAGAAGTTGTACAAAGTGCCTACCGAAAAATCCGCCTCCTGCGCTATCTGCTCCACCGTCGCCTTGTGGTAACCCTTTGAAATGAACACCTTCTCCGCCGCGTCCAGAATATCCCGCCGGTGAGCTTCCCGCTCACGTTTCTTCCGGGTCAAGATGTTTGAATCGTTACGCGCCACCATGAATCTTCCTGCCAAGCTTATCTATCCTGCCCTGACCGCCCCGGGCGAGGCGGCAAATCCCCGCTCACATTTTGAGCGCCCATTCAAGACCGGCATCTTAGCCCATGCAGAACCGTCTGTCAAGCCGTTTTACAAGTTTCTTACAAATTCTTTGCCCCGGTTTCACCACTTCAGGGGGCCGGGTGGGCCATCATAGTCTCATCGGCGCGAAAGCGCCCCAACCAGAGGAGACTCAAAAATGTCCAGATTCGAGGGACTGACAACCTGGGCGCTGATTGCATGCGCCCTTTTTATCCAGACGGCCATGGCGGTGCCGGTGGAGTTGGAGGTGGCGACGGGGTCACCGGTGATTCTCGCGGCCCAGAAACAGACCGTTTACCTGCGCGTGGGGCTCACCGGGCAGGATGGGGCGCGGCAGCGGCGGCGGGCGCCGGTGAACCTGGCGATCGTGTTGGACAGGTCGGGCTCGATGTCCGGCGGGAAACTGGACCGCGCCAAGGAGGCGGCCATTCACGCCATCGGCCGGCTGCGCGATGACGACATCGTCGCCGTAGTGGCATACGACACGAATGTCGAGGTGATTGTGCCGGCAACGAAAGCCTCGGAACGGGAAGCTATCTACCAGGCGATCCTTCGGTTGCAGCCGGGCGCTTCGACCGCGTTGTTTGCGGGCGTCAGCAAAGGCGCGCAGGAGATCCGCAAGTTCATGGGCCAAATCCGCGTAAAGGCCAATACGGACAACGGGGATGTGCTTGAATTCGCCACGTCGCCCTATGTCAACCGCATCATCCTGCTTTCAGACGGGCTGGCCAACGAGGGGCCAAGCACGCCGGGAGCACTGGGCGAACTGGGGCTGTCGCTGGGAAGAGAAGGGATCTCCGTAACCACACTCGGCTTGGGTGAAGACTACAACGAGGACCTCATGACGGCCCTGGCACAGAAAAGCGACGGCAACCACACGTTCATCCGCACCGCCGCCGATATCGAGTCGGCGTTTGACCGGGAACTGGGAGACGTCTTGTCGGTAGTGGCCAAAGAAGTCCGAATCAAAATTGAATTTTCGGACGGGGTGCGGCCGGTACGCCTCCTTGGCCGGAATGCCGAATTTGCCGGGCAGGTCGTCACCACTTCCCTGAACCAGGTGTACGACGGGCAGATGAAATATGTGCTGGTGGAAGCCGAATTGCCCGCGCTCAGTGTAGCGGAATCCTTCCCGGTGGCGAGTGTGGATATCGCGTACGTTGACACCGCGGGCGTTGCCAATATGGCGCACAAAACGGCGCTGGTTGAGGTCACGGACCGGCCCGAGCTTGTCCGCAGGAAGATCAACAAGAGCGTGATGGTGTCGGTCGCACAACAAGTGGGCGCCGATAACAACAGGATTGCCATGGAGTTGCGCGATCAGGGCCGGTTGGAAGAAAGCAAACGGGTGCTCACGGAAAATGTTACGTACCTCGAAAAAAACGCCGCCGATCTCGACAGCGCTGCCCTGCGTGACGATGCAAAAAAGAACGGTTCCATCGTTGTCCAGTGGACCGATGAAGGAACCTGGAGAACCGTGAGAAAAGAAATGCGCGAATACCAGCACAATACCGCAAATCAGCAAAACAACTACGTCGGTGTGGAAAAGACACGTTGAAAAAGGAGTAACGAAGATGCGTTTAATATTGTGCCAAATCCTGATTCTTGCGGCCGGCGTTGCGGCCGCGGCAACCCCTGAAACCGTCCATTCCATCAATGTCACGGGCACGGCCGTCACACGTGTTGCGCCAGACATTGTTTCTTGGAACATCAACATCTGGGATCAGGGCGAGTTGGCCCAAGCCAGGGAGAGCAACGAGAAGAAAACCCACGCGGTGCTCGATGTTATTCGCGGGCTGGGTGTCGCGCCCGAGGACGTGCAGACTGACTATCTGCGCGTCGAGCAGCAATACGACCAGAAAATGCTGCCGCGGCGGATCAGCATTGGCTGGATCGTCTCGAGGAACATCACCTGCAAACAGCGGGACCTCGCCCGGTTCGACGAGTTTATCAATGAGCTCCTCAATATGGCGGACGTCGACGTCCGTTACGCGCTCGAAACTTCCCGGTACCACGAGCTGCGCAAAGAAACCCGGCTCAACGCGCTCCGCCTCGCCAAAGAGAAGGCGGAGGCGATGTGCAGCGCGTTGGGAGAAACGCTGGGCAGTGTAATCTCGATTCAGGAGCAGCAACCTGTTACCCCGTGGTCCAGCCGGGTAGAGGCCAGCAATGCCGCCTTCGCCGCGGCCGGGCTCGCGACCGGGCAAGACGAAGTGGCGGAAAAATCCACGATGGCGCCCGGTGTCATCGAAATCCGCGAGAGTGTCAACATTACGTTTGAGATCAGACAGTAGCAGGGGAAAGGCATCCGCGAAAGGGACTGACTGTGATTTTGCCAGTTTAAAATCGTGGTCTGTCTCTCTTTTTCGCGGCCAAGCGCCCCACAGCCTGGGGTTTTTCACCAACTCCGCGGTCCCCGCCTTTCGCGGGGCGGATCCCCAGTTTATGTATAATGGCAGCAAAGAAATTCATCGGAAAAGACTGTGAAGCTACGCCTCATAATGGTCTTGGCGCTGATTGTCCTGGCGCCCCTGCTGGTTCTGGGCTGGCTTGCGTTTCGCGTCGCCCTCAACGAACGCGACGCGGTCCAAAGCCGGATGCGCGAGGTCCTGCTGGGCCGGCTGCGCGATGTCGGTGCGGATATCCGGGCTTTGATTGAAGAACGTGAACGCATTGTTTTGGCAGAAGGGGCAATCCTCGAGACTGATGCCACGCAGGCGCGCCCCGTGGTTGCCCGGTCGCCGCTCGTGCGCCAGTACGTGATTGTGGGGTTGGATGGCCCCCTCGAATATCCATCGCCGGACGGTCCGCTTACTGAAGACGAAAAGGCGTTCCTCGAAAGGACCCGATCCGTCTGGGAAAGCGGTGGGTTTCCCCGGGCGGGCCCGGTGAGCCGGGCCGCAGTATTCCAGGACGCGTCCAACGTGGCCGGTCCTGCCGATGCCACCTCGACGAACCGCGGCTGGTATGTCTGGTATTGGGGCGACGGCCTCAACCTGATCTACTGGTGGCGCGGGTCTGACGGCAGGATGTTCGGCGGCGAAATGAACGCCGCACGACTGACTGCCGACATCATCGGCATCATGCCGGAAGGCGCTGAACTCGGCGATCGGGGTCGGATCGTTCTCCGCGATTCACGCGGCCAGCGCATCCATCAATGGGGCGCTTACGCACCGCCGAAAGGAGAGCAGCCGGCGGCGGCACTGCCCCTGGCTTGGCCGCTCGCCTCATGGACGCTCGAACACTATGCGTCGCGCGACCTCTTGGGCGGCGACTACGGGCGCGGCGTCATGATGAATCTGGCTGTCGGGCTGGCCTTGTTGGGCCTTGCCGTGGTCGCGCTGGCCGTCTATTACTACCGGGAAACGGCCCGCGAGATGCGGGAAGCTGCCCAGCGCGTCACGTTTGTCAACCAGGTTTCCCACGAACTCAAAACGCCGCTCACCAATATCCGCATGTACGCCGAACTCCTCGAGGACGACCTTCAACTGCGTCTGCCCAACGAAAACGGCCAAGTCAGCCGCGGCCTCAGCGTGATCGTCGCCGAGAGCCAGCGGCTCAGCAGGCTCATCGGCAACGTCCTCACGTTCGGCAGGCAGCAGCGGGGCGCTCTTACCCTCCATCAAACCGTGGCGGCGCCCGATGACGTACTCCGTGCGGTGGCGTCGCGATTCAAACCCGCACTGGCGGCCAGGCAAATAAACATAGTGCTCGACTTGGCCGCGGCACGCCCCGCGCGTCTGGATTCCGACGTGCTCGAGCAAATCGCCGGCAACCTCCTCAACAACGTCGAGAAATATGCCGTTGGCGCAACATCCGTCAAGATTTCGAGTACGCAGGAGGGCGACACTCTAGACATCATCATCGAGGACGACGGACCGGGCATCTCCCCGCGGGAAGCCGGTAAAATCTTTGCGGCTTTCTACCGCGTCAGTAACCGGCTGACCGACGGCGTCGCGGGGACCGGCATCGGACTCACCATTGCGCGCGACCTCGCCAGGCTGCACGGCGGCGACCTTACCCTCGAAACCGCCGGCCCCGGCGCACGGTTTCGCATCCGGATGAACGCCCCCCTCGATCCGGGCGCGGAGAGACTGCAATGAGAATCCTCGTGGCGGAAGACGACCAGAATATTCGCGAAGGCCTCATAAGCGTGTTGCAGCGCGAGGGTTACGATCCGGTTGGCGCGCGCGACGGCCGGGAAGCCGTCTGCCTGTTCGACTCGCTCACGCCCGATTTCGTGTGCCTGGACATCATGATGCCCGGTTTGGACGGCTACGAAGTCTGCAGGCAGATCCGGCGCAAATCGCCCCACGTCCCCGTCATTTTCATCAGCGCCAAATCCGAGGAAATCGACCGCGTGCTCGGGCTCGAGCTGGGCGCGGATGATTTTATCGTCAAACCGTTCGGGGTGCGTGAAGTCGTGGCGCGGATTCGGGCCGTAACCCGCAGATATCTGGCCGCCAAGGCCGGTGCGGCCCACTGCGAGATGGAGACGGAACCGTTCCGGATGGACGACTTGGACATCTTCCCCGCCGAACTGCGCGCGCGCCGGGCCAACGCCGCAATCGACCTCAGCCTGCGCGAAACCAAGATGCTCCGGTTGCTCTACCACAACGGCGGCAAAGTCGTCACCCGCGACATGTTTTTCGACGCGTGCTGGGGGCGCGATTACATGCCCGACAGCCGAACCCTCGACCAGCACGTCGCCCAACTCCGCAAGAAAATCGAGCGCGACTCCAAAAACCCCCGAATCATTGCCACAGTTCACGGAGCCGGATACAGGTACCAGCCTGATTAAGTCCGTGCCCGTTTTTACCCCGGTATGGCCGCGGCTTGGCTGCCCTGTGAGATTGCTCTGCGGTCTTGTTAGAATGGACACGCCAGGGAACAAGGCGCGCTATGAAGATCACCGGCATCCATGATATCGCCACGCTCGATCGCAAACTGTCCGAGCCGCCGGCTCCGCTTGTCGAGACCATGCGGCGCCTCGACGGCGACTTGCTGATCCTCGGCGCGGGCGGGAAGATGGGGCCCAGCCTGTCGGAAATGGCCATGCGGGCGATAGAAGCGTCCAGAAGGCCAAGAAACGTCACGGCCGTTTCGACGTTCTCCACGCCGGGCCTCCGCGCGCGGCTGGAATCAGCCGGCGTCCGGACAATTCAATGCAACCTCCTCGACCCCGGCGCCGTCGACGCCCTGCCCGATGCCGAAAACGTGATCTTTATGGCCGGCCGCAAGTTTGGCTCGACCGGCGCCGAATGGCTGACGTGGGCCGAGAACGTCCTGCTGCCGGGGCTGGTGGGTAGGCGGTACTGCAACTCGCGCATCGTCTCGTTCTCGACGGGCTCGATTTACCCGCTCGAACCCGTCGACGGCGGCGGTTCAACCGAGCACACGCCGCCCGAACCGGTAGGCGACTACGCGATGTCGTGCGTCGGGCGCGAGCGAATGTTCGACTACTGCGCCCGCGAGTTGGGGGCGCGCGTGCTTCATCTCCGCCTCAACTACGCCGTTGAACTCCGGTACGGTGTCCTGGTCGACGTCGCGTCGCGCGTCTGGGCCGGCTTGTCCGTAGACCTCACCATGGGCTACTTCAACTGCGTCTGGCAAGCCTACGCCAACGCCGTCGCCCTGATGGGCCTCGAACTGGCCTCGAGCCCGCCCGAGATCCTCAACGTCACCGGCCCCGAAACGGTCTCCGTGCGAGCACTCGCAGAAAAATTTGGCGAACGCATGGACAAGACACCCATCTTCACAGGCCACGAAGCCCCAACCGCACTGCTCAGCAACGCCTCAAAATGCCACCAACTATTCGGACCGCCCGGCGTCTCACTCGAAATGCTCATCGACTGGACCACAGACTGGACTATGGCCGGGCGGGAAATCTGGAGCAAACCCACCCACTACGAAACCAGAGACGGGAAATTTTAGTATTTGCGCGGTGAGATCGAGGGGGTCGCGCTCCCGCGCGGTCGCTGTGCCCGCGAACGTAACTCCTGATATTATAGGACTCATACGTCCAATAGGTCCTATACGTCCCATTCCCACGGACACGCAAGGAGCTCTTGATGGATCGTCAGGTGGTTCGCCTTTGTAGGTTGCGGCTGGATAGCCATTATGCGCCAAAGATTTCCGCCTGCCTGGAATCGTTGCCCGGCGTGGACATCAACCAGACCGCCGCGCTCGGGCATTCTATCGAGGGCCTTGTCCGCCACATCCTGGCGCATTTGCGAAAGGCGGCCGTGTGGGCGGGCGAAGACGCACAATACGCAAGCAAGGTCCCCAACGATATCAGCACGTTTTTCCCGGAACACGGTGCAAATACCGACGAACTGCGCAGGGAAGCGGAGGAGACGTTCGCGCGGCTGTCCCACGCGCTGAGATGGATAGAATCTCGATCTCCTGAATCAAACACACAGCTCGATCTGCAACGGTTGTTACATCTCGTCGAGCATGTCTCATACCACCTCGGCCAAGTCGTGCTCCTGGCAAAAATGAAGACCGGCAAAGATTTCAACTTCGCTCAGTCCGGATTAGATGAAGCCCAACTGCGCGCGCAGTTGCGCCAATTGGAGGCACATGAGTTGCAGCAAGATAAATGACCTGCTCCGGCGGGGCCAGGTTATCCCGGCGCACCCGCTGGCGTTGACGCGCGACCGCAAGCTCGACGAGTGCAGGCAGCGCGCACTCACCCGCTATTACGCGGCGGCCGGTGCGGGCGGCGTCGCTGTTGGCGTGCACACAACGCAGTTCGCCATCCGCGACCCGCGGCACGGCCTGTTCAAGCCGGTGATCGAACTGGCGGGCGAGACTGTTGACGCGGTTTCGGCGTCGACAGGCAGGCCGATCGCCAAGATCGGCGGCATCTGCGGTAACACGCCCCAAGCCGTTTCCGAAGCCGAAGTCATCGCCTCTGCCGGATACCACGCCGGGCTCCTCAGCCTCGGCGCCATGAAAGACGCCTCCGTCAATGACCTCATCGATCACTGCGCCGCCGTCGCCGAAATCATTCCGCTGTTTGGCTTTTATCTCCAACCGGCGGTCGGCGGCCGCCTGCTGCCCATCGAGTTCTGGCGGCGTTTCGCGCAGATCCAAAACGTCGTCGCTATCAAAATCGCTCCGTTCAATCGCTACCAGACGATCGACGTCATCCGCGGCGTCGCCGAGTCCGGTCGCGCAAACGAAATCGCACTCTATACCGGCAACGATGACAACATCGTCGTCGATCTACTCACGACATACAAAATCAACGGCCTTTCGTTGCGCATCGTTGGCGGCCTGCTCGGCCACTGGGCCTTCTGGACCAAGAAGGCCGTCGATCTGCTCGACGAATGCCACCGGATCGTTGAGTCCGCCTCGCCCATTCCACAAGAACTGCTGACACGCGCCGCCCAAATCACCGATGCCAACGCTGCCGCCTTCGACGCCGCCAACAATTTCGCCCGATGCATCCCCGGCATCCATGCAATCCTCGCCCGGCAGGGGCTCCTCGAGGGAACCTGGACACTCGATCCGGACGAAACCCTCTCGCCCCGCCAGGCGGAGGAAATTGACCGCATCTGCGCGGCCTATCCACATCTGGCCGACGACGACTTCGTAGTAAGACACCTCGACGAATGGCTGCGGTGAATTGTCTGTTTTCATGACTGCGAGGGATTTTTTGGATCCGCTTGAGTTGTTCCACCCGCTGGTACGGGAATGGTTCAGTAGCTGCGTCGGCACGCCCACCGACGTGCAGGCGAAGGCGTGGCCCCTGATCGCCGCGCGCAAGCACGTGCTCGTGACGGCGCCGACCGGCAGCGGCAAAACCTTGACGGCGTTCCTATGGGGCCTCGACCAGCTCATCAGGGGGCGGTGGGCGCCCGGCAACGTTCGCGTCCTGTACGTCTCTCCGCTCAAGGCGCTCAACAACGACATCCAGTGCAACCTGCTCACGCCGCTCGATCAGTTGCGCGAACGGTTCCAACAGGCACTCGAGCCATTCCCCGACATCCGCGTCGTGACGCGCAGCGGCGACACCCCCCAGTCCGAACGCCAGCGCATGGTGCGCCGACCGCCCGAGATCCTGATCACCACGCCCGAAAGCCTCAACATCCTGCTCAGTTCCCGCAAAGGTCGCGACCTGTTTACCGGCCTCGAGTCCGTCATCCTCGACGAGATCCACGCCGTCGCCCCCACGAAACGCGGCACACACCTTATCACCGCCGTCGAGCGGCTCGTACTACTGGCGGGCGAATTCCAGCGCATCGCCATCAGCGCCACAATCAAGCCGCTGGCGCTCGTTACGGATTTTGTCGGCGGATACCGGCTCGTCGAAACCAGCGGCGAGCCGCAGTACGTTAAGCGGCCCGTGACTATCATCGAATCCGGACAGGACAAGTCCTACAAGATCCAGGTCCGGTTCCCCGGCACATCGCCTGAAGACAGCGAAGATCGGGAAAAAGACCCGCGTCTCAAACCGTTTCTGCAACGGCAGTTCCTGCCGCGGCTGGCTGAAGAGTGCCGCAACGTCATCGCCCGCCACAACTCGACCCTCGTGTTTACCAACAACCGCAGGCACTGCGAAGCCATCAGCATGATGATCAACAAGGAAGCCGGCGAGATGCTCGCCTACTCGCACCACGGCTCGCTGTCGCGCGAGGTGCGGCTCGTAGTCGAACAGCGGCTGAAACAGGGCGAGCTTCGAGCCATCGTCGCTACCAGTTCGCTCGAACTCGGCATCGACATCGGCGCGCTCGACGAGGTCGTGCTGGTGGGTACGCCGATGTCGGTGTCGTCGGCGGTGCAGCGTGTCGGCCGGGCAGGGCACCAGGTCGGCGCGCCGAGCCACGGGCTGATGTTTCCCATGCACGGCAGGGACATCGTGGACGCGGCGGTTGTCGCACGCGCCGCGATTGACCGCGACATCGAGGCCGTCGCGCCGATCAGCGCGCCGCTCGACGTCCTCGCGCAGGTCGTCGTGTCGATGGCGGGCGTTGAGAAGTGGAACCTCGACAAGCTCTACAACGTCATCCGCACCGCATGGCCGTTCCACGACCTGCCCCAACATTCGTTTGACCTCGTCGTCGACATGCTGGCCGGAAAGTACCGCGAGACGCGCCTCCGCGCACTCCAGCCGCTCGTTTCCGTCGACCGGCTCGACAACACCGTCGCCGCAGGCCCGTCCTCGTTGCGGCTGCTCTACTCGTCCGGCGGCACCATCCCCGACCGCGGCTATTTCAGCCTCCGCAGGGCGGATACGCTCGCCAAGATCGGCGAACTCGATGAGGAGTTCGTGTGGGAGCGGCGCACAGGCGATTCGTTCACGCTGGGCATGCAGTCCTGGCGCATCAGCCGGATCACGCACAGCGACGTGTTCGTCGAGCCGCTCCGCGCACGTACCACAAACGTACCCTTTTGGCGCGCCGAAGAACTCGACCGCGCGTTTCACCTATCCGAGCGCATCGGCAATTTCCTCGAGACGGCGGAAGCCCATCTCGCGCGCGGTGCGGCCGGCGAAAAAACACTCCGGAACGATCTACAGGCCCGCTACTTCCTCAACAACAGCGCCGCCGATGCCCTGGTCGGTTTCCTCAAATTGCAGCGTTCCATCACTCGATCCCCGCTGCCTCACCGCCACAACGTGCTCGTCGAACACGCCGCCGACACCAGCGGCGACGGCACACGCATCGTCGTCCACACGGTGTGGGGCGGCCGCGTCAACCGGCCGCTTGCCCTCGCGCTCGGGCAGGCGTGGGAGCAAAGCGCCGCGCACCGGCGCGAAAATATCGAGGTCCTCTCCGACAACGACTGCATCGTCCTGCTGCTGCCCGGGGTGTGGACGGCAGGGCAGGCGGTGGGGTCGAGCTCCCGCTCGACCGCGCCTCATGTCCCCGACATCTTTTCCTTACTCGGCCCCGGCGAACTCGAGCCACTCCTGCGCGAACGGCTCGAACAGACGGGCTTTTTTGGCGCACGGTTCCGCGAGAATGCCGCACGCGCGCTGCTCCTGCCGCGGCAGTCGTTTAACCGCCGGATGCCGCTGTGGCTGACGCGGCAGCGGTCGAAGAAACTGTTCGAGGCCGTCGCCGGCTACGAAGATTTCCCCATCCTGGCCGAGACCTGGCGTACCTGTCTCCAGGACGAGTTCGACCTGCCCCGGCTCCGCCAACTGCTCGAAGAAATCCGCAACGGCCAAATCACAATCACAGAAGCGGCCACCGCCAAGCCATCGCCGTTCGCATCGAGCATGCTGTGGCGAATCACCAACATCCTCATGTACAAAGACGACACCCCGGCCGCCGCGCGCGTCTCGAATCTCAGCGATGACCTCATCAAAGAGGCCGTGTTTGCATCCGAACTGCGCCCGCAACTCGCCCCGGAACTCGTCGCCGCGTTTGAAAAAAAAGCGCAACGCCTCTACGAAGGCTATGCGCCGCGATCGCCCGAAGAACTGCTCGACTGGATCAAGGAGCGCCTGTTCATACCCGAGCCCGAATGGAAACTGCTGCAGGCCGCGATGGATCGCGATGCCGGGATCAAGCCGGCTGCCGCGCGTTCCGCCGTCGAGACGAAAGCCGTGGTGGCGCGGCTGTCGAAATCCGCGCGCGGTGTCGTGGCGCTCGAGAACGTGCCGCGGTTCCTGCGCGCGCTCGGCCTACATGCCGACGGTATCAAGTGGGCGCCGCTCGCCGCGGGACCCTTGCCGCGCCTGCCCGTCAGAGCCGGCCATGCGGACGACGAGCTTGCCAAAGCCGATCCACTGGCCGGCTGGCTCGACGAGTGGCTGAGGTTTTACGGGCCTGTTGATAAAAAGTTTATCCTGTCCGCGCTGGCGCTCGACGAAGCGCGCCTTGCCCAGGCGTTGGAGACATTGCTCGAGACGCGCGCTGTCGTGGCCGATTATCTCGTCACGCCCGGCGACCGCGTCCAGCTGTGCGACGCCGAAAACCTCGAGATCCTGTTGCGGCTGTCACGTGCCCGCGCACGCGCAACGTTCGAACCGCTCCCCGCGGCCGATCTGCCCCTCTTCCTCGCCCGCCACCAGCACCTCATTAGCGCCGGTGTCCTCACCGCGGCGTCCCCGCCTGCTGATTGTGGTGCGGGCGTCTCGCTTGCATTGGAGTTGCAACAGGCCCTCGAACCTCTCCTCGGCCATCCCATGCCCGCCGCCCTGCTCGAGACCGAAGTCCTGCCCGCCCGAATCCCCGGCTACACCCCAGCAACACTCGATTCCGTCACCGCCGAGAGCGACCTGATGTGGTTCGGCGCGGGGCGTGAAAAGATTGCGCTATGTTTCTCGCACAACCGCGACTTGTTTGCCGCTGATGGTGCGAAAGGCCAGTGGATGGAATCGGCCCAGCGCCTGTTCACCGACGCCCGCGGCCAATATTATTTCAACGTCCTCCTCGACCAGACCCGCATGTCCTCTGCCGAGCTGGCCAGCACACTCTGGGATCTCGTTTGGGAAGGAAAAGCCGCCAACGACTCGTTCGGCGCGCTCCGCAAAGGCATCGAGACCGATTTCAAAGTCCGCGAACCCGGCGTGTCCGTCCGCCGCACGGGCCGGCTGTCGCACCGCGCCGCGTTCAGCGCATGGAAATCGTCCCGCGCCTATCCCGGCGCATGGCGCATGCTGCCCCCGCCCGAACCGCCCGCCGATCTCATCGACCTCGAAGAACTCAACAAGGACCGCGTCCGCGTCTTGCTGATGCGATACGGCGTGGTGTTTCGCGAACTGCTCGCCCGCGAGTTGCCGACTCTGCGTTGGGGCGCCCTGTTCCGCGCACTCCGCCTGATGGAACTGTCCGGCGAGATCGTCACCGGCAACTTCTTCAGCGGCGTCCCCGGCATCCAGTTCGCATCCCACGAAGCCGTCCGAACGCTCCAGCAAGGCCTCGACCACGACGCCGTATACTGGCTCAACGCCGCCGACCCCGCGTCACTCTGCGGCGTCGACCTCGAATCCCTCAAACACGGCCTCCCCAAACGCGTCCCCGGCACGCATCTCGTCTACCACGGCAACCAGCTCGTCATCGTCTCAAAAAGCTACGGCAAAAACCTCGAAATCCGCGTCCCGCCCGACCACCCCCGCCTCACCGACTACTTCGACTTCCTCCGCGCCATGCTAACCCGCGCCTTCCGCCCCATGCACCGAATCAGCATCGAAAAAATCAACAGCGACCGCGTCCTCTACAGCCCCTACCTCTCCTGGCTCCGCGACTCCTTCGAAGTCAGCGCCGACCCAAAAACCGTCTGGCTCTGGCTGAGGTGATCGCAAATCCACACGTAAGAAACGCGGCAAGATGCCGCGTCTACGTTTGCGCCGAATGTAGAAGCGGCATCTTGCCGCTTGCCCCCTCGCTAC
>DATKVG010000204.1:0-11254 GCA_035530195.1 Bathyarchaeia archaeon | reverse complement strand
ACATGCCGGATCTGGCCGGTCTCGCAATCCCAGATCGAAGCGACGCCTGCACTGCCATCGATTTGAGCGTCGCAATTCTGGTACTCGCTCGTGTTGTTCGCAAGCCAGAAGAAATCCCGGCCGTCGATCTTGATGTGACGCTGCAGCATCGGAAACTCGCCTTGCAGAATCGTCACGACGCCCGAATAGGATTCATACCATTGCGGGAAGGCTTCTCGCACCAACCTGAACCGTTTGGCTGTCTTCAACTTGTCTGTCAATGCCGACATCTGCGGGTCATTCATGCCGTTGTCGGTGGAGCCGGTTGGCAACTCACCCAGGGATAAGACCATACCAACATTGGCAAACTCGATCAGTTTCGCGACGACGTCGAGCGGCATGACGGTCACACGCGGCAGCACTACCTGCCAGAACGATTTCCCGTCCAGGACAAGATTTCCGCCCTCAATTCTCGTCCTGCGCAGGTACTCGTCGTCGGCAATCAGAAAATCGACGCCTTCTTGGGTAAAATTGTTGATGGTGGCAGTGTATACCGTATCGATGTGTTGGGCCTGCTCTCCAAACCAGCGATTCACCTCGTTCATGCCGCCGTACTCGCTCGGATCGAACATCCCGTCGGCCGAGAGCGCCCAGATGCTGTCCATCGGATGATACACAAGGATGTACGGCTGGTACTCACCGCACGCGTTGACGTAGCTGGCGCGCCGGGCGAAATCGCTCCACTGATGAAGGTAACGGAAGTAGGGGTTCTCATCGTACCAGTCCGGCGGCCAATAGTTGCCGTCAACACTGCGCGCGAAATCGCGCATCATGAACACCCCGTGCGGGATCACGTGGCTCACGCCCCACGCCGTCACCGAGTTCAAGGCCTTTTTCATCAGCACCGGCGTCATGTCCCAACCGGCCACGCCAAGCACCTCGCTCGCCAGACGCCGCCCCTCGAATTCGGCCACCGACTGCGCCTCCTTGAAATCGTGTGTGTCGAGCGCCTTTTGCTCGAGACAATCCGTGCCCGGCATCGAAAACGCCCGCCGCACTTGAAACACGTCGCCCACCGCCACCGCCTCGAGCATCAGGCTCTCTTCCCACAAGTGGCCGGTGAGGTAGAGGCCGTGGTCGGTGCACCATTGGTTGACGGTTGCGAAGAACTGGGCATAGATATCCGAGACACAGTCAAACCAGTCGTAGCGGGCCTTGGCATAGACGCCTTCGGCATCGTCATCGATCATGAGCGGCATCCACAGCCGGATGTCCCTGCCTGTTTTTTGCTTGTAATACGCTTCGAGGTGGTCCGACCACGCCAGCTTGTAGCCGTAGACGCCCTCGTTGTCCATGAAAACGCCCGGGATCCGGTTGCCCAGCTTGTCCCCGAACTTCTTGACGTACGGCTCGTAGGCGATCTTGATGAACGCATCCGCCAGCCGGTTGTCGAGATAGTTGACGTCGCTGTTGTCGACGCCGGTCGACTCGTATTTGTTGAACGAATAGACGCGCCAGGAGCCGCCCGCGGGCGCCGTCCACGTGAACGGTTCGCCGGCGCCAATGACGGACAGCGTAGCACTCCTGATCGTCGCTTTGACGTGCCGCGCCCCGCGCTCGGCCAGTTTCCATGGCTCGACCTCGGGGCCGCCTATCACCGTGGCCGGCTTCCACGCGGAATCATCGAAGTCAGGGAAGTTCCAGCCGACTGTGTAGGCGTCGGAAGCGAGCCAATCGGCATCGGTGCCGAATATCTTGACTTCTCCGCTCTCCAACTCGACGGAAAGGCCCGCAATCAGGCCCGCGTCGCCCTCGGCGTTGAACGCTTCGATTGAAACCATGTTGCGGCCCGGTTTGACCGCCGCGATCAACTCGAACTGCTCGGGCAGTTTCCAGTTGTTGCCCTCGCCGATGAACTCGTCGTTGCAGTAGAGCAGATACTCGTCATCCGCCGTAATTTTGATGCGCGCGCTCTTTACTTTGGCGTCTTTCGGCAGGCTGAACGATTTGCGGAACCACACGGTCTGCTTTTCACCGGCCGGCACAGACGCCCAGATCCAGTTGCCGAACTGCGGCCCCGCGGCAACTGCCGCCGTGTTGGCATCCCAAACCCCGGCATGTTGTGCAGCGACCGTGAAAAACGACGCCGGCAGTTCGCGCGCCTGCCCCGGCGCAAGATCAAACGTGCTCCACTTCAGGCTGACCGCACGCAGTTCGGGGTGCGCCTCGAGCACCTTGCCGCCCGCACGCCCGCTCGGCCCCCCGTATTCGTCGCAGAAACTGAAATACATGCCGCTCTGCTCGGCGATGTTCACCACATCGCTCAACGCATCAAACCACTCCGGCGACAGCCAATCCTCAACGAGTAACGAAGGCGAGCCGGTGGTGATTGAATGCCGGGCGTGGGCGTAGCCGGGATTGATGCGCTGGGCCGCGAGCTTTTGGGCGATCTCGACGGCCTGCGCCTTGTCAATGGGCGCGTCCCAGAACCAGAACATGAACGGCGCATAGATCATGTCCGGCTGGGCGAAACTCGCTTTGAGTTCGTCAAACGTGATTGGTGTGCGGAGGCCCGCGTGGTCGGGCGCGGCGGTCGCGCCGACAACAAGCGCAAACGGCAGCAAAAGGAAAGCAAGCTTCATGGGGCGCCCCTCCGATGCCCGCGTTTTACATCAGATCCCCCGCCAATTGCAAAATAGAGAAACCCAAGGGCGTGGGGGAGAGGCGCCTGAATTCACGCGGTGGCGCGGTGGCGCGGTGGGGTGGTGGGGTCGCGCTCCCGCGCGACCGCTACGTAGCAGCCCTGGCACCGATATGCGTTAGCCAGAGGTTGGAAGCATCGGTCGCGCGGGAGCGCGACCCCACCGCGTGCTTCCTTGGCGGAATTTGAAGAGACGTTATTTCAGGGCCAGCGTCGCCACCACGGGATAGTGGTCCGACGGATACCTGCCGTCTTTGTTGAACAGCGACGTTTCCATTTTCTGCACGGTCACGTCGCCCTTGTAGAGGATCCAGTCGATACGCCGGTCTCGTCTATCGCCCGGTGGGCCGAACCCGGCACACGTTACGGTCGGCCCGGATTTTTCGGACGCCGCCAGCCACGCATCCGCGAAGCCGCATTCTTTGAACGTCTCCCAGCAGGTGCTTCGTTCCGCGACCGCATTGAAATCGCCGGTAACGATCACGGTTTCGCCTTGGGGCAACCGGCTCGTCATGAGTTTGGCGGCGTTGACGCGGGCCAGATCGCTGACGTGGTCAAAATGGGTGTTAGCGTAATAGAACGTCCTGCCGGTGGCGGTGTGTTTTAACCGCGCCCACGTCACCATTCGCGTGCAGGCCGTGTTCCACGACATCGAGCCCGGCACGTCCGGCGTCTCGGACAGCCAGTAATGGCCCGACTCCTCGACCGCCAGCGTGTCCTTTTTATAAAATACGGCCATCATCTCGCCTTTGCCGTTTTTCTCGCGGCCCACGCCGATCCACGCGTACTCGGGCAGCTTCTCGGCAATGTATTTCGCCTGGAATTCGAGGCATTCCTGCGTGCCCATCACGTCCGGTGCATGGGCGCGTATTGCTTCCACCAGAACGTCCTTGCGCTTGTCCCAATGGTTCTCGCCGTCGTCGGCGGTCCCATAACGGACGTTGAACGACATCACCGTAAGCGCCGGCTCAGCCAAGGCGCCGCCGTTTACGACCAAGCCGGCCGCCAAACAAATCAGACATGCCGCTCGCATTGGCAATCTCCATCTTGTTTCTGCAAGTCTTCGATCTTGCCCGATAAAAACATCCTGAATTGTTTGACTTGCTCCGGATAGAAAAAAACTTCCGCGTGACGCCGGAACATTTCAAGTAACGAATCCGCCTGCAAACCGACCCGCGCCGACAACGCCTCGTACTGTTTGGCCGCCTCGCCTCTGGCATTCACGCGCGCCTCGGCAACGTACTGGCCCAGCACGCTGTAGTCGTGCCAGCGGCCGAGACTGTCCTGCGCGTCTTTGAGGCACTCGATGAAGACGTCCATCGCGGAGCCATAGAGACCGCGGTAGGTTTCACAGGTGTAACGAAGCTTTTTGAAAGCAATCCGCGTCGCGTGAAGGTGCTCTGGCGTCGCTGATTTCTTCCAAGCATCTGCCGCCGCCACAACCGCATCAAACCGGCGCAACGCGCGCCGCGTCGCCACCCCAAAATAACACCGGCGCGACTTGCCGGCCCGCGGTTGCAACCCCCGCAGCGCCTGTTGAAACTCCGGCGACTCGATTGCGTCCACCGCTTCCGCCAGCTTCGCCGATTCCGCCGCGCGCCTCTTCTTCAAAAACTGCGCCGCATGCCGCGCGGCTTTCTTGTCCCCGCCATCCAGCTTAGACGCGAGCTTCTTCAACTCGCTCCGGCTTACGTCCAACTCGCGTGCCGTCCCGAGGCCCGACGTGATCCCGCGCACCTTGTCGCGCGCCGCCGCCAGCACATCCTTCTCAAACAGCCGCTTGTGCTCGGCAAGCACCGCGCGCAACCGCCGCGACGCCACCCGCGCGTCGTGCACCGCGTCCACGTCCTCTCCGCGCAACGCCGCCGCCAGCGCCATCAACGCCCGCACCTGCGCCTCGAGCGCATCCCGCGCCGATATTCGCTCAAGCCCGCATTTTGCAGCCGATTTACCCATGGCATCCACTATATCACGCAGTGCCGCAGAATTGAGAAATCAGATGTCCAGGGAGGTTTGTATTTCGATTCCCGCTTCTCGCAATACGGCACGAAGAGTACCTTCGGGCATATTGCCTGAGTGATGCGCATTTACGGAGTCTTTTCGCGACTTCAGAGTACTTGAAGCCCGAGAGACGTCCCATTTAAGGCATTCCAACGGGAATACGCAGGACAACGGAAGGCTTTTGGGGTTCCAACCCAGCAAGCGCGAGCGGAACGGAGTCGCCATGCTCAATGCAGGATTCGACAATCTTGCGCGCCAACCCCTGTGCGATCTCCACGGTCTCTGTCATGTTCCGGCCTTGGGCAACAAGGCCTGGAACATCAGGGCTGGTAGCCACGTATCCGCCTTCTTCCAGCGGTTCAAGGTGCAACCTAATCGTGACTTCGCTCATTTGAATATCTCCAAATCGATTGTACAGGCAAATCAGCGCCCTAAGCAATTTGAATAATCCAGCTTTGGGCCTCTTGTTCCTGGGAGAATCTTGGTATACGATAATCATGGACATGAGGTTGAAAGCTATGACTCTGGAAATGCTGGACGTATCGCTGGAAGGCATCAGGGATTTTTGTAGTCGGTGGAACATTATCGAACTCGCCCTGTTCGGATCCGTGTTGCGTGAGGATTTCGGGCCTGACAGCGATATGGACGTCTTGGCGACCTTTGGTCCGGAAAGTGAGCGCACACTCTTCGACGAAGCTCAAATGGAAATCGAGCTTGAAGAGTTGTTCGGGCGGAAAGTTGACCTCCTGAGCCGTAGCGCAGTCGAACGCAGCCCCAACTGGATACGGCGCAAAGAAATCCTGAGTACGGCGGTATCAGTCTATGTCCGATAAACGTGACTTGGCCACGCTTGTTGATATTGCAAATGCCGCCAAGGCTTCGCTGGCGTTTTTAGGTGAAATGAGCCTCACCGATTTTGTTTCCGACCCCAAAACGGTCTCCTCGGTGCAGCATCAATTGATGATCATGGGGGAGGCCGTAAAGAGACTCTCACCTGAATGCAAGGAAACTCTACCGGAAGTCGGGTGGACTCAAATTGCCCGTATGCGCGACCGACTCATTCATGGTTACGATGACGTAGACTTGGACATTGTGTGGCGCACAGTCCGCAGGAACGTTCCGCAGTTGCTCGAACAGCTTGAGAGACTGATTCACCATTGAGATAATCCCAAAATCCATTTGTTCCAGAATAGTAAAACTGGTGGACAAGCGCTTAAATCTATACGTGAAAGGATGTTGTCCTCAACCGTCACAATGCGTCGCGTAACGCTAGGAGTGACGCATTAGTGGTTTTGCCCGTAAAAATCCTATTAGGTTATAGTTCCTTACACAAGGAGGCAGATATGCGCTCTTTCATCTTGACAACGTTGGGATTGATCTGTTTTGCCGTACCGGCATGGCCGCGCGAAGCTTTTAACAGAAGCGCGGACATCGAGAGCGGCACGCCACGTGAAAAAACTGTTGGTACTATTGGAGGAATCCACGGTCGCGTTTCGTCTATTTTCGGTTTCAAACCTCCTCAAGTCGAAGTGTGGAATTTAGACAAAGAAGAGAAGATTGGACCAAAGTCGGTTAACAGTATAGAGTGGATCGTTGACATTGACCGCGCGGCAAAGACTTTTCGCACCGCGGGTTGTTCGAATAGAAGATTCTTTTTCCGGACAATTGGTTTCGACGGCAAATGCAGAGAAAAGGAAACTTTTGCCGCCAAGCCACCAGCGCTCGCCATTGATCCGTCCGCTGTGGCGTGGGATGACGTCGGCCACTCCTGCATCTACTATGACGAATCGACCCGAGCTATTCGGCGGCATGATTTTGTCGAGGGTAAGAACGAGGTCCTTGCGCCCGAGCTTGATTTTGAAGAGGTATTGCTGACGAGGTTGGACCACGACCGTCTGTTGGTCTCGATTACGTTAGACAATTCCGAAACCGCCTCATGGGGAACTTCAATAGCCAGCTTTGACGTGAATACGCGCAAGTTGGAGAAGCTGGCTGTAGGGGTCCTCATCGAGACGATAGTGAAACACCAGGCAGCCTTGTCTCCCAGCGGCAAATACTTTGCCTTCATCTCCTGCGGCTCGCTTCGCGTCCTTGATGTGCCAAACAGGAACGTTTTTACACTGGTCAGCAAAAGCGAGCGAGATGAAGCCAGTGTAGAGGAACTCCACTGGAGCCCTGATGGATCGGCTATTCTGTTTAGCATGTCTTCCGCAATTGAAATAGCGCGCGAAACCTACACCAGCGAGTGGTCGGCTAACATGATTAAGCTGGCCGACAGGCAGGTCCTGAAAATGGCCACAACTCCAAGCGGAGCCGTAATGACTGCCGGACCCTTTTCCCTTGATTCGGACCGTATTATATATGAATACGACATTCGCGAGGGGGGATTGTCGGGAGAAAAAGTGTGCCTGACCGTGTACAACATAAAATCACAGCGAGAAGAGAAGCGACTGGAACGTGTTTGGAATAAGCTACTGGTTGACGTTTTGGATGGCCATAATCTTCTGTTCGGACCGCCCGATTGCTTTTAACAGTCTCTCCTAACACTCCTGCGGACCAAGGCAACTGACGCCTGGCGGGGAAATCGATAATTCCGCAGCAAGAATCACTCACTCCGCAAAACCATTTGCCCCCGAAAACCACACCGCGTCCGGGCCCAGGAGTTGCTCGACTTGCTCTTTGAGTTTTTCGGTGGGGGCGACGGTGCAGACTTGCGTGGCGCGGACGGTGACGTCGGTCTGATCGGCCTGGATGCAGTGAAGATAGACGCTGCACTTGCCGGGGATGTTGCCGAGTACTTGTGCGAGTTGGTCGATGAGGCGTTCCTCGAGCCCGATGGTCTGCAGCCGGATATGCACGGTGCGCGTGAGTTGTTTTTCCGCGTCATCGATGGGAAGGATGTCTGACGCCACGAGCCCCGCGGTATTGTTGCGGAAACTTACCCGCGCGGGCACCATCACCACCATGTCCTGAACGACAAGCCCCGCACGCTGCTCGAACAAGTCCGAAAACACGGTGATCTCGCACGGCCCTTCGAGCGTCTCGACTGTCATGAAGGCCATTTTCGCCCCGCGCGCCGTGACATGGTATTTGACGGTGACGACAAGCCCGCCCACGACCACTTCCTGGCCTTCGCGCAGGTTGGGCAGGTCGGCCACCTTGACGGAACTGTACCGTTCGAGCGTCTGGCCGTGGTGCGCCAACGGGTGGCTGCTCACGTAGAGGCCCAGCATCTCTTTCTCGAACGCAAGTATTTCGTTTTCCGGCCATTCGGCCAACTCGGGTTTGTCATGAAACGAATTGCTCGTCGTGCTTGAATCCATCAGATCGAACAGCGAGGTCTGGCCCATTTCGCGTTCTTTCTGAGCGATCTGGCCTTCGCTGATGGCATTGTCGATCATCGCTTCGACCTGCCGCCGGTTCCAACCTGTCGAGACAAACGCCCCGGCACGGTTCAGACTCTCGATCAGCCGCCGGTTGATCACCTTCGAGTCGAGCCGGCAACAGAAATCGAAAATGTCGCTGAATGGCCCGTTGGCTTCCCGCTCCGCGACGATCGCGTCGGTTGGGCCTTCGCCGACGTTTTTCACGGCGGCCATCCCGAACCGGATCGCCCCGTTCTCGACGCTGAACTCGCGGTAGCTCGTGTTCACGTCCGGCGGGAGGATTTCCATCGCGTTCCGCCGGCACTCTTCGATGTACTCGCCGACCTTGTCGAGGTTGCCCGACTCGGTGGTAAGCAGGGCCGCCATGAATTCGGCCGGATAATTGACCTTGAGATATGCGGTCTGGTACGCGATGACCGCGTAGGCCATGCTGTGCGACTTGTTGAACCCGTAACCGGCGAATTGTTCGATACGCGCAAACAACAGTTCCGCCGTTTTCTCGTCGATCTTATTGGCCACGGCTTTGCTGACGAACCTGTTGCGCTGTTCGGCCATAAGCTTGGCGTCTTTTTTGCCCATCGCGCGCCGCAGGATGTCCGCCTGCCCCAGCGTGAACCCCGCCACCGCCTGCACAATCTGCATCACCTGCTCCTGGTACAACGCCACCCCGTACGTCTCTTTCAGGATGGGTTCGAGCAGCGGATGGTCGTACGCGATCTTCGACGGGTTGTGCTTGCACTCGATGTATTGGTCCTTGAGTTGCATCGGGCCCGGCCGGAACAACGCCACCAGCGCGCAGATCTCCTCGAGGCTGTCCAGCCCGATCCGCTTGGCGAGGTCGCGCATCCCCGTACTTTCGAGTTGGAACACCCCGATCGTCCGCCCGCTCCGCAGCAGGTCATACGTGGCCGCGTCGTCCAGCGGGACCTCGTCGATATCGACCTTGACGCCGCGGTTGCGTTCGATTGCACGGACCGCGTCGTCGATCACCGTGAGCGTGCGCAACCCAAGCAGGTCCATTTTGAGCAGGCCTACATTCTCGACGGCTTTCATCTCGACTTGCGTGGCGACAACCTCGCTGCCCGCCGCTTTAAACAGCGCGACGTGATCGGTGAGCGGCTCGTCGCAGATCACCACGCCCGCCGCGTGCGTGCCGCAGTTGCCGATGATGCCTTCGAGCCGCGTGGCCAACCGCCACAGGTGGCCGACGTCCGGGTCGCCCTCGACGAGGTCGCGCAGTTCCGGCTCGCGCTGGACGGCGTCTTTCAGCGTGATTTTCAGCTCTTCCGGGACCAGCTTGGCGATTCGGTCGACGTCGCCGTACGACATGCCCATCACCCGGCCGACGTTGCGGACCACCTGCCGCGCCATCATCCGGCCAAACGTGATGATCTGGCTGACGTTGCTTTGCCCGTACTTGTTGCGCACGTACTCGATGACTTGCTCGCGGCGCCGGTAGCAGAAATCCAGGTCGAAATCCGGCATCGACACACGCTCCGGGTTCAAGAACCGCTCGAACAGAAGCCCGTAGCGGATCGGGTCCAGGTTGGTGATCCGCAGCGCGTACGCCACCAGGCTGCCCGCACCCGATCCACGCCCCGGCCCAACCGGAATGCCGGATTCCCGCGCAAACTTGATCAGGTCCCACACCACCAGGAAATAATCGACAAACCCCATCTTTTCGATGATGTCAAGTTCGTACTCGGCCCGCGCGACGTATTCCGGCCCTGGCTGGCCTTTGTAACGCTTGTCCATGCCCTGCTTGACCAGGTGGCGCAGGTATTCTTCTTTCGATCCTTGCCAGTCCTGGGGCGGGTGGTACTTGGGCACGAGGTGCCGGCCCAGCGGCAACTCGAGATTGCACCGCGCCGCCACTTTCTCCGTGTTCGCCACAGCCTCCGGCCACGCATGGAACAGTTCGCGCATTTCGTCGGGGCTGCGGAAATAAAACTCGCTGGTGGGAAACTTGAACCGGTTTTCGTCGCGTAACGTATTGCCTGTTTGAATGCAGAGCAGGGCCTCGTGCGCTTCCGCATCGGCCTTATCGAGGTAATGGCAGTCGTTGGTGGCGATCAATGTCAGACCGTGGCGGCGGGCGAGGTCCACCAGCATCGGGTTGACCTTCTGCTCGTCGGGCATCCCATGATCCATGATCTCGATCAGGAAATTGTCTTTGCCGAAGATGTCGACATATTTTTTGGCGGCCAGGTCCGCGGCGGCCACGTCGTCGCGCAACAGGCACTGCGGGATCTCCCCGCCCAGACACGCGCTCGAACCAATCAGCCCCGCGTGATATTTCGCCAGTATCTCATCGTCCACCCGCGGCCGGTAATGATGACCTTCGAGATACCCAATCGAACTGAGCCGGCAGAGGTTGTGATAGCCTTCTTCATTCTCGCACAACACCAGCAGATGGTAATACGCCTCGCCCTGCGACCGCGCCGACTTGTCCAGCCTGTGCCCCCGCGCCACGTAAAGCTCGCTGCCGATGATAGGTTTTATGCCGGCTTTTTGCGCGGTCAGATAGAAGGCGACGGCGCCGAACAGCGAACCGTGGTCGGTGAGGGCACAAGCCCGCATATTATATTCGGCGCACCGTTTCAGCATCTCCGGGATCTTGCACGCCCCATCGAGCACGCTGTAGTCGGTATGCGCATGAAGGTGGACAAAACCCGCGCTCATTCCAAATACTCCAACAGCATTTTCAGTGCCTTTTCCGCCGTTTTTGCCTTGATCTGCTCCCGATTCCCCTCGAAAACCTCCCTGCTCACCACCGTCCCCGACGCGCCCGACACCGCCAAGTATACCAGCCCCACCGGCTTCTCCGCCGTACCGCCGCCCGGGCCTGCAATGCCCGTCACCGCCACCGCCACGTCGGCTCCCAGCCGGGTCCGCGCACCCTCGGCCATCTGCCGCGCCACAGGCTCGCTCACCGCCCCGTGCGCCGCCAAAACGCCTTCGCCGACACCCAGCAGCGCCTTCTTGATCTCGTCGCTGTACGCGACCACGCCGCCCACGTAACACGCCGAGACGCCCGGCACGTTGGTTATCCGGTGCGCGATCAACCCGCCCGTACAGCTTTCAGCCGTCGCGAGGGTGGTTTTCAGTTCGTCCAAGCGGCGAAAAAGCCGGACCTCCAACGCGTCAGATTGGCTGTTTGCCCCGGATTGCGGTCCCATAAACGTAC
>DATKVG010000203.1:0-16858 GCA_035530195.1 Bathyarchaeia archaeon | reverse complement strand
GGGACGGTCGTCGCGATTGGCGCAAAAGACTGACTTGCCGTGTTGCATGTTACGCGGCGCTGACGCGGCGGGGACGCCGCGTCGAAATAGCCTTGCTCTAATTAAGGTTGCCTGCTAGAGTAGGCGCACAGGTAAGAGCGGGGACTGTGTGATGACATCGGGCGGGTCGGGCGCAGCAGTAGAAGGCGATCTGGCGGGGGCGCTGTTGCGGCGTCCGCTGTTAGTGTGCGCGATCTTGTTTGCCTGCGGCATCTATGTGGCATCGGCGGGCGTATATCCGGTTTGGGCGTGGCTGGCGCTGGCTGTGGTTTCCGGGCTGATGGCGGCGGTGCTGCCGGGGCTGATCGTTGCGCGGCTGGGGAGCGTGGCGCTGCTGGCGTTGGCGGCGGGTGCGCTGATGTGGCACGCGCGGCATGCCGAGCCGGGCGGGGACGCGATCAGCCGGCTGGTGGACGTGGACGGGCTGCCGCGGGGTTGCACAATCGAAGGCGTCGTGCGGTTGCAGCACCTCGACAACGACAACCCGGACGAACTGAGTTGCGTGGTTGATGCCGCCGCGATCGAACTGGGCGGGAAACGGCAGTTGGCGGCGGGCAGTGTGCGGGTGTGGTGCACCAAGCCGCCGTGGACTGTGCATGCGGGGGAGCAGGTGCGTGTGCGGGGCCGGATTTCGGCCCGGTTCGGCTACCCCAACTTCGGCGTCCGCTCGACCGAAGCGTACTGGGCGCGGAAAGGCGTGTTTACGCGCCTGATCGTTGAGGTCGGGCGCCGCGGCGGGACGGCGCTCGAACGGTTGGCGCCGGCGCCGTGGTGGTCGGGCCGGTATTGGATGTCGCGCCTGAGGAAAGCAGAGGCGGATCGGCTCGAGCGCGCGATGCCGGCGAGGCCGCTGCCGTTCATCAAGGCGGTCTGGCTGGGCTACCGGGCATCCGTGCCGCGCGGCGAGTATCAGCAGTACGTGAAGGCGGGCGTGGCGCATATCCTGTCGGTATCGGGCATCCACGCGTCGATCCTGTTCGTGACGGTGGGATTTTTCCTCCGGCTTTTCGTGAAGAACCGGCGGTGGTGGGCGCTGATTACGATGGCGGCCGTATTGGTGTTCGCCCTGACCACGGGCATCCGGCCGAGCGCGCTTCGGGCGGCGGTGATGATCACGGTTGTGCTGGCGGCAGAAGTTGCGGGCCGGGAACCGGACTTGCTATCGGCGCTTGGTCTGTCGGCGCTGGCCCTGCTGGGCTGGAACCCCGACATGCTGTTTGACACGGGCTTCCAGTTGTCGTTTCTGAGCCTGGCGTCGATCCTGCTGTTCACGCCCGTTGTGGACAGTTTTTTGCCACGGCGGAAAGTAGCGGGCAAACCGTCGGGTCGGCTACGCGGCGAGCCGTGGCTGCCGGTGGTATTCCAGAGGCCCGTGGCGGTGTCGATTGCCGTGCAGGTGCTTCCGCTGCCGGTGGTGATCTCGTCTTTTCATGTTTTCCCGGTGGCGGGAGTGTTTCTGAACCTGGTCATAATTCCCCTGAGCGCGGTGATGCTGTGGCTGACCTTTATAACGCTGCTGGTGTCGCTTGTCTCGATGGAGGTCGCGTCGCTGTTTGGCCACGCGGTCTCGCCGTTGTTCTGGATTACGGCCCAAATGGTAAAAGTCGTGGCAGCGAACCAATGGACGTGGCTGCGCGTGACCAGCCCGACGCCGCCGGCCCTGCTGGCGTTTTGGGGTATGGCGGCGTGCGTGCTGGCCGCGGCCGCGAGCCGCCGGGCGGCCTGGCTGAAACCGGCGCTGGTGCTGGGGGTGGCGTCGGCGGCGACATGGGGGCTGTACATGCCGGAGGGGCGGGTCGATTTTCTCAGCGTGCGCAACGGCGACGCGATTGTCGTGACGTCGCCCGGCGGGAGAGTGATGCTGGTTGACGGCGGCGACGCGGACGAGCAGTACAGCAACGGCGAGGAATACGTTGCGCCGTTCCTGTGGGCGCACCATGTCCGGCGGCTGGATTACATCGTGGCCACGCATTCCGACCGCGACCACCTTGGCGGGCTGTTTTACATTGTTGAAAACTTTGGCGTGGGCGAAGTCTGGATGGCGGCGACGGCAGACAGGACGCCGCTCGAGGTGCGGTTTGAGGCGGTTTGCGGGCGGCGGGGCGTGCCGGTGCGGCGGGTATCGGCGGGGGATGTCGCACAACTCGATACGCTGGCCGTGCGCGTACTTCACCCCCCACCGGGTTGGACGGACGGGCACAGTGCCAATGAGCGATCGGTCGTGCTGGGCCTCGATCATGAGGGGGCGCGGGTTCTACTGACGGGCGACATCGAGGAGGCGGGCGAGGGGCTGGTAGCGGGGCTCGAGTGCCGGGCCGACGTCGTGAAGGCGCCGCATCACGGTTCGGGAACGTCCAGCGGGTCAGGTTTTCTCGAGGCGATCTCCGCATCGGATTGCGTGGTGACATGCGCGGGGTCCGCGTCGGCACGGGTCAATTACGGTGGCTTGGACCGATACCGCGCGAACGGCTGCCGGATCTGGCGGACGGATGTGCTCGGCGGGATCCGCGTGAGCCTGGAGAAAAAACCACCCACAATCGAGAGCGTGAGAAGGCCGCCTGGGGAAAAGAGATAGGCCCTCAGGACATATATCGAGGTCAAGCTTCGGCGGTTTTGAGTGTGGCGAGAAATTCGGTGTAGTTGGCCGCTCGAGTGGCCCGTTCCATCAGGGCGGGTTTCAGGCAGTGCTGCGAGATGTCGGCGAGGATTTCCAATTGTGCACCGTTGTCGTGGACGGGCGTGAGCACCAGGAACACCAGGCGCACGGGCTGGCCGTCGGGGGCATCGAAATCCAGGCCGGCCTGCGACACGCCTACGGCCACGACGGGTCTGTCCAGCCGATCGAGGCGCCCGTGAGGCACCGCCACCCCGTGGCCAATGCCGGTCGCCATGGCGCGTTCGCGCTTCAGGACTGTCTCGCACACGTCGAGCTGGTCCAGCCCCAGCGTTTCAGCGGTGGCCAGGGCGAGTTGGCGGATGGCGTCCCACCTGTCGGCGGCGGCGAGTGTGGCGTGGAACGTCCTGGCGGAGAGAAGATCGGCGATGGCGAGGCGCCTGCGCCGTTTGAGCAGGAACTGAAGCACGGGGCCGGGCAGTACGGCGGTGACAAGCGCCATCACGACCAGCGCCTCGAACAGGGGCCCGGAGATCAGGCCGCTCTCGAGCGCGAGGGTGCCGAGGACGATTTCCATGGTGCCTCGAGCGTTCATGCCGATGCCGGTGGCCCAGGATTCGCGCCGGCTCATCCCGGCCAGCCGGGCGCCGGCCGCGCAGCCGATCAGCTTGCCGGTGCAGGCCACGGCCAGCACCACCGCCACGAGTCTCAGGTCGAAATTGGCAAAAAAGTCCATGCGGAGACCGATGGTCGCGAAGAAAAGCGGCGCGAATATGAACGAAATGAAATGGCTGATGTTTCGGCGGGTTTGTTCGCGCAGGTGGGACGAATCACCGATGGCCACGCCCACCAAAAACGCCCCAAGCACCGCGTGAACCCCGCCGGCTTCGGTAAACGCGGCGGCAAAAAACGCGAGCGCGATCGCCGAACCCAGAACGCCGCCCGGCCATGTCATGTGGGCCTGGACCCATGGCAGCGCCCGGTGGATCAGCGCGCGGCCGATGGTCAGCATGCCGGCGACAAATGCCAGGACGAGAACCGTCGCATGGCTCATGGCGAGGCCGAATCCGGAACGGACGCCCATTGTGCTCAGCACCATCGCAAACAAGATCCAGCCGGTGATGTCGTTGACCATGGCGCTGGCGACGATCACCATGCCGAAGTCCGTGCGGTACAGGCCGAGGTCCATGAGGATTTTCGAGATGACGGGTACGGCGGTGATGCTCATGGCGGTGCCGATGAACAGGGCCAGTGTGAGCGGGGCCACTTGGCCGCCCGACTCGAACAGCCCCGGCAAAAACCAAGCCAGGCCGAATGACAGCGCAAACGGCAAGATCTGGCCGCCCGCCGCAACGTAAAAGACCGCGCGCCCCTGCCGCCAAACCGCCGACAGGTCCAGTTCCATTCCCACCACGAGCAGAAACAGCGCGATCCCGATGGTCGCGAGACCTTCGAGCACCACGGCGCGCGGCCCGAGCGCCGGAAATAAAAACTGGTGCCACTCCGGAAACAGCCAGCCCAGCAGGGTCGGGCCGAGAATGATCCCGGCGAGCATCTCGCCCAGCACGGACGGCTGCCCGAACCGTTGCATCAGCTCGCCCAACACACGTGCGGACAACAGCAGGATGCCCAGGGAGAGGAACAGGGTTCCGTTTTCGTGTGCGATCAAACCGCTCATCGGCTACACCTTAGCACAGCGAGGGGCAGGGGGGGCAAGTTGGATTGCGGATTGGATAGGAAGGATGAAGGATGAAAATCAGACACACAGACGCGGATGAATACGGAGCAGTCATTTTTGAATCCAGCACCCCATCAAAAAAGATCAGGCAGTTATTTCTTTGAGGCGATCGGCGATTTCTTGGGGGATCCACATGTCGCCGGCGGCGGTTGCGCCGTCGGTGATTTGGTATTTGAACTCACGCATTTCCCGGCCCTGGATGGCAAAGAGCCTGCCCGTGACGCCGGCGGCAAGATCCGACGCGAGAAACACGACGAGCGGGCTGACGCACTCGGGCCGCATGGATTCGGGAACCATCGCGATGTCTTCGGTCATTCTGGTCTTTGCGATGGGGACGATGGCGTTGACGGTGATTTTGAACTTGGCGAGTTCGATCGCGGTGACGCGGGTGAACCCGGCGATCCCCGCCTTGGCGGCTCCGTAGTTGGACTGGCCGAAGTTGCCGACGAGGCCGGCAATCGAACTGGTGTTGATGATGCGCCCACCGGCCGCGGTGCCGTTGGTCACTTGCTCGGCCATCCGCCTGGCCGCGGCCTGCGTGACGGCAAATGTCCCTTTGAGGTGGACGTTGATGACGGAATCCCACCAGTTTTCTTCCATTTTGAGGAGGGTTTTGTCGCGGAGGATGCCGGCGTTGTTGACGAGGACGTCGACCCGGCCGAACGCTTGGACGGCGGCGGCCACGATGTTGTTGGCGCCGGCCATCGTGCCGACGCTGTCGTAGTTGGCAACGGCGCTGCCGCCGCCCGCCTTGATTTCCTCGACCACGTTGTCGGCCGGGCCTTTCGCGCTCCCGGACCCGTCCCGCGCGCCGCCGAGATCGTTGACGACGATCTTCGCTCCCTCTTTCCCCAGCGCCAGCGCGTGGCACCGCCCCAACCCGCCGCCCGCGCCCGTCACAATCGCCACTTTGCCCTCCAGCAGACTCATCGTTGTTCCTCCATGGTTGTCCCTGTCATTACGGATTCATGGAGAATATACGCGCTTCTCTTCAGCGGTTCAAAGTGCCGCTTGGAAAGCGCATGAAAGGCCTGATGGAACAACGTTTTTGCCAAATGTTTTCGCTGCTGCCATAATGGGCGCGGAGGGAGTTTCGATGCCGGTCAGCACGTCGATACATCTCAGCCACTGCCTGCAGCGGATTGTGTCAATTCGACCCGAATCCGTCTTGGACGTTGGATGCGGGTTTGGCCTGTGGGGGTTTTTGTGCCGGGAGTACCTGGACGCGTGGCATGGGCGGATCAGCCGATCTGAGTGGGAAGTGCGGATCGACGGCATCGAAGTGTTTGAGCCGTACATCCAGGCCCTCCAGCGGGCGGTGTACTCGAACATCCTTGTTGAAGACATCCGCGAGGCCGTGAAGCACATCGACGAATACGACCTGATCATTGCCGGGGATGTGATCGAACATCTCGACAAGCCCGACGGAGAGGCCGTAGTCGAGGCCCTTTACGACAAGGCGCGCAAGGCCTTGCTGATTAACATCCCGCTCGACGACGGCTGGGATCATCCCGAAGCCCACGGGAACCCCGCGGAACTCCACCGCAGCCAGTGGAACCCCGACGATCTCGTGCAGTACCCGGGCGAGTTTACGCGATTCAGCCTGCCGTGCGGCGACTACGGCGTGTTTTGGTGCTTCAAGGACATCCCGGCAGGACTCCGGGCGGAGGGGCTGGCGGCCGCGGCCGAAATGCGGGAAAAACGCGGCGAGCCGGAATCGGCGTTGCGGCTCCTGCTTCAGGCATGCGACCTGGAGCCGGCCAGTCAGTGCGCGGTTGTGCCGCTGACGAATTTTCTGATCGAGCGTGGGAAGACCTCCGAGGCCGTCGGCCATTTGCGGCATGCGGTCGAGACGGATCCGACGGCCCACTGGGCGCGCCTTCTTCTGGCGCGGGTGATGAAGGCAACTTCAAGGCACGCCGAAGCCAATGAAGAATTGCGGGTGCTCCTCGAACAGCCGGAAGTGCCGCAGGATATTGCCACCGCCGCGCGAGAACTTAAGGGCGCCATCCAGAAGCGTTTTGCCTGACGGCTCTGCCTGTCCCATCTGCACAAGAGACACACCAGATCGGGTTGACTTATGCCTGTTTTACTGCTAGCCTCAGACAAAACCGGCTGCGGTTAAGCATAATTATTTCGCAGTGCCATGGTAGATGGGCGGCCTGGAACACTGGCGGGAGGCTAGAAATCATGCCAAGACGAGGGCGGAGCTTTTGTTTTGCAGGACGCGCGTTTGCGGTTGTTGTTTTTCTTTTGTGTCTGGCAGCCCCGGTTGCCTGCGCGGAAGATGACATTGTGCCGGTTCATTGGGGGGCGGAGAACTCCGGCGGCCCGTCTGATCTCTGGCAACGGGCGTGGGCCGATAGCCTGATTGACGAGTTCGGGTTCAATGTGTTGGGATTTCAAGCCAACACGTTTACCCAATACATCGCGTCCAACATCTCGAAAATAGAAGGCATTGACGCCTTCTGCGACCGAAACTCCCTGGAATGGCTCCTGATTCTTGAGGGCGCGAATTTTAACGCGTCGTTCGTCGATCAGAACGGCTATGACTGGTATAACCGGCCAGACGGCCGCCACTATTTTCTGCTTCCCGACTCGATGTTGACGGCGCTGGGTAACTGCGAACATGCGTTGGGCGCAACTTTCGCCGAAAGCGGCCACATGCAGAACTGCAACAACGATCCCGCGGGGATCGACAAGCCGTTTATCTATGATTCAACCGGCGACACGATCGAAGAGGCTGCCGGCAAGTTTACGGAAGCGGCGGCCGAAATTGCCCAACATCACGCCCAGTTTGGCGTGCCCATGTATGACGCTGCTCACGTATTTCCGATTCTGTTGCACTCGTTCGCCAAAGCTGGATACACGCCGGGCGTGATGATCCTGCAGTACAACTGGTGCGTCCCCTACATCGCCTGCGCCATAGGAGCGTCCACCCAGTACGACAAGGAACTGTGGGTAATACCGAATCTGTGGAATAAAGATGCCGAGTACCCGGGACATTCAGTCGATGAATATCGGTCCTCGCTGTTCCTTGCTTATCACATGGGTGCGGACTACATCGTTACCCATAACCTGGCGTTTGACCAAAACGGCGCCGGAGTCGGCAGCTTGATACTTGTCAGCGGAAGCACCTACTCAGTCACTGCGTACGGGGAAGTGGCCAGATGGTTCGGCACAACGTACGTGCCGTCAACGCCGCGGCGCTATTCGTTCCGTGAAGTCAAACCGCGCGTCGTCATCATCAAACAGGATGACGCGTTCTGGGGGCAAATACCGTATCCGCCGATGGGAGACCGGCTTTTTGGGCACGAAGGCTGGCTGCCCACGCCGCCCATGTTCGGCTGGCTGCAGATTTGGGAACTTCTTACCCGGGGCGTGGTTTCTCACGACGGTCTGAGCTGGCTTGCGGCAGAATCGTACGTTGACCGGCCTTACCAGGTGTTTTGTCCGGTGGACGGTGTGGTGGTGTTTGATGAAACGGTCGGGGCGGAACATCTCCGAGGCGTCGAGGTGGTCTTCCTGACGGGCCTAGGCATCAGTGCCGGGACGCTCGAGGCGGTCCAAAACCTGGTGCAAGACGGCGCAACGTGCGTTGGACTTCCCCACCTGCTGCCCGGCTATGTCACGGCCGTCACGGGCAATAACGGCACCATGACCGAGGGTGCAGGAAAATGGGTGGCCACCGAAAGTTTTCTGGCGACGCATGTCAGCGAGGCGGTACAGCATGTCCTTCCCGATCCTGATACCATCCGTTATCAATTCGGCAACGATACGGTTACGTTCCATACGATCGACGGGGATCCCAACCGGCTGTCGGTAACCGTACAAACCGATCTGGATTCGGACGGGGACGAGATACCCGACTGGTGGGAACACGACTACCGGCTGGATTGGGAGAACCCCGCCGATGCCGGGGAAGACGCTGATACCGATGGGTTGACCAACCTGGATGAATACGGGCATCTGTCCGATCCGAGGAACGCCGACACGGACGAGGACGGATTAACCGACGGGGACGAAGTGAACGTGCATGGTACCGACCCGGCAAATTCCGATACCTCACAAAACGGAATTCCGGACGGTTGGCTCGTGGCGTATGGGCTTGATCCCCTGGACCCGGATGTGGCGGATCAGGACCCCGACGACGACGGCTACAGCAACTGGTACGAATACTTCGGATCGACAGATCCCAATAACCCGGCAGAATACCCATCCCTGCCGCTGAACTTTTTTGTATGCTTGCCGGTGCTGTTTTTGGCGGCCCTGGTGGTTCTCTCGCCGCGTTGGAGACGAAATCTGAAAGCCG
The DNA here is from genome assembly GCA_035530195.1 of Bathyarchaeia archaeon. GTDB lineage: Bacteria > Hydrogenedentota > Hydrogenedentia > Hydrogenedentales > SLHB01 > JAPLKX01. The sequence continues at coordinate 8,155 of DATKVG010000203.1, read as the reverse complement.
GTTGACAACGTCCGGCCTGCTCGCCACCCGCTTTAATCCTTGAACTTCTCATTTTTCTGTGTTAGAGTAGGAGTGGAAGCGGGCGACGTATGCCCGGCCGGAACTTGGAAATGAGGCGAGCGGAGCGGGTCTTCCTGAGCTTGGGCAGCAATCTGGGCGACCGGATGGCCAATTTGGCGGAGGCGCTCGACCGGCTTGGGAACACGCCGCGGGTCACCGTGGTAAAGGCTTCGCACGCCTACGAGACTGAGCCGGCCGGCGTAGTAAACCAGCCCGCGTTTTACAACATGGTCGCAGAGATCGAGACGGACCTCGAGCCGCTTGAACTCCTGAATGTGGCCAGGAAAATTGAATTGGAGTTGGGGCGGAAACCCACCGAACGGTGGGGACCACGGACGATCGACATCGACATCGTCCTGTGGGGTAACCGGGTGAGCGAAACGGGGCGGCTGTCGCTGCCGCACAAAGAGTTTCGCGGTCGCGATTTCGTGCTGGCGCCGTTTGCCGAAATCGCGCCGGAGGTGGTTGACCCGGTAACCGGGCGGACAATTGCCGAACTCGCCGCCCAGCCTCGACTCGAAGGCCAGTGCATTGTGTGTGTCCTGAACCGCTCCGCTTGGAGCCCTACAGGGACCGGGACGGACTGACGTCACGGTTCAGGAGGATCTCGCCATCGCTCGAGTTACGGCTCTGTCTTTAAAAGCCCGAAAGCAGTCCGGCGAAAAAATCGCCATGCTTACGGCGTACGACTATCCTTCGGCCAAAATCCTGGACGAGTGCGGGGTCGACATTATTTTGGTCGGCGACTCGTGCGGGATGGTCGTGATGGGCCGGCCGGACACGCTCAGCGTCACCATGGACGAAATGGTCCATCACACGCGAATGGTGGCGCGGGGGGTGAAAAACTCGCTGCTCGTGGCCGACATGCCGTTCCTCAGCTACCAGATCAGCCCGCAGGAAGCCCTCAGAAACGCGGGCCGGTTTTTGGCCGAAGCCGGTGCCAACGCGGTCAAGCTGGAAGGGTCCGTCGACAAGTTCGGCGAGAGTATCGCGGCCATCCTTCGCGCGGGTATCCCGGTGATGGGCCATATCGGGATGACGCCGCAATCGGTGAATCAGTTCGGCGGGTTCAAGGTGCAGGGTCGCGCGCCGGAGAGCCGGGCGCGATTGCGCGAAGAGGCGCGGGGACTCGATGAGGCGGGCTGTTTTGCGCTGGTGCTCGAGTGCATCCCGGCGGATCTCGCGGCCGAAATCACCGCCGATGTGAGCATTCCTACGATCGGCATCGGCGCGGGGCCGTCGTGCGACGGTCAGGTGCTGGTGCTGCATGACATCCTCGGCTGGGGAACCACGCGATTCACAAAAACGTTTGGCGACGTCCGCAGCCTGATGCGCGAGGCGTGCACCGGTTTTATCGAAGAAGTCAAGGCGGGCAAGTTCCCGGGCAAGGAGCACGAATTCAAATGATCGTGCTGCGCCTACCAAACGAGATGCGCCAGTGGTCGCTCGACAGGCGGCGCGAAGACAAGACGATCGGGTTCGTCCCGACGATGGGGGCGCTGCACGAAGGCCACGCCAGCCTGATGCGCGAGGCCGCGCGAAAGAATGACGTGGCCGTGGCCAGCATTTTCGTGAACCCGACGCAGTTCGGGCCGAACGAAGATTTCAACAAGTATCCGCGGATGTTCGAAACGGATTGCGCGATGGCGCAGGCGTGCGGCGTGGTCGCGGTGTACGCGCCAACGGCCGACGTCATGTACCCGCCGGGGTACGCGACCACGGTGAGCGTGGCGCGACTCACCGAGGGCCTGTGCGGGCGGTCGCGCCCGGGCCATTTTGCGGGAGTGACGACGGTTGTGGCGAAACTTCTCAATGCGGTGTTGCCGCACCGCGCGTATTTTGGCCAGAAGGACGCGCAGCAGTGCGCGGTGATCCGCCGGATGGCGCGCGACCTGGACATGGGCGTCGAGATCGTCGAAATGCCCATTGTGCGGGAGCCGGACGGGCTTGCGATGAGCTCGCGCAACGCGTATCTCAGCCCCGGCGAACGGGGGCGCGCGCTATCGCTGTCGCGGGCGCTGTTCCACGCGCGGTGGCTGCTCGAAAACGGGCGGCGAAATGCGCGGGATATCGTGCGGACCGTTCGCGAGCGGCTGGACGGCATCGAAGTCGATTATGTGGAACTGGTGGACGCGGAAAACCTCGAGCCGGTCGATGAGGTATCGGGTTGTGTTGTCCTGGCGGTGGCGGCGCGCGTCGGCGCTACGCGCCTGATTGACAATATCAAGTATTGCGCTCCGGCGGTCGCGGGCCCCGGGGGCGCTCATATAAAGGAATCGGCAAAATGATGATCACGATGCTCAAAAGCAAAGTACACCGCGCCACCGTGACCATGGCGGACCTGAATTACGCGGGCAGCCTCACGCTCGATCCGCTCCTGATCGAGGCGGCGGGATTCCTGGTGAACGAGCAGGTGCATGTGCTCAACATCAACACGGGCGCACGGTTTGTCACGTACCTCATTCCCGGGGAGCGCGGCAGCGGCACGGTCTGCCTGAACGGGGCGGCGGCACGGCTCGGCCAGCCCGGCGACCTGATCATCGCCCTCACCTACGCGCAGATGACGCCCGAAGAGGCTGCAAACCTTAAACCAACGATTGTGCACGTCGACGCGCAAAACCGCATTGTTCGCGTAGATTCCAGCCAGGTCTGAATGGCTGGCTCTTCGCTCATGTCCAGACTTAAATCTAATCCGGCCGCGTACGCGGCCCTCGTTCTGCTCACGGTAGCGGCCTACGCGGCCGTCGTGCGCAATGAGTTCGTGGGTTTTGACGACAATTACTACATTACTCAAAACGAGGTTGTGCGGGCGGGCCTGACGTGGCCGGGAGTCAAGTGGGCCTTTACAACGTTTGAATGCGCCAACTGGCATCCGCTGACGTGGCTGTCGCACATGACCGACGTTCAACTGTTCGGGCTCGAGCCGGCCGGCCACCACGCGGTGAATGTCGCGTTTCACATAGCGAGCGCGCTGCTGCTGTTTTCCTTTCTGGCGCGCACCACGGGCGAACGGGGCAAGGCGTTTTTTGTGGCGGCGCTGTTTGCGTTGCACCCGCTGCACGTCGAGTCGGCAGCGTGGGTGGCCGAGCGGAAAGACGTCCTGAGCCATTTCCTGTTCGTGCTGATGCTGCTCGCCTACGCGCGATACGCCCGCAAGCCGGCGTTCGCGGCATACGGCGTGGTCGTCGTTCTGCTGGCGCTGGGCCTGATGGCCAAGCCGATGCTCGTGAGCGCGCCGTTGCTGCTTCTCCTCATCGACTATTGGCCGCTGCAGCGCTTCTCGCTCGATCGCGGCGGGCTGGCCGCACTCGAGCGGTGCGTGGTCGAGAAAATCCCGCTGGCGGCGCTAAGCGTGGGTTCGGCGGTGCTGACGATGGCGGCGCAACACGCGGGCGGCGCGGTTCGGACGCTCGATGTTATCGCATTGCCTCAACGCGTGCTCAACGCGGGCCTCGCTTACTGCACGTATATTGAAAAGACGTTCGTGCCGCTGCGCCTGGGCGTGCTTTACCCCTACGCGGAGCCCGCCGTCCTGAAGGCGGCCGCGGCGATCCTGGTTTTGGCCGCGGCGACGTTTCTGGCGCTGGCTTTGGCCAGGCGATACCGGTTTCTTGTTGTGGGCTGGCTTTGGTTCTTGATCTCGCTGGTGCCGGTGATCGGCTTGGTGCAGGTGGGCGGCCAATCCCACGCGGACAGATACATGTACCTCCCTCAAACGGGCCTTTTCATCTGTCTGGCGTGGGGAGTGCCGCTGGCGGTGCGGCGGCTGCCCGCGAAGGAGAAACTGTTGCCCGCCGCCGCGGCGATTGCCATCGGCTTGCTGGGGGCGGTGACGGCGTATCAGGTGACGTTCTGGAGAGACAGCGTCACGCTTTTCACGCGCGCGATTGACGTGACGCAGAAAAACGCCCACGCCCACTATAACCTCGGGTGCACGTACGCGCGGAAAGGCGAGTACAAGGCGGCCGCGGAAAATTTTGTTGCGGCGCTCGAGTACCGGCCGGATGACATCGAATCGATGACGAACCTCGGCGTCGTAATGATGTCCGTGAACGAACTCGAGAAAGCCGCGTCGTGCCTCGAGCAGGTTTTGGCGAAAAAGCCCGGTTACGAGTACGCGATTTACAATCTGAGCGTTGTACGGTATCGGCAGAAAGACTATGCGGCCGCCGCAGCCGCGGCGCAAAATATAGTGGCGGCAAACCCGGCCTACACGCCGGCGAAATCGGTGCTGGGCCGCAGTCTTTATCATTTGGCGCGCATGGCCGAGGCGGAGCGCCTGCTGCGTGAAGTGGTAAAGGCCGATCCCAACGACCAGCAGGCGCGCCAGTATCTGTTTAAGATAACGGGGGACACATGACGGGGCAGTACGGGCAACGCGCGGACGGCTGCTCGTTGCGGTGAAGGCGTTCTTCGCCTGCTAGTGCTTTTTGCGCCGGCTACCGGCTGCCAGGCAGGCGGCGATGCCTATCATTATGAAGGTGTCGGCGCCGCTTCGGCTGGCGCGCATGGGCAACGCCTTGTCAGCCGCCGCGAAACACCCGCCGTTGTCGCCATGGTCTGCTTGTTCTCCTACGAACGGCTTGTAATCCACGGGCCCGGCCATTTTGGCGGCGATTCCCGCGTCGGTATAGACGCCCCAGTCGTTGTTTTCGGCTTTGGTCGTCACGTTGTTCATGTTGAGCACGAAATTGCCCATCACGTTCCTGAACATGTTGTTTCCGGTGGTATCGGCGTTGGCGGCGTCGCCGAGCCGCGGCGTGCAAACCGCCTCGCCGTTCTTTTTCACGTCCGGCAGCCGTACAAAGATCGCGTCGCCGCGGATGCCGCTGAATGTCGTGTTGGTGACGTTTGCGGCGGTATTGACAGCCTGGACGCCGAAGTACAGGCGCCGGAACGTGCACCCGTCGATCACGGTTTCGGACGATCCCGTCCCGGAAATCAGCGCACCGAGCGAATAGAGGTTGTCGTCGCCGTCGAACGTGACATTGCTGACTTCCATCGAGAGATCGTCCAGCTTCAGCAACGCAAAACTCGCCGAGTACTGCCCGGTGACCTCGATCGTGCAATCTCTCAACGCTGCGCCTTCCGCACCCGTCACTACGTAATGCTCGTCTTCGGCCACGTCCATGTACTCAATTCGCGTAATGCCCTGCCCGGCGCCGATCAGGGCGATTTGCGGCGCAAGTACGACCGGCTCGTTGTACGTGCCCGCCGCGGCATACATGTTCACGGCTTTGTACATCGAGAACCCGCCGGCGTACGCCATGGCCTTTCCGATGGTCGCCCACGGGTCAGTTTCGGAGCCGTCGCCTTCAGTGTCGTTGCCGTCCGTCGCGACGTAGTAGGCGTTGCGACAGTCGTCGGGATCTTGGGGATTGTTTCGGATGGCCGCTTCCTGGGCGTTTGTGACGCCGTCGCCGTCCGCGTCTTCATCGGCATCGGCGGGATCGGCCGGGTTGAGGCCATAGTAGGTTTCCCAATAGTCATCCATGCCGTCTTCGTCTTCATCGGTGATGACGAACTCGAACGCGCCCATGTCAAACCCAGCCAACTGGGGCCGCGGCGTGCCGGCCAGATCGTTCCCCGGCGCACCTTCGGCTGTGCCGGTATCGACGCAGGGAGAACCCCACAGCAGGCTGAAGTCATCGTTGTCCCGGTCGGCAAACCAGGGGTCTTTGTCCACATTGCCCACGCCCGGCGCCCCGCCCTCGATGCAGGAATAGGTAGCAGCTATCCCGGCCATAATGCCGTTCGCAGCCAGCGCTGCGGGCGCGCAGCTCCAGACAATGCTGTTATTGACCAGCGCTTGTGAACCATGTTCCGCCTGAACCACCGCCCCTTGTGCGGAGGTACAGTCAACAATGGTGCTGTTGATGAGATCCAATTCGCTGACGGAGTCCAGGTAGAAAACACCTCCCGCCCCTTCGGACACGTTGTCCGTAAACAGGCAGTTTTCAGCCATAAGGCAGGATTGAAGACTGCGGATACAACCGCCAAGCGACGTTGCGTAGTTGTTCCTAAACGTGCACTTCTTGATTTCAGCCCAGGCCTGATTGACCTCGATTGCCGCGCCCGTGGCCGCCGAGTTGCCGGAAAACAGGCTGCCGGTTACGTTCAACTGGCACAGGCGCGGGTTGTACGGGTCATCGGTGAAACTGATGCCGGCGCCCTCTTCGACAACCGCGTTGAACTCGAAGGTACAGTCTTCCACGTTCAGAAGAGAAGTCCCCCGTGCGAAGATACCGGCCCCATAGTCGTAGCCTTCGTTTGACGAGAAAAGACATCGAACAAAAGAAGCAGACTCGTTAGCGAAGCATGCTACTGCCCTCGGGGCGTCCAAAAAACAGCATTCTGTGAAGATGGCGTTTGGGCTATGGTCTATCTCAACGAAAGAGTCCCAAAAAACACAATTGAACAACTCAGCTTTCCCGTACCAAAGTCGGAACTTTCCAGTCGAGAAACTACAGCGAACTAGGGTGGCTTTGCCTTGAACACCCACATACAGTTCGCCAGTGTATCCGGAAGGTTGAAACGTGCAGTTCTCCAGCGTGACGTGTCCAACATGAACGTGTACGCTCCACGCGTTCTCCACCCAGAAAACGCAATTCGAGACAGTAACGCCTTCCCCGTAGGTTCTAACGGAAGGAGTAGGATACTGACGATTGGTGTCCCGTACGACAAAGCCATCGATGCCAGAATCGCCGACCATGAGAATCGTGTTCAGCCACGGCTTGCTCAAGCTGCCGACTGTCGCGTAATACTCGGCGGCGCGAGACATGCGATCCAGTTCGTTGCCGATGAACCCACCGTACAGGTGCTGGCCAATCTTGAGTTCCAGAGTGCTCGACTGTGGATAGTTTCCCTGCGCCACCCAAATCTCGTCATACACGTCTGCGGCGGTCACGGCGGCCCCGATCGTTTGCATGGCCGATTCCCAGGCCAGACCCGAACCGCCCGGCGGCGCGTCGTCGTTGACGTACCACACATCCGCCACGCTTACCCCACTCGCCAAGAAACAAATGGAAAGCACCACAACGACTAGTTGGGATTTCATTGGACGTGCCTCCTTTACCGTTCATCCGCCGGCAACCGTCTTCCCCGTGCGTCCTACAAGACAACACGTTACACCCAGATGTCGCCACCAAATATTCTAGTTCTTCATATACTTTTATGCAAGCATATAATTGTGAAGTCGGCAGAAACGCCTCCTGGAACCGTTCATTTGTAAGGCCGCTTACAAATGAGGGCGCCCCCTCAAGGGAAGTACCGGCGAATTCCCCGCAGTAGCTTGCTACAAGCCACTGTCTGCGGCCGTCCCGTCGCCCCCTGTGCCAGTGGCTAGATCGGTCATCTCTTCGGGCGCGTCGGCCAGGATGGCGATGCCGGCGCTGGTGCCGATTCGGGTTGCCCCGGCCTCGATGAGGTCGCGCGCCTGACCGTACGTCCGTATGCCGCCGGCCGCTTTTACGCCGGCGTTCGCGCCGACGACGCTGCGCATCAGGCGGACATCGTCCACGGTCGCCCCGCCAAGCCCGAACCCCGTCGCCGTTTTGACAAACGCCGCGCCGCACCTCACGCTCATCTCGCACACCGCCACCTTCTGTTCCGCCGACAAATAGCTCGTCTCGAGGATGACCTTCACCGGCACATCCCCCGCCGCCTTGATCATCGCCGCAATCTCGCGTTCGACGAATTCCCCAAACCCCGACCGTAACGCCCCCACGTTGATCACCATGTCCAACTCGTCCGCCCCGTTTCCCACGGCCTCGCGCGCCTCCTCCAACTTCACGTGCGGCGTGCTCGCGCCCAGCGGGAACCCGACCGTCGGGTTCACGCGCACTCCCGTGCCCCGCAACCGCTTCGCGCAATACGACGTCCAGATCCCGTTGATCGACACCGACGCAAACCCGTGCTCGACCGCCTCGTCGCACAGCTCCCGGATGTCATCGAGCGCGGCGTACGCGTGGAGCTGCGTGTGATCGATAAGGCGGGCTATTTCCGACCGATTCAGCCTCATGCCAACCATCCTACCACGCACCCCACCCCACAAAAAAACCCGCCCCATGCCCCACGCGTATCTGCCCCCCGGGAA
>DATKVG010000202.1:0-20907 GCA_035530195.1 Bathyarchaeia archaeon | reverse complement strand
GCGCCACCGCCCCCGCCACCCCCGCCCGGTCGCGCGGGAGCGCGACCCCACCGCGTCGCGCGGAGTCAGTCCTACAGAACGCGCAAGTCGAGGCCGGCAAATTGCGCGAAGGCTTGGATGGCTCGGGCGTGGTTTCCGTAGACGAGCGCGCTGTGATGGGTGCCGCCGTTGCGGGAGTAGAGTTCGAGGAACTCGGGCAGCGGTTTTTTGGTTCGTATCCAGGCGCGGACTGAGTTTTGCATCTCGGGGTTGGTGGCGTCGCCGAGCACCTCGACTTCCGACGCGATGAGGCCGAACGAGTCGGCGGGTCCCGGTGCGAGGTTGACGAGCGTGGCCGGTCCCGGCGCAAATGCGGCAACAAGGATAGCGGGATTAAGGGCTTCCGTATAGGGGAATTGCATCTCGACGAGTGTGGGTTTTGTGGCGGCGATTTTCGGGTTCATCTCGCCCATGTGCGACAAAAAAATGCTGCTGCCTTTCCAATCCGGACAGAAGATTTCGGTAAATGTGGTCAAGCCGAATGCGGCGTTCAACGCGCCGACGAGGCAGGCGGTGAGCACGTCCCCTTCCCCGGCGTAACCCAGGCCGCGCCCCATCGCTTTGGACGCTTCGAGAAACGGCACGACATCAACGGGCGCACGAGGCGAGTCGAACGCGAGGAAGTTCATGCTGAACGCCGCGTAGGCGCCGTTTTCGACCAGCCGGCGCAACGCCAGGCTCACCGCGACGGTGCGCCGGTGTACTTCCTCGCCGGCCTGGACGTCATAGAGGGCGGTATCGCGCTGAACCTCGTCCTGCACGTCCGCGTCGTTGACGTTGGCCATCGCGTCAGCGAGCGCATCAAGTGACACGGTGTCGACCGTGATGCCGAATGCGTCTCGCAGCGTTTCGGCTGACACGTCAAAATCGCCCATCCCACGGAACGACTCGCCGATGCGGAGCACGCGCATCCCGCGCAGGCGTTTAGCGGCGTGGGCGGCGCGGGCAACCACGATGGCGCGCTCGAGCAGGTCGGATTCGGTGACGTGCCCGGCGACGATTTCGAACGGCCTGCCTCGGCGTCGCAACACGCTGGCGAGATCCTGGACGCCGTGAATGCCGTGGTTGTACATGATGCGTTCGGGCGTCACGTCCTGGCCGAATTCGCAGTCCATGGTGGTGTCGAGCAGGCAGATGGGGATGTCGGTTTTTTCGAGCGGGCCCGCGGCCTCGAGCGACGGCGAATAGGCAAGGTGTACGGCAATGATGAGATCGACTTCGGCCTGTTCAAACAGTCGGACGGCGGCAGAGAATTCGTCTTCGACGCAGCATATGCGGGCGGCCACGACGTCGATGCCCGCGTTCTGGAACCGTAGTTGGATCGTTTCGAGGAAGGGCAGGAAATTGTTTCGACGGAGGGGATCGGTCTTGTCGTACAGTTGAAGGTAAAGGGGCAGCAATCCGATTTTCGGCGAGTTCATTGGCTAGACCTTTGCGTAGGCGGCGTTCTTTGCGACGCGCCTGATGACATTACCCTGTTGTTCGAGCACGTGGAGGTCGCGCTTGCGCGCGCACGCCGTCAATCAGGCGCCGTGCGTTGCCATAGAATATCTTTTCGACCTCGTTTCTTCCAAACCCGAGTTTTTGGCAGGCGTCTTTGATGGCTTTGAGCGCCTCGTACATGTAGAGCGTGTAGGTTGCCTCGATTTCGGGCGACTCGCGCTCGGTGTTGAAATGGAACGGATAGTCGGTGCGGTTGATGTAGGTCTTTCCCCTCCATTGGCGTCGCCCGCGCATGTAGAAGATGGGGTTGTCGGTGCCGTACAAGATGCGGTCGGGGCCGATATTGCGGAGTGCGAGATCGTGGACGGCCGGGTTGAGCACGGCGGAATTGTCAAAGAAGATGCCGGTGTCTTCGACGAGTGGCAGCAATCCTTCCTGCGCGTGGGGCAGGGTGTATGAGCGGCCGAGGTGGGCGATGATCAGCTTTATGTTTGGATACCGCCGCCGGATTTCGGCGACGTCGCGGAGGTTGTCGGGGTGGCCGAGCCGATCGAGTTTGGGGACGTGGAGGGTGAGCCATGCGGCGCGCGCGTCAATCACCTCGAGCTGATGATGCGGCATGAAGTCGAAGATGCCGGCGTTGATGTGGATGTTATAGCCCTGTTTCGAGTAGCCGAGCATCGCGTAGTACGGCTTGACGCCAAGTACGCCGGGTTTTGACAGCCACCAGTCGATCTGTTCGGCGACCCATGTGGGCCGCACCATCACGAGTGCGTGCCAGTTTCGTTTGAGACACTCGATGCGGATGTCTTCGTTGCTGGCTTCAATTTCCCAGCCCAGGTCAACGTGCCCAAAGGCGATCAGCGTGACATCCCGGCCGGGCAAGGTGAGGTTGACGCAGCGTTCCGCCGTAGCGGCGTCGGGTTTGCTGGGGCTGACTTCGGTAACCCAGTTCGATTTGAGCATCTGTTCGGTGACGGGCTCGATTTGGAATCGCGGGTTGTTGAAGTGAATATGGGCGTCGATAATTTTTTTGGGGACCCAGTCCTCGAGGTTCTCGGCCCAGAACGCGCGGTCGATATCTTTGTAGGTGAACACGTGACACAGCGGGATTTCGGACATGGGAACCTCGACGGCCAAAGGCTTTTCAACCTTGCAACACATCTTACGGAACGGTATCCTTTTATAACACAGGCGAACATAGAACAACAAAAGGCGCGGGATGGCCGGATGAGATTTGTCGAACCCCTGCCGGGGTTCATCGTGTGTTGCGTTATGACCCAGGGTAGCGCCCGGCCCTGGCGAGGCATGAGATGGTTACCAGGGTTCTTATGGAGATTTGTGGCAATGGTGGAAACCACGCAAACGGTGCGGGCCGACCGCAACCCTGGGCTGACAATTATCAAACCCCTAACGGGGTTTTTATGATGAAGCGCGTGGCGAGTGCAAACGGTGTGGGCCGACCGCAACCCTGGGCTGACAATTATCAAACCCCTAACGGGGTTTTTATGATGAAGCGCGTGGCGAGTGCAAACGGTGCGGGCCGACCGCAACCCTGGGCTGACAATTATCAAACCCCTAACGGGGTTTTTATGATGAAGCGCGTGGCGAGTGCAAACGGTGCGGGCCGGGAGCTTCAACATCCGCGGCTTTTCACGCACCCGCTATCCGGGAAACGATCACACGGAAAAATCCCGCAAGGGATTTGACAATTGTCAGCCCAGGATTGCGCCTACCCCGGAGGGGTTGGTGCTATCCTGGGTACTCGACGCCCCATGTGCGGAACCCCGGAGGGGTTCGACAAATACGGCAAAACCTGACATACCATACGTTACACGGAAAGGCGCGGGATGGCTGAGGATGTTTTGATCGGGATTGACCTGGGGACGACGGTGCTCAAGGTTGGGGCGTTCGGGGCGGCGAGCGGTCGCTGTGTGGGTGCGGTGTCTCGCCGGCTGCCGGTGCGGTTTACGGCGGACGGCGGGCGGGAGCTTGACGCGGCATTGATCGACCGGGCGCTTGACGGGGCATTTTCGGAACTTCGGCGGGGGATTGGCGGGCGATGGGGACGGGTGTCGGGCGTTGGTGTGGCGGCGCAGGGCGGGAGCACGATGATGGCGGAGCGTAGCACGGGCCGCGCTGTAACGCCGATGTACCTTTGGAACGACGCGCGAGCCAGCGGCTGGGTTTCAAGACTGGCGGAGGAGCATGACAGACCGTTTTGGCGACGGCTGTTTTGTTTCGATATGCCGCCGACGGGACTGGGGCGACTAGCGTGGCTGCGGGATCAGCGGCCGGATCTTTTCAGGGCGCGGTTCATCCACATCGGCGCAGGCGAATACGTGTTTCGCCGGCTCACGGGCATCTGGCGTCAGGATGCCGGGAACGCGATACAAGTGGGCTCGTACAACGCGCGGACGCGGCGGCTGGACGGTGCGGCGCTTGGCTTGCTCGGGATTCCGCTCGAGTTTGTGGCGCCGTTGAGACAGGGCCACGAAACCGCGGAAGTTGTTCAGGAGGCGGCGCGCGCGTTCAGGATTGCGGAAGGGATTGCCGTAACAGGTCCTTATATTGACCAGGAGGCGAGTTATCTTTCAGCCGCCGGCGCGGGATCGAATCCGCTGCAAGTTTCGATGGGCACGGCGTGGGTGGGCAACTTTACGCTTCCCGCCGGGATGAGGGGCGGCTCGCCGAGCCAATTGGTCCTTCCGCCGCTGCTCGAGCGGGGCCCGTTTGTGATCCAGCCGCTCTACGCGGGCAACTCGACGTGGGACTGGGCCCTCGAGACGTTTGCGGGGCGCCCGCATACGGTCCCGCCCAGAGCGGCGGGCGCGCTGAAATCGGCGGCGGCGGTGTTTTCACGGGCGATGTTGCCGCATCCCGGGCTTGTCTGCATCCCGTATTGTGTGCAGCAGAACCCGCTGCGTCGCGACGAGTATGGCGGGGGCGTGTATCTTGGCGTTGGCACGGGCACGTCGAAATCCGATTTCCTTCGGGCGACGGCGTTGGGCCTGGTTTGCGAACTGGGTCGTGTTTTTGCGGGTTTGGCCGGTTCAGGCGCGGTGGACGCGGTCGTGCTTGGCGGCGGTGCGAGCAAGGGGGCGTATTTCAGGCAACTGGCGGGGCTGGCGTTCGGGCGCCTGCCGGTGTTATGGCAAGCGGACTACAACATGTCGGCGGCGCGGGGCTCGCTGTTTGCGTTGTCGCCGCGTGCGGCGTCTGCGTCGCAATTCAGGCGGGTCGAGGCGCCTGTCGAGTTGGCCGAACCGTTCGGTCGCGCGTTCGAGATCTACGAATCCGCCTTCGCCGAGGTCTACGGGCGCAACCCGGATCTAAGGCCGTACCAGTGGCGGGCTAAGTAGGGTTTGCCTCCCCCGTAAACGATGAGAATGAAGCACGGAGTACAAAGGCCGCGAAAAGCGGGGCGCGCAAAAAGCGGGGACAGACACCCTTTTTTCAAACTGCCGAAAAAAGGGTGTCAGTCCCCGTTTTTTGCTTAGATGCGGGCGAGGGCCTGGCGCATGCGGTCGATGAGGAAGTCGACGACTTCGTAGCCGGCGATGAGCGGGAGTTTAGTGAGCGCGCTGGGCGGGCATCCTTCCTTGTATGCCTGTACGCTGATGTCGCATCCGGCCTGCTGCAAGTGTTGGACGAACGCCTTTGCGGGCGCCAGATCCACGAAATAAATCCCCTGCATGTGGCGCCGTCCGTGAATGCACTTGATCGCGCCCGGATGGGATTCCGCCAATTCCGAGAGACGCGCTTCATAATACTCGCCGACCGCCGCGGTTACGGGCGCGTTGGCCTGGGCCCATCGCAGCGTGATCAAGTAGGCGAGCGCGGACAACTCTTCCTGGCCGCTGGTGACGAGCGCACCGAACTGGGGGAGCGTGTCCAACTGTTCGGTGAACAGGATTCGTGACGCGGCCATATCGCCGCCCGGAAAGCCTTTGCCCAACACGACCGCCGAGGGCGAGACGCCGTACTCGCGGAACATGAAGATCTCGGGGCTCCAGACGCAGGTCTGTATTTCGTCGACGACGGCGGGGACGTCGTGCTGCTCGCACAGGGCGTACAGCCGCTTGACAAAGGGCGCCGAAAGCGTGCGCGCGCCGTAATTCATCATCACCAGTTCGTGGAAAAAGCCGGCCAGCTTGAGGGGGCCGGTCTCGTTTTCGCGGAACAGGCGCTCGAGCCCCTCGAGATCGTTTGGCCGGACCGCGCGGACGCGAAACACGTCGTGGCGCTCGAGCCGCTCGATCATTTCAGGCCACATGCCCCGCATGATCTGCGTCAAGATGGTGGTCCCATGATAGTTGGCGGTCAGCCCGCCGTCGTCATCGCCGAGGACGCCTATTACGGGCACGCGGCCGCGGTATTTGGGCGCGACCGGGCCGTTCTGCACTGTATAGAAACGCGCCAGCACCATTTTGACAGCGGCTTCTGCGGCGAGGCTGCCCGTCTGGAGGTTCAGCACGCGACTGAGTTTTGCCGGCCCGCCGGGTCCGGCCACATCAGGCGGGAGTCCCGCGGCGCAACGCACGAGGCGCTCCTCGAGCAGGCGGGTCACATGCCCGCGAATGTTGTTGTGGGTAGCGTTGGGTATGCCGAGCCGCCGGCCGTACTCCAAGAGTTTGTAGCCGGGGAAATTGTGGCCCAGCGGAGCGTGGTAATGGGCGCTCTTGGTGGTGAGGAACAACTGGCCGTTTTCGCCGATGCGATAGTATCCGGCACAACTGAGCGGCGCCCGTTCCGGCTCGGTGCTGCGATCAAACGCGTCGGACGTCGCACCCCGGGCGGTGCCGCTTGCCGGCGGAATCAAGGCCGTGCCGACGCGAGGCAGCAACCGCAGGAGTTGGTCGTGCGAGGCCTGCGGGAAGAACTCGACCGTCTCGCGGGCGAGCGGCTCGAGTGTTTTTGCCGCCGTGCCCGTCAGTGCCGCGTGCGCGGCGCACACCGCCTCGATGTACTCCTCCCCCAGCAGGGAAGACAACGATTCCTCGACCCGCTCAAAAACGGTGTTTCCGCCGGTCTTACCGCCGATTCGGGTTACTGTAGCCAAAGTTGGGCTTGCTCCTGTTTGCTTCGCCGCGCGCGCTTCCGCACACGCTTCCGCACACGCTCCCATCATATATTATTTGTGGTTCCTGGCAAAAGACGGTGGAGCAGAACCTGTGCGTCACGTGAAAGAATGGATGTTCGCGCCTTGACAAGAGGCTGTTTCGATGTGTTAGGTTTTGCTTCCAGGCGCGGCATGAAAGGGGCGTTTATGTTTGGATGCGGACTTTCAGGAACGGCAGGTGAAGCGTGATGGGCGGGGCCGAGTTTCCTCTTAGCCGTTTGGACTATGTGGCGTTCGGCCTTTATTTTTTGGCGATCTGCGTCATCGGTTTCTGGGTGGGCCGGCGGGAGAAGAACGAGTCGGAAGAATACTTTTTGGCGGGCCGTCGTCTTCCATGGTACGTGATCGGGATGTCGTACGTTGCGTCGAACATCAGCACCGAGCATTTCATCGGTATGGTGGCGGCAGCGTGTTTGTATGGCATATGTATAGCCCAGTGGGAATGGGGGAACGTAATGGCGTTCAGCATCCTGATCTGGATATTCATCCCGTTTTTGCTGAGCGCGCGCGTGTTCACGGCGCCGGAATTCATGGAGCAGCGGTTTAACGGATTTCTCCGGATCTTCTTCGCGGTCGTGACCGTAATCAGCAACGTGGTGGCGTTTTTGGCGGCGGTCCTTTACGGGGGCGGTCTTGCGCTGCACGCGCTGTTTGGGTGGAACCTGTATTTTTCGATCGCGGCGCTGGGTATTGTGGCGGGCGTGTGGGCGGCGTACGGGGGCCTGGCCTCGGTGGCATGGGTGGATTTTTTCACGATGGCGGTCATGCTGCTCGGGGGCATCATCGTGCCGATTCTGGGCCTGTACGCGCTATCGGGCGAGGCCCACTCGGTTGTCGAGGGTTTCCGTGTGCTGCTGCGGGCGAACCATGCCCAGGACGGGGTTTGGGCGCAGGCGGTTGCGGCGACGGCTCCGCGGATCGTGCAGCAGGCCCATTATGACCGCTTGGCCATTTTCCAGCCGGCGACGCATGTGGTAGCGCCGTGGCCGAGCGTGGTGTTTGGATTCCTGTCGATCAGCATCTGGTACAACGTGATCAACCAGTTCATGATCCAGCGGGTGTTTGCCGCGAAGAACATTTACCATGCGCGGATGGGGATTGTGTTGGCCGGCTACCTCAAGATCGTCATGCCGGCAATCGTGGTCATACCGGGCCTGATCCTGTTCGCCAGGAATCCCGAGATCCTGTTGCAGCCCTGGGACAAGGTGAGGCCCGAGGCCGATAAAGGCTACATCCAACTGTTGCACTCGCTGGTTCCGATGGGTTTGCGCGGCCTGTTGCTGGCGGCGCTGTTCGGGTCGGTTCAATCGACGGTCAATGCGGTGCTGAACTCGACGTCGACGATTGTCACGCTCGACCTTTACAAGCGGCTGATCAACAAGGACGCGTCGGACAAGCACTACGTCCATTTCGGGATCGGTGCGACGGTGTTTTTCCTGATCGTAGCGATCCTGCTTGGCTGCGTCATCAACACGATTGGCAGCGGGCTTTTCGTGTACATTCAGGAGCTGTACGCGTTTTTTGGCCCGCCATTTGCGGCCGTATTTTTGCTGGGGATACTTTTCAAGCGTGTAAACGGTCTTGGCGCGAGTGTTGCGGTAGTGGCGGGGTTTGTTTTCGGGATTCTGATGAAGGTTTACGTTCAACTGGCGGCGGATCCCGTGGGGGTTGTTGTGCCGTTCGGGAACCAGGCCATATTCAACTGGTTATTCTGCACGGTGGTGTGCGTGGCGGTCAGCCTGGCAACGCCCGCGCCCAAACCCGAGCAAGTCACCGACTCGCTCACGATTAACTGGCGCCATCTCAACATTTTCACCGGGCTGGGCGACAGGTGGTACAACAGCGTGATTTTTTGGTGGGGCGGGTTTGCGGTTGGTGTGGCTACGCTTGTTGTCCTCTTCTCAGGCCTGTTCTCGTGAGTGTTTGTCGAACCCTTGCCGGGGTTCATTGTTGGCGGCACCTATACCCAGGGTAGCTCCCGGCCCTGAACAGGCGTGAGATGGCGGCCAAGGTATTCGTTGGAGGCTGGTGGTACGTGGCAGGTACAGAGCAATCGGCACGGGCCGGGAGCAACCCTGGGCTGACAATTGACCCACCCCTAGCCGGGGTGGAAGAGTGACGCAACGGGTTATTCTACACAGCATAAGCGAACATGATCGAACAAGTGGCGGGGTGGCGCGATGGACACGAGTTTCGTTCCGGAAAGACAGCTTGAGCGGGCGCTGAGGCGTAACGAGGCGTGGTGGCGGGGCGAGATCGAAGAGTATCCGCTGCTGTGGGTGTTTGCGAGCGATGCCAAACCCGGCCCGCCGATGCCGCGGGTGGCGGATGAGGCCGAGCTTTGGACGAATGTGGATCTCGCCATGGCGGCCGGGGTGAGCCGTATTGCGCGGACGCATTTTGCGGGGGACGCGGTGCCCACGTACAATCCATGGCTTGGGCCGGACCAGTTTGCGGGGTGGCTTGGGGCCGACCTGACGCTGCGGCCGCAAGATAATACATCGTGGGTGGTCCCGTTCGTGAAGGCGTGGGAGCCGGGGAAGGAGTGGAAAATAGATCCGGCCAACAAGTGGTGGCGGCTGTATTGCGATTTGCTGCAGGAGAGTGTCCGGGTGGGAAAAGGGAAGTGGGCCACGTGTTTTCCGGACCTGCACACGGGCATCGACGCGCTTAGCGCGCTACGCGGGCCGGAGAACCTCCTCGTTGACCTTGTCGAAGAGCCGGAGGCGGTTCTGGGCGTCATGGAGCAGATGACGGGATTGTGGAAATGGGTGGTCGATTATGTGTGGGAGGTGTTGCGGGCTTCCGGGCAGGGAACGACGAACTGGACGTGCGGGTGGAGCGAAAAGCGGTTTGTCTGCGTCGGCCAAAACGATTTCACGTGCATGATCAGCCCGGAAATGTTCGACCGGTTCTGCCTCGAGGACACCGTCGAGTGCATCAATCATATTGACCACGCCCTCTACCACCTCGACGGGCCGGGCGCGTTGAAGCACCTGCCGCGGCTGCTCGAAATTGACCGGCTCCATACGGTGCAGTGGATACACGGGGACGGACAGCCGCCACACTCCCATTGGCTCGATATGCTCGATGGCGTGCAACGGGCGGGAAAAGCGGTCCAACTCTGGTACAACCTCGACTACGTCCGCAAAATCGATATGTTTAAAGAACTCGAAATTGTCTGCAACAACCTCGACCCTGCACGCCTTTTCATCGGAATTGAAGCGGGTTCCGCCGAACAAGCCGACGCGCTTGTACAGTTTGTGATGGGCGTCTGTTCGCGGCGGCTGTAGGTCCGAATTCTGATTCGGACCAGTCCGGTCCCATTCAGAGATGGCACGTACAGTGTTTTATGCTTCCTGAGCTTTGCGGACGATGTAGCTTGTGAGTGCGCGTCGGAGCCAGGCGGTACGTTGGTGGTTGAGGGCGTCGCGCATGCGGGCCTCGAACGCGTCCATGCCGGGGACGTACGTGCCGGCGGCACGAAGCCGGGCAAACGCCTCGAATGCGGCCTGCGTATCGTGCGTAATGGCGGCGAGGATTTCCTGTGGCGGGGTCGCGGAGAAGCTGTTGATTTCTGTGGTGGGCGGCTCGATTGCAAACGCGCGGAGTTCGTAGGGGCCGAGCGTAAACGGGGCCGCAAGCGCGCCATCTGGGGATTGGCCGGTGGCCAGGTCCTGCACAGCGGTTGGCGGGGCACTGAAACGCAGTTGGATCTCGAGGGGGTAGTACTCGCGGTTGACGACATAGAAGTAGCGTCTGCCTTTCCATACCAGCGTGCGCACGGCCGCGGGATCGGTGGCGGCGCCGACGGTGTCGAACTTGACGCGGGGAAGCGCGCGATATGCGGCGGCGAATTGGCGGAGCTCGTCGGTGTGGGCCTTATCGAGGAACAGGCCGCCGCGCGTGATCCGGCAGGCATCGAATTCGGCGAGGGCAAAGGCGTACGGTTCGAGGAAATGGAGCGCGGTTGGAAATCCGGGTGTAATTCTCAACTGAGAATCCCACCAGAAACCGTCTTTGGGATATTCGGAGTTGATGCGGAGAATGCCTTCGACGGGTTGGCCATCCATGACGGAGAATTCAGGGACGCCGGGATCGCCCGCCTCCGGGCAGAACCAGACGTGCCGGCCCCAGGCTTCGACCCAGCAGTTGAAGATGAACGCGCCGGGCCGGGCGTGGGCGCGGAATGCTTCGAGGGTATCTTCGTCGAGCGCGTCGAAGTCGCGGTACATGGTGAGCGCTTCGACCGGAAGGTTTGTCCCGCCGCTCATGTTGTATCCATGGCCGCCCCGATCGCGTGAGTTGCCCATGCCTCTATCTACTTCAAGTCCCTCCTCATCGCGATAAAGATCCAGGTCAATACCCGCATCTTTGTAGAATTCGAGCATGCTCGGGCGGGCGCCCAACTGGGTCGCCGCGGAAATCGTACCAAGGACGCTGGGCACGGTCGTCTCGTCCCAGAGCGTAATCGTGAGCCGCAGGTTGGGGCGCGCCGACTTCAGCGCGGCGAGAAGATCGCCGAACAGTTGCCGGATCATTTGGCACCGCCAGTCAACCCATGCCGGGCGGCACACGGTGGTGAGATACTCGTACCGTTTCGAGAACCGGTCGGGCGCCTTGGGATCGATGGGCACGCTAATGCCGGTCTGTTTCTCGAACAACGAAACCGAGTAGTCGTCGTAGCCGGAATGAATCGAGCCAAACCACGGCATCGCGCTTGCAAACATGTTGAACGAAATCCCGCGGAATGCGGGATAACTTGCGTACCGGGCGCCGATTTCGCGGACAAACCCCGCCAGGGCTTCCTGAACCACCGGGTGCAACGGATTGAACATGGGACCCATATGCGCACCGGAGACGGCGCGTTCGCCATACGCCCATTCGGACAGGACATTCCAGGGTTCGGCGGGCGGCTTATCTTTCAAGAGTTCCGCGATTCTGTTGAAGTTGCGGGCGTTGTAGATGGGGGTCCAATCCTGGGTACTGGACTGGACCTGGTCGTTCCATAACATATTGTTGAACGTGTCGGCGCCGGCGCGGATTGCGTCGAGGTCGATATTCATTTTTTGGAGCAGGCTGCCCAGCCGCAGCAGCGTGAGGGCGCCCTGAAAACCGATTCCCTCGCGGGCAAATCGATCGAGGAGCCCGGCATACCAGTCCACGGGGTGGGTAGTCCATCTGGAATATTGGCGGCGGTCCCGCGCCACCACCAAGCCGAACCCGTCGGAAGGTTCGCGTTCCGAGGGAAACTGCGGCCCGTGATACCACGCCATCGGGTAGACGAGGAGGTTTTGGCCGGTGTGCCGGGCATATTGGACGAGATGGTCAATCCATTGCTCGCGCGTGAGCGCGCCTTCCGCCGCGCAACACCCGCACGGGTCTTCGTATTGAATGCCCAGTTCGCGGGCGGCGCCGTCTCCTGCATCCCCCGGAATAGACAACGCGGGCAGGTCTTCCAACTCGCGGATCTCGATGGACGCGGCGGCGGCGGGCTCGCCCTCGCTCCAGGTCATGAACACGATGCTGCACTCTTCCCACCGCGGCCAGAATATCTGTTCGATCTCGATCATGCGGCCAGTAAGCGGCTGGGCCCAGCCTGTGAACACGCCCGTGGTGAGGTCGTAGCTGGTTCCATCCATGATGCACATGTAGCGGCGCTTGTCATCGGGATAGCGAATCACGGCTACGTGCGGGCGGCCGACGTGGCGAATCGGGAACCGGTATCCGAATCGCGACAGCGGTTTGGCTTCGGCTTCGCGATACCGCCCCGCGGAAGATTCGACCACCTTGACGTCGCCGTGGGCGAAATACCGTTCCGGCGGATAGTCCTGCGTACAATCGATCCGCTCGACAAGCAATCCGGCCGGCGGATTGGCTTGGATGTTCGCCCCCGGCGCAACGGGAGGCCGGTCGTCCGCGCCGCTTGACCCGGCGCCGGCCGCCCCGGCTAGCGCCGTAATTACCGGCAACGACTTCAAGAATGTCCTCCGTTCCATTTCACCCTCCTTTCGGCCTATTGTAGAAAGTTGGAGGCCGAGGCGCCAGCAAGGGGTGTTTGGCCTCGAGCCCAGGGAACAAGGAGAGCCCCTATTCGGTGCGTTGATCATGGGCAGGCGGGTTAACCACGGCGGGCACGGCGTGCCGGCCCTTCGTGGTTTTTTTTGTTTCCTCCGGCTTGCCTACAGTTCGACGGGGGCGTGGGGAGGGTGGTTGGCCTTGGCGTGAAAGAAGTTGGCTATCAGGTACGGGCTGTACATGATGAAGAAGAGGGCGATCCCGATGATTTCGAGGCCGAGAATGTATGACGGCCATGGGCCGAGGCCGGCCGTCGGGATCGCTCGCTTCCACAGTCACAGGCGTATCGCCTTCTTCGCATCTGAAGTTTCGAGTGCAACGGGCTGCCAGGCTCGTTTTGGAGTCCAACGCCCGTTCGCAATGTAGTTTCACCGGGCAAAAACTCGTATGATAGCGGCAATGGGTTTTTGGCAGGGCTTGGTTCTAACCGGGCAACTGGATAGAGAGGGGAGGAATCATGGGCAGGGTTTTGGTTGCACCACTTTTGGCATGTTGTATTGCATGTGCGGCGGTTGGGCTGGAGTCGAACGCGATAAAACTGGACGGGCTTGGCGGAAAGGTTGACGTTTGGTACGACTCTTTCGGGTTGCCGCACATTTTTGCCGGATCCTGGACGGACGCGTATTGTGCGCTGGGCTATATCCATGCCCGTGAACGGTTGTGGCAGATGGACCTGTACCGGCGTCGCGCATCGGGCACGTTGGCCGAGGTGCAGGGGCAAGCGGCGCTGGCGAAGGATATTTTTTGCCGGCAGCTCGGCGTGCGGCGGGGTTGTCAGGCGGTTTGGGATTCGGGGGATCTACCCGCGGAATTCCGGGCAGAATTGGAAGCATATTGCGCGGGCGTCAACGCGAAAATGGCCGAATATAAGGCGCAGAACCAACTGCCGCCGATGCTCGGATATGCGCCGGCGCCGTGGACGCCGGTCGATTGCATGGTGTTCCTCAAGTACATGGCGTGGGACCAGTCCGGCAACGACGACGACTTGTGGTTTGGGTCGTTGTTGGAAAAGGTGGGTGCACAAGTGATGCAGGAGTTGTGGCCACTCGAGCGGCCTTATGAAGAGCCGACGGTGTCTGTCCAGGTGAACGAGGAATCGCTGGACGCGGTGATGCTCAGCGCCGCGGCGCCTGATAGCTCCGGGGCGTACATGGCCGCATCGGCAAGCATTCCGCAGCACCGGTTGCTGGGCGACACCGTGGGCAGCAACAACTGGGCGGTTTCGGGCCGCAAGACCGCTTCGGGCAAACCGATGTTGTGCAGCGATCCGCACCTGGGATTTCAGTTGCCGGCAATCTGGTATGCGTCTCATCTTTGTGTGGGGGGCCGCAACATAGTCGGGGTGGGTTTCCCGGGCAGTCCCGTCACGATCATCGGGCACAACGACTATTTAGGCTGGGGGATTACGAATCTGCAGGCGGATGCGGTGGATTACTTTGTTGAGACGGTCGACGAAAACGATCCGCTGCGTTACCGGCACCGTGGCGAATGGAAACAGATGCGGCGGATTAGGGAGGAGATTCCGGTACGCGACGCGGCCCCGCATGTGCTCGAAATCGACTATACCGTCCACGGCCCCGTCGTGTCGCGCGAAGGGCGCACCATATCGCTGCAGTGGACCGGCCTTGGCCCGACACGGGAACTGCTGAGTATCTGGGCAATGAACCGCGCCACGAACCTTGAGGGATGGCTTGACGGCGCCAGGCAGATCAAGGCGCCCGGCCTCAACCTCGTGTATGCGGACGTCTACGGCAACATCGCCCTGTTCTGCTGCGGTCAATTTCCGGTGCGTCTGCGCGGGCAGGGGCGGGTGCCGATGGACGGCGCGTCGGGCGACTATGACTGGTCGTCGATGATCCCATCCGGCGAGATGCCGCTGACGGTGAACCCACCGGAAGGTTATGTCGCATCCGCCAACGGTCGGCCGACGCCCATCGGCTATCCGCATTATATCGGGTGGATGTGGGACCCGCGTTACAGAAAAAGCCGGATCAACGACCTGCTCGCTGCGGGAACGGATATGACGATTGAGAAAATGAAAGCGGTCCAATATGACCACTACGACAAGGCCGCCTCGGAATTTGTGCCCGTATGGCTGAAGGTGGTCAGGGAGAAGAAAACTGAAGATCCTTTCGCTGCCCGCATCCTCGAGGCGTTGGGGCAATGGGATTTTGCGGCCGATGTGGATGCGGTCCAGCCGTTGATCTGGCTGCGGTGGCTGGATGTGTACCGCGCGGCCGTTTGGGACGACGAGTGGGCGCGATGGGGCGCGGAGAAAAGAAAGGGTTCGTGGGGGTTTACGGGCATCAACAGGTCCGATCCCGTTTTTGAAGTGCTTGAATACATGACGCGGGAGTATCCGGAAGCCGTATGGTTCGACGACCGCAGGACGCCGGAACGGGAAACGCGCGACGATATCATCTGGAACTCGTTCCAAAAGGCGGTGGCGTCGCTGAAATCGGAATTCGGCGAGGACATTGGAAAATACACATGGGGAAACACGAACGTTTTGAAAATACGATCCATGACCAGGATGCCCGAGCTTTCACGCACAGGCGGGCCTGCGCCCGGAATGCCGTTTACCGTCAATCCAGGCGGGAACATCGGCCCCGTCGGCGGGGGCGCATCTTGGCGGATGATTGTCGATTTTGGCGCGACGGACACGAGCGTCGGCGTGTATCCCGGCGGGCAGAGCGGTTTTCCGGAGGATTCGCACTACGCGGATCTCATGGCGCTGTGGGAACGGGGCGACTATATTCCGCTGAGGATGGTGAGCAGGGCCGAAAACCTGCAGGAGATGGCCCGGCAGATGGTGTTCCAGCCCTAGATTCTGTCGGAGCAGGTTAACCGGTTCTCCTGCCGAACCCGGTGATGACGGCGAGCACCATGATTGGGAACAGGGTCCACCCGTAGAAGATATACGGCGCCTCCTGTGCCCAGGGAACCACGGTGACGAAATCATAGCGTTGGGCGACCTGCATCTGGATTGCCGTCGCGGCGGTGAGTACGGCCGCATGGGGCATCATGTAGGGGAATGAACACGAGACTGTATCCAACAGGTTGGCGACGCGGTATGGATGTATCGCGTGGCGTTTACGCAGCACGTTGGCCAAGGGGCCGACGGTGATGATTGCGACCGTATTGACCGATACGCAGAGGTTGGCGACAGAAATGAGGGCAATTATAGTACCCTCGGCGCCACGGGCCGTTTTCGCGCAGGTTCGGTCGAGGAACGCCATCATTGAATCGAGAAATCCCCCCTCCTTCATCAGTCCGATGGCGGTGATGAGAAGCAGTGTCAGAATGGCGGTTGGCACCAGGCCCATGGCCCCGCCCACGATGCTGCCCGCCACGCCGCCTTCTGCGGTGACGTGAAACAGGTTCGAGACGGGAAACACGCCCAATAACGGCCCCAGGATCGATGCGGCCAGGATTCCCGCCGTCAGCGCCACCAAAAAGTGCCCCCCGGAAATCGACACAATGAAAACCACCAGTGCGGGAATCAGCATGGGCAGCCCTTTCGGGTTTGCCGTTTCCGCCAGCAGCTTTTGGGCTTCAGCCGGGTTCATGGACGTATCGCCGCCGCCGAAGACATAAAAGAGGAGTGTTGACAGGCCAGCCGCAATCAGGACATATTTCAGGCGCGACCGCACCACGCCGCCCACGTCGGTTTCTTGTGTTGCCGCGGAGACAATGGTGGTATCGGAGACGGGCGCAAGATTATCCCCAAACGCGGCGCCGCTGATGATGGCGCCCATAACGGCGGCGGGGTTTGCACCCAGGACTATGCCCGCCGGATACATAATTGCAGTAAAAGCCAGCACCGTTCCCAGGCCGGTTCCCAGCGATACGGCAAAAAGGCTCGCGCAGATGAATACGGCCACGGTGAATGAGGGGCCGGCTACGCCCAGTTTCCAGCCTATCCACACGATCGCTTCCACCAGATGCGAATCGGCCAGGATCCCGGAAAAGGCACCCGCCCACAGCCAGCATACGATGGCCACGGCGGCCGTACGGTTGACCATCAATGAGAAGACGCGTTCGCCGTACTGGGCCGGGCTTCGCGCGAACATCATGCCAATAGAAATGCCGAGCATCGCGCTGATGATCATTCCTTCGACAGTCGGCGCGCCCGCAATAACCAATGCGCCGGTGGCGCATACAAAAACCAGTAAGGGTATTGCGCTTGCCACGGCGCCTCCCCGGAACCCAGCCGCAGATTCCGCAACAGGAGTTTCCCGCACGGTTTTTTGGGCGCACATATCCACCTCGTTTCTTCCCTCATGGGATTGGAGCCCAAAATGAAGAGGGCGACTTGGTAACGGTGTAATACTGCCTGAGGAGGGATTTCATTCTCAATTCTGTATCGCGTAATCTCGGAACCACATCCTTCTGGGACTACCCACCCTGCCCTGACTCACCCGTCAAGGGGGCGGGTCTGAGAAGGGGGTTTGGGTCTCGCGCGCAGATGATCGGCTATGAGGTATGGGCTGTACATGATGAGGAAGAGGGCGGTGCCGATGATTTCGAGGGCCATGTAGATGTTGGTGAGCACGAGGGCGCGCAAGAAAGACTTGAACGACGGCCGGTATCCGTAGTTGACTGTCATGAAGGCCGCGCCGACTATGATCAGCGCGTGGCTGCAGAAATAGGTGAGGTTGAGGACGTGGGGGAACGCAAACTGAATGTCGGGCGTGAGAATCGCCATCGTCGCTCCGGCCAGACCTTAGAAGTACAAACGGTCGTACAGGAACCGTTTGCGGGTGATGAACAGGATTGCGGTGAGGACGACGGCATCCCGCACAGGTGAAACGGCAGCGTATTCCGCCATGCCTCGTTTCGCAGGTAGTGATGCAGGGGGCAGTCCAGGACTTCCTGGGCAAACATGAACAGTCCCAGCGAGAGAGCGACCCCTTTGCGCCGATCCGGCGCGACCCGCCGGCGGGTGCCGTACACGATGACGCCGCCCATGACAAACAGCACCGCGACCGTCAGCAGATGTGTCGAGCCGAACAGCGGATAGGTGCATGTTGTCTCAATCCCCACTCCAATATGCACAGAATGCCGGATTTTACCGAGGAGGTTCAAGAAGGGCGGCACTGCAACGATGGCATATATGAAAGTGGTCATTGCCATTTGAATAGACGGTGATCCATTGTACCGTGTAGTATGCGTTGTGAAGGAGACTGGCAAATGCGCAGACGGTTATGGGTGATTTGTCTTCTGGCGTTCGCCGGGTGTGCGGGCCTCCGTACGCCTGGAAGGGCACATGAGAGTTTCTTTTCGCTGGTTCGAGGAGGCAAGGCGGCCTGTACGATTGTTGTGTCGGAACATCCGGCGCCCGCGGCGCGGCTGGCGGCGTTGGAACTGCAACATCACGTGCTGAGAATTACGGGGGCGGATCTGCCGATACGGACGGATAACGAAAAAGTGGAGGGGCCGCGCATCCTGGTAGGGGAGAGCGCGGCGACGCGCGAAATGGGGTACAGGGGGTCTGATTTTGCGCCGCAGGAGTATTTGATCGGCTTTCATCCGCAGACGCTGATCCTTATGGGACGGGACTGGCAGGATACCGAGGCGAACCGGGGGGAACTTGGCCGGCTGATGAGCTGTGGGGACGGTCTGGCGAGCACGCGCCACCGGATCGACTATTGGAAGACGGTGGGGCGGCCCGAGCGGGCGGGTCAAGAGGAGATAGCGCTTCCGGGTGTCTATGACGATCAGGGGACGTGCTATGCGACGTATGATTTTCTGGAGCGATTTTGCGGTGTGCGGTGGTACGGGGCGTCTGCAACAAGCATTAGCGTGCCTTCTCGGGAGACGCTCGAGGTTCGGGGCAGAGATATCCGGCGGGCGCCGGCGCTGAAATATCGCGACGCGCTGTGGTCGGGCAACTGGCCGTTCATGCGTGGTCAGTGGGGGCCGGTAACGCCTTCCGAGACGCACCTGTTTTGGAGGCGGCTGCGGCTTGGCGGCGAGAAGTGGGCGGGCAACCACACGTTCCATCGCAAGACGGTCGAGACGGTTTTCACGAACCCGGAGTACCAGGCTCAAGGGCCGGGCCGGGGCACGCAGCTATGTTATTCGAATCCGGTGCTGGTGCAAGAGGTCGCTCAGATGGCGCGGGACTTTTTCGACGGCAAAAAAGACGCACCCGAAGGCTGGAAAGCGGTGGGCGATTACTTTGCGATCGTTCCCGACGACAACTCGAATTTTTGCCGGTGCGCGCGTTGCAAGGAGCTTTTGGCTTCGGGCAGAGACATGCGCACGGGCCAATTCAGCAGCGGGACCGTGAGCAACTATTTTTTTTCGTTTGTCAATGCGGTGGCGCGGGAAGTGGGAAAGACGCACCCGGACAAGTATATCGCCACGCTTGCCTATTGGAACTACGCGCTGCCGCCGCGGGGTTTCGAGATGGAGCCGAACGTTTCTGTGGCTCCGTGCCTGCATACGTGCGTGTATGGGATCCACAAAGAAATACGCGAGAATGACATGCGTCTTTACCGGCAATGGCTGAAAAAGACGAAGGCGCCGGTTTTTCTTTGGAACTATTATCACCACCCGATGGAGCCGGCCCTGATAGACAAATGGCAGTGTTTCCCGAATGTGATGGTTCATGAAACGGCGCGGTCGATGCGGATGTTCATCCGGGACGGGGTGCGCGGGATTTTTGTGTGCGGGGAGCAGGATATGCTGGAAGCGTACGTGATCGCGAAGGTGTGGGATGACCCGAAAACGGACGTGGACGCCCTGCTGGATGAATTTTTTGACCGGTATTTTGGAAGCGCCGCCAAACCGATGAAGGCCTTTTATTTGTCTCTAGAAGAAATTGCGCAAAATCCGGAGAATTATCCGCCACCTATTTACAAGAAGAACGGCATTGACTGGAAAAAGGCCTCATGGGAAGGGTTGGGCACCGCGGACCGCATGGACCGTTTCGGGGCGTTGATACGCGAGGCGCGGCGACTGGCGGGGACTGATATGGAGAACCGGCGGGTCGCCTTGTGGGACGAGGCGCTTTGGCAATGGATGGTTCAGGGGCGGGATGCGTACGTTGCAGAGCAACGGGCCGCGGATGCAGCCGGCCCGAAGTAAGCTTATCAAACAAATGAAAGCCCGCCATTACGGTCCTCACTTCCCGCCGGTGTTTCGCCGATACAGTACATCAAAGGGCTTGTATTGCGTCTGTATCCGACGGGTCACGGTTTCCAAGGCAGTGAACTGAAGGAATCCATGGCCGCGGACAGATGGCGGGACGCGGCCTGTGCAAATTCGGGCACGGAGGCCGCCTCGAGTTTTTGGTTTGTGGTTTTGTAGTGGAGTTTTGTGTCGCCGGAGAATTTGCAGATATTGGTAATGCGCTGGTCGTAGCCCTGCTTCACAAATTCCTTAATCTGGTTTTTGATTGGAGTCCAAGGCGCCAAGGGGGTAAGGCCGAGATTTTCGAGGAGACCGTGGTAGGTGGCGTTGGCGGCGGCGAGCACCCGGAGTTTGTTGTCGATGATGCGGTTGTCGCGGGGATCCTGCCAGACGCGGTGGGCGATGTCGGGTGTGGCGGCCATTTCGGCGTGGCCGACATTGGGGATGTGGGTCTGCAAGTAATACCAGGGGAAACACCTGTTGCCCTTTTCGCGCCAGCCGGAAAACTTTTCGTGGCTGAAGGTATCCTGCAGGGCGTGCAACGCAATACCCAACTGAAAGAGATTGCAGGCGGCGGCCTTTACGAGGCTACGGGCGCGGGGGCTGTTGCGTGTGGTCATCCATGGCCGTGTGGCGTCGTCGCCGGGTATAAAATGGAACGGCGCCAGGACGGAAAGCTGAATCTGGCGGTGGTCCCAATCGCCGAGAACGTCGGACTGAGTCTGAATGCCGTGTACGTCGGGTTTTGTCATTTCGTCGGTATACTGGTCAGCCCATGCGATTCTCTTGGCTGTGTCGACATTGAGCCCGGCTTTTCTCGCCAACGCGTATGTCAGGTAGAAGTGGACGTCTTTTTGCATGCCGCGTCTCCTTTCCTAATATAGACCATCCCGGAGTCTAAAGGGTCTACCGAGTCTACTATTGCGACACAAAAAAGTAAACAGGGGTGATCTTATGAAGAGCATAGCCATGTGATTTTGTTTAGAAGCTATCCCAAAACCGAATAAAAGCGCTCCTCCGATACCGATGTCGGGAAAAATATCCGGGGGATTCCCACGTCGCGCTGGACTCGGGCTGTTGCATTA
>DATKVG010000201.1:0-24685 GCA_035530195.1 Bathyarchaeia archaeon | reverse complement strand
GACGAAAATGTTGCACCACAGCACGTGCAGGCGAGACGCCCGCACCACAATGAACGATAGGAGAATGAGGTGTCGAAACTGGATCGTTTCCGGCAGATCGAACTCCCGCTGCCGAAGACGTATGTGGCGTGGCAGGTGTTTGGAGCGGGGTTTGAGAATTTAGGTCGGAACGGGAAGCCGCAGACGCTCGAGTTGCGCCCGCCCAAACCGAACGAGATCCTGCTGCGCGTTGACGCACTGGGCCTTTGCCTGTCGGACATCAAGATCATCAACCAGGGCAGCGGGCATCCGCGGTTGCGCGGCCGGGACCTCGAGAAAGACCCGACGGTGCTTGGTCACGAGTGTTCGGTGACGGTGGCGATGGTGGGGGATCGGTGGACGGACAAGTTCAAACCGGGCGACCGGTACATCGTGCAGGCGGACATTTATTTTGACGGGCTTGGGTTTGCGTTCGGCTATCTCATCCCCGGCGGGATGGGGCAGTACACGTACCTCGACGAGCGCGGGCTCGAGGGCGACGAGGGGTGCTATCTGCTGCCGGTGAAGCCGGAAACCGGGTACAGCGAGGCGGCGCTGGCGGAACCGTGGGCGTGCGTCGAGATGTCGTACAACCTGCACGACCGGGTCGAGCCCGGCGGCGCGGACAAACGGCTGCTGATCGTTACAGACGAAGATCCGGCGGCCTGGATCGCGGGGAACCCGCATGGGGTGGTGATGACGCGGGCGCTCGATGGGCTGAACGAAGACCTTTACGACGATATCGTTGTGGCGGGTCCGACGCCGCGGGTTGTGAATGCGCTTGCGCCGCGGCTGAAGAAAAACGGGGCGATGTTTTTGCTGGACCGGGAGAAGGAAGACGGGCCGGTTTCGCTGGATATCGGCCGGATCCATTATGAGAACCTGCGGTTCTACGGCGGGGCGGACACGATGGAGGAGCTGGCGGAGATCCATGCGCGTCACGACCTGATGCAAGGCGGCTCGGCACTGTTCATCGGCGCGGGCGGCCCGATGGGCCAGATGCACGTGCAGCGGGCGCTCGAGATTGCGCGCGGGCCGAAAGTGGTCGTGGTGACGGACCTCGACCGGTCGCGGCTTAACCACATCGAGCAGCGGTTCGGCGACATGGCGAGAGCCAAAGGCATCCTGCTGAAAACGTTTGCGCCGACGCAGTTCGCGGCGCGGCGCGAAATGGATGTGGCGGTGAGGGCGGAGTCGCCGGAAGGGTACAGCGACGTGGTGGTGCTTGCGCCGGTGCCGGCGCTGGTCGAGAGCGCGATGACGTTTGCGGCGGACAACGGGTTTGTGAACGTGTTCGCGGGGCTGGGGATCGGGTCGAACGCGTCGATCCGGCTGTCGGACCTTTGCCGGGGCATCAAGATCATCGGGTCGAGCGGGTCCCGGATCAGCGACTTGCGCAAGGTGCTGCGGATGGTCGAGGCGGGCGAGTTGAACACGAACCTGAGCGTTGCGGCGATCGGCGGGCTGAACGCGGCAAGAGAAGGGTTACAAGGGGTCAAGGCGGCGCGGTTCCCCGGGAAGACGGTGATTTACCCGCACATTCTCGAGTTGCCGCTGATGGGGATCGATGAAATCCCGGTGCGGCTGCCTGAGATTAAAGAGAAACTGACGGAGCAAGGGGCGTGGACAAAACAGGCCGAGGCGGCTCTGCTGGAGAGGTTTCTGAAATGAGGCTCGATGGCAAAAAAGCGATAGTCACGGGTGCGGCGCAGGGTTTGGGCGCGGCGATCGTGGAGCGGCTGGCACAGGAAGGTTGCAACGT
The DNA here is from genome assembly GCA_035530195.1 of Bathyarchaeia archaeon. Classification (GTDB taxonomy): domain Bacteria; phylum Hydrogenedentota; class Hydrogenedentia; order Hydrogenedentales; family SLHB01; genus JAPLKX01. The sequence goes on along the minus strand of DATKVG010000201.1, from coordinate 22,905 downwards.
CGCGGCATGGGACGTCGTCGCGGACAAGATTCGCGAGACGGCCGGCGCCGTGGCCAAATCGACGGGTAGGAAGGTTATTGGACGTAGCGTGGATGTCACGGATGCGGACGCGGTGCGGCAGGCGGTTGACGGAGACGCCGCAGAGCTTGGCGGTCTGGACATTTTCGTGGCGAACGCGGGTGTCTTGTTTTCGGGCGACTCGATCGAGTTCGATATTGCGAAGTGGCGCAAAGTGATTGACGTGAACCTCGTTGGGTACTTCATCTGTGCGAGGGAAGCGGCGCGTGCGATGTTGTCGTATGGGCTCGGCGGCAGCATCATCGAGATCAACTCGAAGTCGGGAAAGAAAGGCAGCTACCGCAACAGCGCATATGCGGCGTCGAAGTTTGGGGGGATCGGGGTGACGCAGAGCCTTGCACTCGAGTTTGCGGACAAAAACATCCGCGTCAACGCGATTTGCCCGGGCAACCTGCTCGATTCGCCGCTGTGGGTGAACAGCCTGTTCAAACAATACGCGGCCAATCAGGGGATCAGCGAAGCCGAGGTGCGGCAGAAATATGTCGACCAGGTGCCGATGAGGCGCGGCTGCAAATACGACGACGTCACCAACGTGGTGGTGTTTCTCGCCTCCGAGGATGCGGGCTATATGACCGGCCAGGCCATCAACGTCACCGGCGGCCAGGAAATGCGGTAGCACGGCCGAGTGGGTGTTCTTACCTGACGGTCTGGGACGCTCCCCGGCAGTTGTGGGGGGTGTCCCAATGTTGAGATCGCATCTGGTGTTGTACAGTGGGCAAGAGCGGGACACCCCCCACAACTGCCGGGGGGCGTCCCAGACGTGGCGACCGTGCGAGTCCGTTTCCGTAAGTGTGCCAGACAAGGAGAGACCTCATGCTGAAACCAAATTTTCTGTGTACCGTCACGGCTATTTTCGTTGTCACTCTTTCCGGTCAGGCTTTTACACAAGATACTGTCGCTGCTTCCACCAACGAACTGGTGGATGCCGCGGCATGGAACGGTGCAGCCTTTGGCGCAGAAAGGCCGGATGTGGCGGGGCGGATCCCGCTCAAGGTGTTGCGGCAAGACCACAGCGTGCTCCAGTTCGGCCGGTCGTGTATCGATACGCCGCTGAAGATCGGGACGGCGCCATTCGATAACGGTCTCGGCACGCACGCCAACAGCGAGATCGAGGTCAGGATTCCGCGTGGGGCGAAATCGTTCCGCGCGCAGGTCGGAATTGACAATAACGCCGACACCGGCGGCAGCCGGGGGAGCGTCCAGTTTGTTGTGGAGATCGGCGGCAAGGAAAAGATCCGCACGACTACGCTGCGCGGCGGCGAGCAGCCTCTCCCGATCAACGTCCCTATCGATGACGGCGCCGAGACGCTGACACTCAAGGTTGAAGCGACAGACGACGGGGCGAGCCACGACCAGGCCGATTGGGCTGATGCGAAGTTTGAGATGGCGGACGGGTCGATGTGGATGCTCGATGACAATCAGACCCGGCTGCTCATGCAGGAAGGCAGCGTGCCTTTCTCCTTCATATATGACGGCGTTTCCTCTCGCGATTTTCTCGGAAACTGGCGGCATGAGGTAAAAAGTGAGACGAAGGACGACCGTATTGTGGACACGGCCGTCTGGACGGATCCGGCAACCTCGCTTTCGGTCACGGCGGTTGTAACGACGTTCAACCAGTTTCCGGCCGTGGATTGGGTGCTTTATTTTGAGAACGGCGGCAGCGCGGATTCGCCGATGCTCGAAGACGTGCAGGCACTGGATGTGAATCTCAGAAGCGGCTACTTGCGGAACCCGCTTTACCTCCATGAACTCGAGGGCGATGCGTGCGGAGAGAACACGTTCTTGCCGAAAACGCGCACGATCAATGTTAAGGACAGCATCTCGATAGCGCCGACAGGCGGCCGGCCTTCGTCGATCAGCGCGTTCCCATGGTTCACGCTCCAATACGGCGACGCGGGCGTCATCACGGCGGTCGGTTGGACCGGCCAGTGGCGCGCGCAGTTCGACCGGTCAGAAGCGGGGCCGGCGCGGGTGCGGGCGGGGATGGAACTGACACACCTGGTGCTGCATCCGGGCGAGCGGATCCGGACGCCGCGTATCGTGATGCTCCCCTGGCAGGGCGACCGGCAGCGGGCCTACAACCAGTGGCGCCGGCTGCTGCTCGCGAAGTACGTGCCGCAAATCGGCGGGAATCCGGCGCCGCTGCCCACGGCACTGCAGACGTTCGACCGGTACAACAGCCGGCCGGGTTGGGCTACGGAAGCGGGGCAACTCGAGGCGGTCGATGTGGCGCGGCAGCTTGGCTGCAACACGTATTGGTTTGACGCGGCCTGGTTTCCCGGCAACTTCCCGAACGGTGTGGGCAACTGGTTCTGCAAACCGGAGGCGTTTCCCGCCGGGTTGAAGCCCGTTGGCGACGCGTGTGCGGCCAACGGGATGCGGTTTGTGTTGTGGTTTGAGCCCGAACGCGTGGCAAAGGGCACGCAGATTGCCGAAGAACATCCCGAGTTCGTGCTGGGCGGGAAAAAGGGCGGACTATTCAACTTGAGCGATCCGGCAGCGCGGCAGTGGCTCACCGACCTGCTGTCGAAGCGGATTGACGAGTATGGGATAACGTTTTACCGCAACGATTTCAACATGGACCCGCTGTCGTATTGGCGCAACAACGACGCGGCGGACCGGCAGGGTATGACCGAGATCCGGTACGTCGAGGGCCTGTACCAGATGTGGGACGAGTTGCGGGCGCGGCATCCGGGGTTGCTGATCGACAACTGCTCGAGCGGCGGGCGGCGGATCGACATCGAGATGTGCTCGAGGTCGTTGCCGCTGTGGCGGAGCGACACCAACTGCTCGGCCGGCCACCCCGATTGGAACCAACTGCAAACGGCGGCGCTGGGCCAGTATGTGCCGCTGAGCACCGCCTGCGTGTGGACGCCCACGACGTACGAAGCCCGGAGCGCGGCCACGGGCGGGCTGCTTTGCCAGTTTGCGTATCTCGACGAGAATTTCCCGATGGAGAAGGCGAAGGCGCTTGTTGCGGAGGCCATGGAAAGCCAGCGGTTCTGGTACGGCGATTTTTACCCGCTGACGCCGTGCACGGCCTCGCCAAACGAGTTTGTGGCGTACCAGTTTCACCGGCCGGACCTGGATTCGGGGATTGTGCTGGCGTTCCGGCGTCGGGACTGCGCTTATCGCGGCCTGGTGCTGGGCCTGTCGGCGCTACGGTCGCAGGGAGCGTATGAGGTGGAGTTTATCGACGAAGCCGGGCAACGCACGATGCAAACCATGACCGGCGGAGAGTTGGCAGAGAACCTTGTGCTGCGGGTGCCGGAGAAGGAATCAAGCCTGCTGGTCAAGTATCGGGGAAAGGACTGAACTTTGTCGAACCCCTAACCGGGGTTCCGCGGGGAGATTTGACTACCCAGGATAGCGCCGGCCCCTCCGGGGTGGGCGCAATCCTGGGCTGACGGTTGTCAAATCCCTACGGGATTTCCAGAGAGTCGCCTTGAGTTGGGGACTCATTCTTTTGCGCGATTGCGGGTGTGCGTGCTACATTGGAGTGTTCCTGATTTGCGTTTGGAATTGAGGACGGACTCTTTATGAAGATAGTCGTAATCGGCACGGGGTATGTTGGCCTTGTGGTTGGCACCGGGCTTACGGAAAGCGGCCATTTTGTGACGTGCGTGGACCGGGACGCCGAGAAGATCCGGCTGCTGTCGGAGGGCAAGCTGCCCATTTACGAGCCGGGGTTGGAAGAGTTGGTGGTGCGCAACATCGAGGAAGAACGCCTGAAATTCACCACCGACCTCGAATCGGCCATTGACGACAGTTTACTCATTTTCATCTGCGTGGGTACGCCGTCGCTGCCCAATGGGGCCGCGGACGTTTCAGAAGTGCTGGCGTGTGCGGAACAGGTGGCCCGAGCGATGGACGGCTATCATATTATTGTGATCAAGAGTACATGCCCGGTCGGGACGGCTGATAAGATCCGGGAGGCGATGGCGGGGATCACTACGCAGCCGTTCGACGTGGTGGTGAACCCGGAGTTCATGAAAGAAGGTGCGGCGATCGACGATTTCATGCGGCCGGACCGGATCCTGATCGGGTGCAACGACGTGCGGGTGCTCGAGATCATGAAAGAGCTTTACGCCCCGTTCCTGCGGACGGGCAAGCCGATCCTCACGATGAGCCTGCGCAGCGCCGAGATGACGAAGTACGCGGTCAACGCGATGCTGGGCGCGCGGATCTCGATGATGAACGAGCTGGCCAACATCTGCGCAGCGTGCGGGGCGGACATCTCGGAGGTGCGTGAGGGCCTGATGGCGGATTCGCGGCTCGGATCAACCTACCTGTTCCCCGGGCTCGGATTCGGCGGGTCCTGTTTGCCGAAAGACATGGTGGCGTGCGCCGAGTTTGCGCGGGAGAAAAACATCGCCTGCGCCATGCTCGATGCGGTTGCTGCGGTCAATGACCGGCAGATTGACCAGTTTGCCAGCCGTATCATCGATTATTACGGCAAAACCATCGGCGAGAAGCGGATCGCCATGTGGGGGGCCAGTTTCAAACCGCGCACGGACGATATCCGCTGCTCTCCGGCGTTACGGGTTCTGGACGCGCTGCTGGAACACGGCGCGACGGTGGTCGTTTACGATCCCGTGGCGGGACCGAGGGTGCGCCAGCAGTACGGATCGAAGGTCGACGTTGCGGTCAAAAGTTATGCCGTGCTCGAGAACGCCGACGGGCTGGTGATCTCGACGGAGTGGCGCGAGTTTCACCACCCCGATTTCGAGCGGATGGCGGGCTTGATGCGGGAGCGCGTCATCTTCGACGGCCGAAACCTGTATACGCCGCGCATCATGGCCGGCCATGGTTTCAAATACTTCAGCATCGGCCGCGCCAGCGTGTGAGGAAGATGTGCGGTGACTCGCCTGCACCATAGTTATTCCTGCAGCGTCAATTTGTGCTGCCCGAAGATTGTCAGATCCTACAGGTTGTACTTTTCAATTAGTTGTACCATCTCGAGAAGCCACAAGGCAGCGAAGCTACCGACAGAGCTATCTAATATATTCCTGAATCTCTGCCACACCTCGTCGCCGAGCTTACGGACAAAGCGAACCTTTGCAAATGCTTCAGGCGGTTCCTCAGGACGGTTCATGTTCTCTCTGAGCCATTCGACAGTGGCGGCCGCTTCTGTCTTTTCACCGATGTGCTGACCAGCCTTGATGGCTCTTGTATAAAAGAGGTCCATGCCCTCTTCAAACTTCTGTCGCATCTCTTCGGTAACCTGGATCGTGTTGCCTTGCACATTCGCTGCGTTGTTTCCCCTGGTCGATACCTGCCGGACTTCCGAATTCCCAAGTATGAGATCTCTTCCAATAGGTCCGATGTGCCAGCCCATTTTGTCTGATCCTTTCCCGGCCTTGCCCGTGAGAAGATTCAAAACCCTAAGGTCATATCTTTCTTGACGTTCCAAACGCTTCTCGCGTCCAACCAAAAAGTCTTCAAGGATCCGCAACCGCTCGCGCACAATCTGCGCTGCATTCCAGTTATCTTGATCGACATGATCCAACTCGGCGGGAAACGCTGCAGTTATCGGTTCTTCCTCTGGAGGAACGCCGTCGCTGTTTTTCGGAGATTTGGAGTCTGTGGCGCGTTCCTTGCTTTCAAGGACCAAACATACTGTCTCTTGCCGGCGTTCAAGAATCCCCGCATAATGCGCCGATTCAAGAAACACCCTCTCAAATTCCGCCGCATTCTTCTCAGGTATTCTCTGGGCACAAATCTGTTCGCGCAAATCCGACATCAAGACGGCGCGACCTGAACCGTTTGAAATGTCCAATAGGCCCGCGAATACCGCTCTAAAACTGGGCTCTTTGAAGAACAATGCCTTGGCTAAGGAAGCATTGCCTGTCAGCAAAAGGAGAAATTCGGGAGAAAAAACCTGAGAGCCGCTAACCTTTTCGATGATGCCAAAATGAACCAGGCTTGCGTAGAGAAGGGCCGAGTTGGGGAAAGAACTGCTTAGAACAGAGATGTTCTTTTCGCGCGTGGGCAAAGGTTTTCCATACTTCTCGTAAAGCCAGCGCCCTGCTTCAACGGCAGCAGGGAGAAGTTGCCGCGCAAAAGTAGGACCACGCTTCCTATATTGTCGCATCTTATTCACGATTCCCCTCCAAAGGGAACGCCAATAAGTCACAATAGTTAGAAAAGGGACCCTGCGCCATAATAATAATATATCGAGTTATTAAGCATGTCAAGGCAATAAGGCGGGTATGGTAGCATTGATCATATAAATCCGGCTATTTGTCAAGAAATGACTTGAAAAAAGTCGCGGTTTCTTTGATTACGATGCGGGCGTGGAGAAAGTAGGAACACCGAGACTAGAAGCAGGCAGTTTCTGCACAGAAGTCAAGGCACTGATCTCAAGCAATGCCAGTAAGGGACTAGCTGTGGTACTTGAGCGACTCGTAAGCTTTGGTTACGCCAAACCCGCCGCTTTGAACGCTTTTGCGAACGCTTTCCGCTCCTGGGGGGTGAGTTCGCGTTGGGGGCCTCTGACGTAGCCGGCGTCGAACCCGCGGAGGCGGAGTCCTTCCTTATAATAGGCGACCATTTTGCCGTACTGGAAAATGGCGCAGGCGTCGTCGAGTTTGGTTTGCGCGGCTCGGGCCTTCTTGTAGTCGCCTTTTTGTACGTTTTTGATCACGTTGAGGAACAGTTCGGGTGCGACGTTAGCAGTACTTGTGACGGACCCGTTTGCGCCGGTTGCCCAGGCTTGAAATGTTTGCTCGTCACAGCCATTAAAAACGTTAAACCCAGCGGGCGCACCGTCGATGATGCGGGTCATATCCATCATTCTGGCGCTGCTGTCTTTGAGGCCGACGATATTGTCGACCTGGGTGGCCATCCGGATGATGAAACTGGGGGAGAGCGCGTTTCGTGCGCAGCCGGGGATGTTGTAGAGGAAGATGGGGAAGCCTTTGACGGTATTGGCGATTTTTTTGTAGTGGGCTTCGAGCGCCATATCGTCGTAGAGGTAGAACCCCGGGGCGACGACGGACGCGGCTACGGCACCAACCTTGGCGGCGTGGCGGGCCAGCTCGACAGCCGATGCGGTGTCGAACGTGCCGATCTGGACGAGGATCTTGATCTTCTTTCCCACGGCCTTGACGAGTTCTTCGAGCAGCTTCTTGCGCTCGGGCAGCGTCATCAGCGGGCCTTCGCCGGTGGTGCCGCAGGGGAAAACGGCGGCGACGCCCTGGCCGGCGAGGCGGTCGGCGAGGGCACAAGCCCGGTCGTAAAGGACTTCGCCATTTTTGGAGAACGGGGTGAGGAGCGCGGGCACCAGCCCTTCAAGACGGAATCTCATGGAAAACCTCCCATTGATAGTGATGCCCGGCATTCCGGGACACGTTGACGGGAGTTCGGGGCCACTCCCTAGCCGAGACCGGCCAGAACGAGTATACGCCGCGGGCCCGGGGCAGCGCAAAAAGCGGCCGGTTGCGCAGAGAAAGACGTTGTATTTTGGCGGGGAAAAGTCCAAAATGGTTGGAAGTCGGGCCAGAATGTGATGACGTTCGGCAGGCACGCCACCGGCCTTAAAACAGGAGATTATCAAGTTGAAATTCACGCGCAGGAACTTCATGGGAACCTCGGCCGCGGCTGTTATTGCCGCCGGGACGATGGCCAAAGGGAAAGTTTTCGGAGCGAACGAGAAGGTTCGCGTTTGCACGATCGGGTTTAACGGTCAGGGGGGCAGCCACATCAAGGAACTGATGAGCCGGCCGGATTCGGAGATCGTTGCGCTGTGCGACGTGGACAGCAAGGTGCTTGAGCGGGGGCTGAACGTAGTTGAAAAGGCAACCGGCAAGAAACCCAAAGCATACAAGGATGTGCGCGACGTGATGGCCGACAAGGATATCGATGCCGTAACCACCGCCACGCCCAACCACTGGCATTCACTGGTCACGGTTTGGGCCTGCCAAGCCGGCAAGGACGTCTACGTCGAGAAGCCGTTGTCCTGGAGTGTCTGGGAAGGGCGGCAAGCGGTGGCGGCCGCGGAAAAGAACGGCCGGGTAGTGATGCACGGCACGCAAAGCCGCTCGAATGCAACGCTCATACGCGACATCAAACTGATGCACGACGGGTTCATCGGGAAGATCGTCCACTCCCGCGGGTACGTGTACAAGAACGGCAACCGCAGGGCCATCGGTCACGGCAAGAAAGTCAATCCGCCGGAGAACCTGGATTGGACATTGTGGCAGGGCCCGTCGCCGGATCATGATTATCTTGAAAACGAAAAGGGCCGCGGACTTCTGGTTCCTTACAACTGGCACTGGGTCTGGGAATACGGCAACGGCGAGATCGGCAACCAGGGCGTCCACGAGATGGATATCGCGGTGTGGGGTCACAATCGCGGTTTGCCCGTGAAGATTTACAGCACCGGCGGGCGGTACGGTTGGGATGACGACGCCGAAACCCCCAACACTGGGGCCACTTCGTTCACCTATGAGGACGGATCGATGCTGACGTTCGAGGTGCGCAACCTCGGTTCATTCCCCGAAGGCGGCGACGATGATTGCAGCGACAGTTTCTTCGGCACCGAGGGCTACTACGTCCGTGGCGTCGGTTTCTTCAACTACAAGAAAGAAAAGATCAATGTTGACGACAAACCCAAGCCGTCCAGTGGTTCGAAGTGGGACAACTGGCTCAACGCCATTCGCACAAGGAAGCCCGAAGATAATTTTGCCCCGCCCCTCGCCGCCCACCTGAGTTGTGTCCATATCCACCTCGGCAACATCGCCTACCGGCTGGGCCGGGAACTCCGCTTCGACCCGAAAACCGAGACATTCGGCAACGACACAGAAGCCAACAACCTCCTCAAACGCGAATACCGCCAAGGGTTTGAAGTGCCGCAGTTGGCGTAAAGAGAACCTTCAGTAACAAAAGCGGCGCTCGATGGGCCGCGAAAAGCGGGGACAGGCACGTTTTTTTCAAACCGCAGAAAAAAGCGAGCCAGTCCCCGTTTTTCGCAGAACTGGGCCGGGCTTTTTTGATCGGACGGATGAAGACCTGAATGACATTGGGGCGCGATTGTTCTAGAATAGCTGGGAACGTTTACACAGCAGGAGACAAAGGCCATGAAACTTTCTCGCAGGCAATTCTTGGGTACCTCGACGGCCGCGGTGGTCGCGGCGGGCACGGTGGCCACCGGGCGCGTTTTTGGCGCCAACGACCGAATCCGCTGTTGCTGCATCGGCCTTCACGGACGGGGCGGGAGTCATATCGGCGGTGTGCTGCAGAATAAGGACGAGGCGGAACTGGTGGCGCTGTGCGATGTGGACGCCAAGGTGCTTGAAGCCCGGGCCCTCGACGTCGAGAAAGCCAGCGGCAAAAAGCCCAAACTGTACAAAGACCTTCGTGACGCGATGGCGGACGCCTCGATCGACGCGGTGTTCATCGCCACGCCCAACCACTGGCATTCGCTCGCGGCAATCTGGGCATGCCAGGCCGGCAAGGACGTGTATGTCGAGAAACCGCTGTCGCATAACGTGTGGGAAGGGCGGCAGCTTGTCGAGGCGGCGAAGAAACATAACCGGATGGTGATGCACGGCACACAGGGCCGCTCGAGCAAAAAGTGGCTGCGCGCGATGAAGGCCATGCGGGAAGGCATCATCGGCGACCTGTACATGGCGCGGGCGTTGTGCTTCAAGAACCGCGATGCCATCGGGCCGCAGGACACGCCGGCGCCCGCGGATTTTGACTGGGACCTGTGGCAGGGGCCGGCGGTTGCCGGCGAGTTCAGCCCCCTGTATGTCCATTACAACTGGCATTGGTTCTGGGCGTACGGCAACGGCGATATCGGCAACCAGGGCGTCCACCAGATGGACATAGCCGCCTGGGGTATGAACAAGGGCCTACCGGTAAAGGTCGAGAGCAGCGGCGGCAGGTATACCTATAAGGACGGCGCGGAGACGCCCAACACGCAGACGGCCTCGTTCACGTACGAGGACGGGACGATGCTGGTGTTCGAGGTCCGCGGCAGAGCCACCAACGACGAGAGCGGCGTGAAGATCGGCAACCTGTTCTACGGCTCCGAAGGCTATGGCGTCGAGGGCGAGGATACCTTCAAGTTCTACGACAAAGGCAATAAGGGAATTCCAGTGCCCGAGACCGAGTTTGACACCTTGGGCGAGTATCGCAATTTCTTCCGTCTTGTCCGGACGCGCAAGCCCGAAGACAATTATGCGCCCGTGGAAGCTGGGCACGTTTCATCGGCCCACTGCCACCTGGCCAACGTGGCGTACCGTATAGGCCACACGCTGAAGTTCGATCCGAAGGCCGAAACGTTTATAGATGATGCCGACGCCAACAAACTGCTGACGCGTGAGTACCGCGAACCGTTCGTGGTTCCGAAGATCGCATAGTCGACACGTGGAATCGGCGGCGGTACACACTGCCGCCGATTCTGTTTCGCGCACGCGCACGCGCGAGCGAGAAAGCGAGGGCCGCATCATGCGACGCAAATTGTGGGGCCGGCTGTACATTTGGGAACAGTACGCGTCTGTTTTCCCGTTCCTGTTCATGATCTTCATGCTGGCAGTTGTGGTGCTTTTTGCAGGGATCATTAGAGCAAGACAGGCCGCGGAACGCCCGCGTATCCAAGCCGCTGAAACGACCCAGGCACCGCCCGCCAAGAAAGTTTTCGTATCGCAACTGGCGGGGCAGTGGTATCCGGCGGATCTGGCCCAACTCGAATCGGATCTCGAATCCTATTTCGGGAAAGCGCATGCGCAGTTGCCGGACAACGTGCACGCGCTGATCCTGCCGCACGCGGGGTACGCGTATTCGGGGGCAATCGCGGGCGCGGCCGTGAAGAGCGTTGCGGGCAAGACGTTTTCGCGGGTGGTCGTGATGGGCCCGTCGCACAGCCTGCCGATGAAGAACGTGGCGAGCGTGCCGGATGTGACGCATTATGCGACGCCGCTGGGCGAAGTGCCGCTCGACGTCGAGTTGATCGCAGGGCTGAAGCGGTATCCGCAGTTCAAGACGGTCCCCGGGGCCGACGAGAACGAGCACAGTGTGCAGATCGAGATCCCGCTGCTGCAGCGTGCGCTGGGCGAGTTTAAGCTCGTGCCGATCGTCGTGGGTCAGCTTGACGAGCCGGCGACGCGTGAGATGGGGCGGATTATTGGGGGATTGATCGATGCGGGGACGCTGGTGGTGGCATCGAGCGATTTCACGCACTACGGGCCGCGGTTTGGTTACGTGCCGTTCCGGGACGATGTGGGTGAGAACCTGAAGAAGCTCGATTTGGGCGCGTGGGCCGCCATTGCAAACAAGGACTTGGCGGCGTTTGCGCGGTACGTGGATGAAACGGGGGCGACGATCTGCGGGCACAATCCGATTGGCGTTTTGCTGGCAATGTTACCGAAAGATTTCGAGGCGCACCAGGTCGCCTATGACACGTCGGGCAATCTCACGGGCGATTATGCCAACTCGGTCAGTTATTTGAGCGCGGCGTTCAGCGGCGCGTGGCCGGCAGTCGAGAAAACCGCGGTACCGGCGGCCGAACCCGTTAGCGTGCTGAGCGACGAGGACAAGACGCTGCTTCTGAAACTTGCGCGGGGCCTGCTTGAGGCGCATATCACGAATGGCGGCTCCGCCACGCCGGAAAGTTTGGGAATCAAACTGACGCCGGGGATGCAGCGCGTGATGGGTGCGTTTGTCACGCTTAACGAGAACGGCGAACTGCGGGGCTGCATCGGCGAAATCTTCCCGCGCCGCCCGCTGTACAAGGCCGTGATGGATCACGCGGTCAACGCCGCGGTGAACGACCACCGTTTCCAGCCCGTAACGGCGGGCGAGTTGCCGCGGATCGAGATGGACATCTCGGCGCTCACCGAACCGCGGCCGGTGGGATCATACAAAGACATAATTATCGGCAAACATGGGATGGTACTGGAAAAGTCGGGCCGGAGCGCGGTGTTCCTGCCGCAGGTGGCGCCCGAACAGGGCTGGACGCTCGACGAAACGCTCAGCCATCTCGCGATGAAGGCGGGCCTGCCGGCGGACGCGTGGAAGGAGGGGGCGTCGTTCACGGTGTTTGAAGCGATTGTGTTCAGTGAGAAGGACCACTAGGGGCGTCGGCCGGCCTATGACGAGTCCCCGTCAAATAGCCCGTTTCTCTGTCATCGCGACGCTTGGTTTTTATGCCCTTGTGGCGCAAACGCTGCTGTTCAGGGAATTTTTTGCCTCATTCGAGTCAAACGAAATAGCGATCGGGGCGTTTTTCGCCGCGTGGCTTGGATGGATCAGCGCGGGCGCGTTCGCGGGCCGGTTTGAGACGCGCCTTCACCGCCGGCTTGCTTCCTGCCTCCCCGCAGTGGCGTTGCTGTACGTGCCGGCGTTTTTCCTGCAGCAGGTGTTGGTGGCGCACGCGCGCGGGATGGCCGGGGTAGAATCGTACGACGTTTTCCCGCTGCTGCCGATGCTAGGGATGGCATTTGTCGTCAATGCGCCAGTGAGCTTCCTTACGGGCTTCCTGTTCACGCTGGCTTGCCGTTGGGCGGAACAGCAGGCGCTGATTCCCGCGGCGCGCGTGTACGTGCTCGAGACGCTGGGGAGTTGCGCGGGGGGGTTTTTCGTAACGGCGGCGATCACGGGCGGCATGACGGCGGAATCGGTCTCGATCTGGGCGGCCACGGTTCTCGTGGCCGCGGCGTCCTTGTGCTACGTTGCCGCGGGTCGCTTGACGATCTTGCGCGTAATAATCCTTGTGCTGAACGTGGTCCTGGCGCTGTTTCCGTGGCACGAAGACGCGGGCAACAGGCTGGCGGAGGCTGGTACCCGCGCCGCCTGGAGCCGCTTGCTTCCGGCGGATGAATATCGCGGGACGTTCAGCACGGCGCACGGCAAGTACCTGTACGGGCAGCGGGAAGGCCAGTTCAACATGGTTTCGGGTGGCGGCGTGTGCGAGTCGTTGCCGCCGGGCGATCACGCCGCGGAAGTGGCCGCGGTACATTTGGCGCAACGGCCGGATGCGCGGAGTGCGCTCGTAATCGGCGGGGACGGGTTGGGTATTTGCCAGAAATTTCTGCAACTGCCGCAGTTGGATCGCGTGGCCTGGCATCATCCCGATCCCCAGTATCCAGATCGGCTCATGGCGTTGCTCCCACCCGAAATCAAAGAACAGACGCGGCGGATTCAACTCCTGCCGGCGGATCCAACGCTCGAAACGGGCGAAATCGGCAAATTCGACCTGATTCTGCTCAACGTGCCCGATATCACTACACTCGCCCTCAATCGCTACGTCACTGAACAGTATTACGGGACGTTGCGCGGCCTGCTCGAGGAAGGCGGGGCGGTTTCGGTGCGGGTTCGGGGCGGCTCGAACTTCGTTGGCGAGGAACTGGCCCTGCAAGGGAGCAGCGTTGTTTTCACATTGGGCAGCGTGTTTTCCAATGTCACGATAAAGCCGGGCGACGAGACGTGGGTGATGGCGAGCGACGCGCCGTTCCTTTATGACCCGGCGGGCCTGCAGAAAAGGTACGAGTCGGTCCCAGGCGCGGCCACTATGTACCCGCCGGAGAACATCCCGGTGGTTTACGCGGCCGGCCGGGTGGGTTTTCAGATGCAAGCCTATCGGCAGCAGATCGACCGGTCGGGCGAGGGCGTGTTGCTGAACACCGACAGCAATCCGAAGGCCCTGGTATACGCGCTGCTGCTGGCGATCAAGCAGGCGGGTCTGCCCTCGTTGGCGGGTCTGCTGACGCGGGAAAACCGGGGCGATTTTTTCACCGCGCTAGGCCGCGTGCTGGTTGCTGGGATGATTCTCTACGCGCTGTTGCGGGGCGTTTATCTGCTGAAGAGACGGCGTGGCGGCTCGCCCGGCACGTTTGACAGCCACGTGCTCATATTAACGACGGGTATGGCGGGTATGGCGCTCAGCGTGGTATTGATGTTCGGCTACCAGTCGCGCTTCGGCTCATTGTTTCTGGATATGGGGTTGGTTTCAGCCCTGTTCATGCTTGGGGCTTTTCTGGGGAGCGCGGCTGCGGAACGCGCCCTCATTGCGGCGCAAACGCACGCCCGGGTTATTCTGCCCGCTGCCTTAATCGCGCAGGCGGCGGTAATCGCGGGGTTGCCTCAACTGGGCGACTGGCCGTCGAAGCTGGTGTGGGCAGCCGGGTTCCTGGCAAGCGGGATGTTCACGGGCCTGTACTTTCCACTTGCGGCGCAACGGCTGAAATCCGCGGGACGGCCGACGGGTGCGGCCGGTTCGAACCTGGAGTTGCTTGATAACCTTGGCGGCGCGGCCGGCGCGGCCGTGACGGGCATCATCCTGCTGCCACTATTGGGGCTGGTGTGGACCTCAGCCTTGTTGGCCGTACTGGTAGGAGTCAATCTGGCCGGTGCGGTGGCGGGCGGACGTCGTGCTGAACGGGCAAGCCGGAGGTTCGACCGGCTCGTCCGGCCGGCGGGATACACACTGGCGGGTATCGGCGCACTGACGCTGTTCGCGTCGCAGATGATGTCGGCAGCCGTCCAACCGCGCGAAACGGATGCGTTGCGCGAATGCGCCCAAACGCTTTCGGGAGAGAGGCCGATCCAGGATGCGCGGGCAACGCCGGCCACCGGTGCGGAGGCGCCCTATTTTGTTGTCCCGGAGGCGGCTGACAAGAAAGGCGGCTACATTTTCAGCAGCAAACCCTGGGCAGGTTCGTTGTACGGGTTTGCAGGCCTTTTCGAACTAGGCGTTTTTGTGGATGAGACGGGGGAGTTGCAGGGATACGAGGTTATCTCATCGAGTGAAACGCCAATGTACCTGTCGATGGTGCGGGATAATGATGGCCGGCTGCGGGGACGCAATGTGTTCAAGCCGGAGCCGTTCAAAGGGCTGGACGGCATTGTGGGCGCCACTGTTACGGACGAGGCGTTTCGAGAGGCCTTGGCCTTGGCGGGACAAGGGTTTGCCCGGGACGTGCTTGAACTGCAGGGGGAGGAGCGGCCAGTGCAAGGCCGGGTTGTAGATACTCGTGGCAGGCGGGAGTTTCTCCTGCTTGCCTTTTTCATGCTGTGCGGGGTAGTTTTGACGTATTGGCCGCGGGTTTGGTTGCGGCGGGGCGTTTTAGTGGCAAGCGTACTGCTGCTGGGCTTGACGCTGAACTTTCAGTACTCGACACAGCAAGTGATGGCGTTGCTGACATTGCAACTGGGGCGGATCGGCTTAAATGGTCCATTTTTCCTGTTGGCGGCGGTTCCGGCGGTGGTGTTGGTATTCGGAAACGTTTACTGCGGGTATGTTTGCCCATTTGGCGCGTTGCAGGACTTGATCGGCGACGTTGGGGTGCGGCTGAAACTCGGTCGCCTGCCCCGGCGCGAGACCTGGAAGTACACGCGGGTGTTCAAATGGACGGTCCTGTTTTTGCTGGTCGTGCTTTTTGGTGTTGGGCGCGACTTGGACGTGCTTCGGGCGGACCCGCTGATCTCGTTTTTCGGGTCACACGCGGATCGGTTGGTTGCGGGCCTGGCGTTTGCGGCGTTGGGGATTTCGCTGGTGTTCGGGCGGTTCTGGTGCCACAACGTTTGTCCTTCGGGGGCGTTTCTGTCGCTTATCAATGGGGCGCGGTTACATGGATTGCCGACGCTGCGGCGGATAGTGCCGGCGCGGCTTCCGGGCCGGTGCGACTTGGGTGTCGGGACGCAAGATGAAATGGATTGCATCTGCTGCGACCGGTGCCGGGACGGACGGCAACACCTGGCCAATGCTGGCGAGACCTCTTTAAGTCGTTTGCCTGATTGGGTTTTTGTGGTGGCGGCGGCGGCGATGGCTCTAGCCGTAGTGAGCGTTAGCCTGACGGGTTTGACGCCTGCCACGCCTGCACACGCGCCCGCGGCCATGGTGCAGACCGTGAGCGGCCAGCCGCGCGACGTGGACTTGGAGAAGGTCCGCAAGATGGTCCGGGGTGGGCTGTTATCGGATCATCCGGCGGATTTTACCGCGCCGGTTACGCCGAATCCGCCGGCACCCTGACCAATCAGCGCCGCCGATGTTCTCAGCCTTCCGCTTGCAACAGGGTCAGTCTATGTATAAGATCGGGAGATTGTCCGTGAAGAAGTAAGGTTTTTTTTGCCGATGCACACAGCCGACCGACTTAATAAAGTGCCGCCGTACCTGTTTATGACGTTACGCAACAAGATCAGCGATGCGCGGCGGCGTGGCGTGGACGTGATCAGCCTGGCGATAGGCGACCCGGTCGATCCGACGGCATCGAACGTGGTTGACGCATTGAGCGCGGCCGCCCGGAACCCGGAGAACCACCGCTATCCTACAGACGAGGAGTGGGGGATGCTGGCGTTTCGGGAGGCGGTTGCGCGGTGGTACGGCCGGCGGTACGGGGTGGAACTCGATCCGGGCAAGGAAATTGTGGCGCTGATAGGCTCCAAGGAAGGCTGCCACCATTTTGCGGTGGGGGTTGTGAATCCGGGTGACTTGGTTCTGGTGACGGACCCCGGCTATCCCGGATACAAGCCCAGCATCTGGTTTGCAGGCGGGGAGCCGTGGCCGGTGGCGATGCGGGCCGAGAACGGGTTTCTGCCGGAATTGGCTGACATTCCAGCGGACGTCGCCAAGAGAGCGACGGCCTTTTACCTGAACTATCCCAACAACCCGACGGGGGCTGTTGCCACGAAAGAGTTTCTGGCGGAACTGGTAGATTTTGCGAAGTCTTTCGACATCGCTGTCTGCTACGACAATCCGTACAGCGAGGTGGTGTTTGGGGTGGACCGGTTGAGTTTTTTGAGCGCGCCGGGGGCCAAGGACGTGGGCGTGGAACTGAACTCGCTCAGCAAACCGTTCAATATGGCGGGCTGGCGCATCGGGATGGCGAGCGGCAATCCGGAGATTGTCGGGGCGATTGCCAAGGTCAAATCCAACACGGACTCGGGCATTTTCAACGCGATCCAGTACGCGGGCATTGAGGCGTTGGACAACTGCGACGCGTTTATCGGCAAGATGGTGGGCATTTATGGGGCCAGGCGGGAGCGTGTGCTGGCGGTTTTGCGGGAGTTGGGTTGGCAATCTGACCCGCCATGCGGTACGTTTTATCTATGGATTCCGGTCCCCCGGCGCTACCAATCCGCAGACTTCTGCGACCTGTTGCTGGAGAAGTGCGCGGTAGTGGCGGCTCCGGGCGCGGCGTACGGCGAGAACGGCGAGGGCTATATTCGATTGTCGCTGACGGTGGAAGAACACCGGCTGGACGAGGCCCTTCGGCGGATGCGGGCCAATCTGCCGAAATTCGAGTTTTGACAAGCACCGGGACGAACGTGCCCGGGCGTATTTTTATGAGGTGACTTGATGAGTGCGTTTGGGATAGACATAGAAGCGCGGTGTGTGCGGGTTTTTGGCGAAGAAACAACTCGGGACCAGGTGCTGGACGAGCTTGTGGACGCGGTGGCTTCGACAGGCGGGATCAGCGACGTGGAAACTTTGCGCACGGCTATCCGGGAGCGGGAAGATTCGATGAGTACGGGGATTGGTGGTGGCGTGGCGATCCCGCATGTCCGGATAAAATCGGTAATGCGGCCGGTGATAGGCGTGGGAGTTTCCAAGAAGGGTGTGGATTTCCGCGCGGCGGACAACAAGCCGGTGCATGTGATCGTGCTTTTTGCAATGCCGCCGGACTCGAACAAGCTTTACCTGGGGCTGCTTGCGCAGGTGATGGTGGCCCTCAAGGCGCCGAACTTCCTGGAGCGCCTGATCGCGTGTGGGAAACCACAGGAAGTGGTAGCCGTATTAAACGAATCTGCGGGCTGAAGGTTGCGCCTTTTCTCGCGCACCGAAAAAGGAGTGCCCGATTACGATTACGCTTAGGAGCCGAATTCCCTACGCGCTGCAGTTGTACACGGTGCGCAACCACCTGGAAATCAATCCGGCCAGTACGCTGCGCAAAGTCAAGGGGGCCGGCTACGATTACGTGGAGATCGCTGACACCGTCGGGCTGGAACAGTCTTTGTTCAAGAAACTTCTGATGGATGCCGGGCTGAAACCGGTGAGCGCCCACCTGCCGTACGGGAAAGTGGTCGACGATCCGGAAGGCGCGGCAGATTATGCGCGCTTGTTCGAGGTGGACTACCTGGTAGTGCCCCTAATCGACCGGGATTTGACGCCGGACCGGGCGGGTTGGGTGAATTGCGGCAAGGCGTTGGGCCGGGCGGGCGCCGCGTTGCGGACGGCCGGAATCAGGCTGTGTTATCACAACCACGGGCACGATTTTGAGCTGGTCGAAGATGTTTACCCGGTCGATCTGCTGATCGAGGGCGCGGCGCCGGAAGACTTGGCGCTTGAGCTGGACACGTACTGGATCAAGTATGCGGGGCTGGAGCCGGCGGCCGCGTTGGAAAAGTATTCCGGGCGGTGCCCGCTGCTGCACATAAAGGACATGGCGGGGAAGTCGCGGGCGTTTGCGGAGATTGGGCGGGGCGTAATGCATTGGCCGGAGATTTTTGAGAAGGGGACGTCTGCGGGCGTCAAGTGGTTTATTGTCGAGCAGGACACGTGCTCCGGCGATTCTATCGAAAGCGCCCGGATCAGCGCGCTCTATCTGAGGGAGCAGTAAACCATGCGGGCCTTTATGGCGGGGCTGCTGCTGCTAATTGCGGCGGGTCTGGTTTCGTGCGATCGGGCGAAGCTTGTGGGCGGCGCCGAGATTCGGGGAATGGTCGTCGATATTCGGGGCGAGCCTGTCCCGGGGGTGGTGGTGAGCGTTTCGGATCCTTTGCAACAATGCCTGACCGACGGTTTGGGGCAATACAGGCTGGGAACGGAACCGGGGCGGGTTGAACTTCATTTCATGAAAACGGGATACACGTCCGGCACGATGGTCATTGAAGACACGGGCTTGGGCACTGTGCTTGCGCGGCCGCTGTCGCTTTGGTGTCTGCCACAGACGACGGGCCTTTTCCTTTTCGAAGACTACAAGTACCGGCGGGCGGCGCCACTGAAACCGCGGCCTTACGTGGAATCCAAAGGTCGTGTGATACACGGGGTGGGCAAGTTGACGGGCATTATTGAGACGCAGGCGGCCCAGCCGCTGTTGTTGTGTTACAAGATGCCGTCGTACGACGCGAAGCTGTGCCGGCTTGCCACGGTGGAGGCGGCCGCGCCGGAATCGCCGGCACTCAAGGATAAGGTCTGGGTGTTCACCGAATCGGTGCCGCTTGCGATGGCTCCCGTAGACGAGCCGGAACGCCTGCTTTGGGAGGTTCGCCTGATGGGGCCGCTCGAGCCGGGCATCTATGCGCTTCACTGGGGCGCGCTTGACGGCTATACCAGCACGGACGAGCGTATTTTTGTGTTTGCGGTGGCCCGGGCGTCGGGAGAATCTTCAATTCCGCCGCCTGCTGCAACGGATGACAAAGCTAGTGCGCCTTCCGACTCAGCAGAAAACGCAACGGCCCCCGGGGAGGCGGTAGAAGAGGCGCCGGAAGAGGCGCCCGAGGGAGCGCCGGAGGAAGCGCCGGCGGCCGTGGAACGATTTTTGCGCGCCGTGGCGCAATGACCCAATCAGGAGAAACTAATGAAAAGACAGTTTGTAGCCATGTTGCAGGAAGGCGATCTCATTAATGATCATTTTGTAGCGACTCGCAAGGATCTTCGCGACCAGAGCAGCGGGGGCAAATTTTTGGGCATGGTGTTCAAAGACCGGACGGGCGAGATCGGCGGGGTGTTGTGGACCAACGCGGCGGCCGTATCGCGGCTGTTCGAGGTGGGCGACGTGGTGAACGTGCGGGGGACGGTGACGACGTACCAGGACCGGTTGCAGGTGCGGGTTGACCAGGTGCTGCCGATGTGCCAGGGCGAGTACCGGTATGAAGATCTGGTGGACGTGCCCTCGGATGTCGAGCAGAAGTCCCAGCAATTTAGAGATATTCTCAACACCATTCAGAACGAGTGGCTGAGAAAACTGAACGGGCTGTTCTTGGACGATTCGGCGTTCATGTCGATTTTTACGCGGGCATCGGCGGGAAAGAAGTGGCACCATGCGCAGCCGGGCGGGCTGATGCGCCACTGTTATGAGATGGCCCGGCTGGCCTGCCCGATGGCGGAACTGTTTCCGGATCTGGACCGGGATGTGCTGCTGACGGGCATATTCCTGCACGACGTGGGCAAACTCGAAGAGATGACGCACGACCTCTGTGTCGATTACACGACCGCGGGCAAGCTGATCGGGCATCTCGAGATCGGCGCGGACATGGTGCGCCAGAAGATGGCACAGATTGAGGGGTTTCCCGAACTGCTGCGGCTGCAGGTGTTGCACTGCGTGCTATCGCACCACGGAGAGCTGGTGAACGGGTCGCCCATCGTGCCCAAGACGCTTGAGGCGGTGGTGCTGTACCACATCGACAACCTAGACGCACAGGCCGACGCGGTCGCGCGCGTCATGCGCGATACGAGGGAGAAGAAGGTTGAGTGGTCGGATTTCCTGCCGTTGATCGAGCGTCAGATCTGGGCAGGAGAAAAATAGGGCGAGTGGGAGTTGGTTGGTTGGCCAGGTATGCGCCGGGGGGAATCGATCAGGTTGCGGCGGTCGCCAACTGGCTGAGGAAACGGCCCAGGCTCTCCCGTTCGGTGTCGCGCAAATCGAGAAAACGGACTCCAAAACTTGCAAGACCGCCCGTCGAAGATTCCGTCCAGCACACTTTGCCTTTGCACTCGATGCTCATGTTTGGCAGTTGCAGGAAAACCAGCACCTGCTCATCGATATTGACATTTTTGAGTGTACTGAACTTCGCGCCTTCCATGCCCAAGTCCATGGTAAGGGTGCCGTATGCGGCGCTGTCTTTGCGGAAAGTCACCCAAGCACAGACCGATTCCTCGACGCGATTGAAGCGTCTTTTTTCTGATGCTGTTGAAGGACGTCCCATAACCTAAACACCCCGTTGACCCACCTACGAAAATAGACACGTATCAGGTATCAGGCCGCGTACACATAATATTATACCCGAAACGCGGCAAAAAGATCCCTGTTTCCGCATCTTTGTCAAAATTGTTTTTGTTGCGAACAGCTAACGTCCGTATATTGTGGGCGCTCTGGATCTATCTACAATATGTGGTTAGAGGCTGGCGCGGGTTCGTTCGCGGGACCGATGCCGTACTGGCGCATTTTGCGCCAAAGGGTCGAACGGCTGATTCCGAGCGTCTTTGCCGTTTTGGTTTGGTTGGCGTCGAATCGGTCCAAGGTGGCGCGGATAAGCTGCTCTTCCATTTGGTTGAGGGTAGGGGCTTTCTGTGGTACGCCGGACTGCAGGTAGGGAAGTGCGGGTCGAGATGCGGCGGATCGGCGCACGTGGTCGGGCAGATCGGCGGGCCGAAGGGTATCGCTGTCGGCCATGATGACACCGTGGGCAATGATGCTTTCGAGCTCGCGGACATTGCCGGGGTAATGATAGTCGCGGAGCAGCGCCTGGGCATGGGGGTCGATGTCGGCGATGTTTTTGCCGAACTTTTCGCCATATTGGTGCAAGAAATGCCGGACAAGCACGGTCAGTGCATCGGGCCGTTCGCGTAATGGGGGTATCCGGATCTGGATTACGTTCAATCTGAAGTAGAGGTCTTCGCGAAAGTGGTTGTCGCGGACGGCCTCTTCGAGGTCCATGTTGGTGGCGGCGATGACGCGCACATTGACACGGCGTGACACGGCGGAGCCGACGGGCCGGATCTCGCCGTTCTGGAGTACGCGCAGCAGCTTGGCCTGGGTGACGGGGGCCATGTCGCCGATCTCGTCGAGAAATACGGTGCCGCCGTCCGCCTCTTCGAACAGGCCCCGTTTGTCGGCGTTGGCGCCGGTAAACGACCCTTTCAGGTGGCCGAACATTTCGCTTTCGAGCAGGGCTTCTGGGAGGGCGGCGCAGTTGATGGCGATAAACGGCATGTCGCGGCGTGGGCTGAGCCGGTGGATCGCGCCGGCGAGTACGTCTTTGCCTGTGCCGCTTTCGCCGAGCAGGAGCACGGTGCTGTCGGTGGGGGCGACTTTGGTGACAATTTCGATGACGCGCCGCATCGCGGGGGTCCGGCCGAGCATTTGCTCGAAGAGGTCCCATTGGTAGCCACTGAGCGCAGACTCCGTGTTGAGTTTACGGTAGGCCAGATGGACGACGAGGGCCACATCGCTGGGCATGGATGTCCGCGGCAGGTAGAAAAACGCGCCGCGCCGGATGCCCTCGATGGCGCGGTCGATTTTGCCGATGTCGACCAGCAGAATGATCTGGGCCTGCGGCCGCTGGCGGCGTGCGAACGTCACCAGATCCATGTCGCCTTGCTCACCCAACTCCAAGTCGAGCACCATGATGTCAAACGGTTGTCGGCCCAGCAGGCGCAGAAAGCCTTTGGCGTCGTGGCACCGTTCGACGCGGTATCCGTCGACTTCGAGGTAGTTGGCGAGCGTTGCGGCAAACGGTGGTTCGCTGGCCGCGATGAGGATTTTGATTTTGACTGGTTTGTCATTCATCTTGAAACACGCTTTTGTTCCGCTGTTCTTATTGTACCAAAATAGAGCGGGCAAAGTCAAGTTTGCGTTGACCACAAGATACATGGGCGTAAGGAGATTTGGAGCAGTTTTGTAGTGCGAGTGCGGAGCAGAATTCTGTTTTTTAACGTATCTGTAAATTAAACATGGGGTGAGAGTGGCAAAGGGGTTGACTTTTTACAGGAAGCGGAATAATATAACTTGGCTCTGCGATAGTTGGCGCTATTCAGCGCGCTTACGCGCGGCGTCGGGCGTTCATGCCGGATAGTGTGGGCTGTTTGTTCCTAGAGGGGCGGACAGTATGGGATAAGGGGAGACCACCTCAGGCGAATTCGGCCCATACTCAGAAGGAGTG
>DATKVG010000200.1:0-12182 GCA_035530195.1 Bathyarchaeia archaeon | reverse complement strand
CGGCGTCGGCCTACTGCGGCGGGCTGCGGTTGTTCCACCCGCAGCTGTTCCAGCGTCGGTTGTCTTTGGCCTGCGGACTGGTTATGCTATTTTTGATACAAGCAGTATGAGGAGAACACGATGCGCAGATCGCTGTATCCGGGTGTTTTTTTTGTTTGTCTGGTGACTATTTGCTGTCTGGGCGGATGGGCTTTTGCACAGGCTCGCGCGCCCTTCGCCGAGGCAGGATACGTGCCGCCTTCCGCGGTGAAATCGGCCCCGGCCCCATTGCCGCTCGAGGACCTGAACCAGTGCCTCGCGGCGCGCGAGACGTTTCATGTCTTCCGCGAGTTCGAAGGCGCCACTAAGGCGCTTAAAGAGCAGGCCCCGAGAATCAAAGGACAGCCGCTGAAAGGCGGCGAAATCGTCGAGACGGCCTTGGCGGGCGTGGATTTGCTTGGCACGCCGGTAGCTTCCGGCGGCGGCATAACCGTTTATGCAGCGAGCATCATCTCGGTCGATGCCGAAGGCGTGAAGCTGCGGCTGGACGTTTCGGGCCTGCAACCGGGCGAGGAGGCGTGGGTGGTGGATCCGCTGAACCTGGCGGCGTTCGGCCCGTATGCCGCCACGACCGGAGGCCGGCCCGAAACCTGGGCAGCCACCATACTGACCGATGACGCCGTCCTGCTTGTCAAGAGCCCGTACGAGGAAACGCCTGAGATCGCTGTTACGGCCTATTCCCACCTCTTCCGTTCCCTGAAGGAGGTTATTAATCCGGACCTCCGGTGCCACATAGACATCGCCTGCGAAAGCGACCCCGCAACGGTCGAGGCGGCCAGCGGGGTGGGATTGCTCTATATTGGAGCAAAGTGGTGGTGCAGCGGCACGCTTATCAACAACGTGCTGACGCCGGCTCCCAACTTCGAGCCATTTCTCATCACGGCCAACCACTGTATCTGCAACCAGGAAGACGCCCAGAATACCGAGGTTATCTGGGACTACCGTTCCAGCACATGCGGCAGCGAAAAACCAGATCTGGATTTGATGATGCAGCGCAGTTTCGGCGAGAAACTGCTGGCCACCAACGCCGCGCTTGACGCCACACTGATCGAGCTGGACTACGTGCCCGCGGGCCCTTACGGGCGCGTCTACCTGGGCTGGGACAGCCGCCTGCTCGACGTCGGCGAGCCGGTCAAGTGCATCCACCACCCCGGTGGCAGCCACATGCGGATCAGCAAGGGCACGGTCCGCGCCATCAACGACGACAAGAACGGCCGCGAAAATCAGACCCACGTCCATTGGGACGAAGGCGCCACCGAAGCCGGTTCGTCCGGGTCTTGCCTGCTCCTGGACAACCCGGTCGAGAACAACTGGATCGTGGGCATGCTCAGCCAGGGACCCGACCATTCATGCATTACCGACGTAAATAACATCGACTGGTTTGCGTCGTTCCACGATTTTTATCCTGCGATCCAGCCGTACATCGACAGTGCCACACCGTCCACCGCGCAAGGCGCCGACGATTGCAGGTCCTTTGACGACACCGGCTGCCCGCTTTCGCAAGTTTTCGCGGCGGCGCCCGCGGCCCTTCAAGGGCTCCGCGCCCTGCGCGACAACGTCCTGATGCCGGCGCCCGGCGGCCCGGGTGTTGTGGCCGCCTACTATAAAGCCGCACCGGCGATTGCGCCTGTGGTGGCAAGCTCGCCCGCCGCACGCGGCGCCGTTATCGCGGCGTCTACGCCGTTTGTACGGTTCGGGGCGCTGGTAAAACTGTTGTCGAACTAAACCTGAGTCATCGGTTCGGGCGCCCATGCACGACCAACCACATCGCGCGCAACCCCGCGTCTCGATTGTCATCCCGTCGCTCGACGGCCACCGCGGCGGCGCTGTCCCGCGCCTGCTGCAAAGCATTCGGCGGCAAACGCTGAAGGACCTCGAGATCCACCTGATCCGCGGCGTCGCGCCCCAGGGAAAAGCCATCAACCAAGGCGTGGCCATATCGCGCGGCGAGATCCTTGTGATCCTGGATGACGATTCGTGCCTCGAGAGCGATGATGTGCTGGAGCGGCTGGTGGCGGCACTGGACGCCGACCCCGCGATCGGCATGGCCGGGGCCAGCATTGTGGTTCCGCCCGACGCGACGCCGTTTCAACGGTGCGCCGCAACGCAGTTTCCCCGGTTCAACACGCCCGTGGTCGAGCGAGTAACCGACAGCGACTACGCCTGCCACGGGTGCTGCGCGATTCCGGCTCGAGTATTTGAGGAGGTTGGCGGCGAGCGCGAAGACCTGCTCCGCGGCCTCGACCCCGACCTCCGCGTCCGCCTGCGAGCCGCCGGCTACCGGGTCGTGCTTGTCCCCCACGCCGCCATTTACCACCCCCTCCCCGACGGTTGGTGCCGGCTGATGCGCATTTTTTTCCGCAACGGCTACGGCTCGGCGTACGCCAGAAAATTTCAGCCCGCCACCGTCTACGAAACCCACGAGCGCCTCGACGCGGGCTCGTTCCGGTCGCGGCGGTCGTTTGCTTACCGGCTGGCGCGGTTTCCGCTGCGGCTTGCCAAAGCGCTTGCGCAGGGCCGGTTCCTCAGGTTCACGGCGTACTGCGCCTACGCGTGCGGCTACGTCTGGGGCATGATAACCGCCAGGGAGAACGCCCGTGCCGCCCACTGACATCAAGGGCGCCGTCAAAAAAACCGTGAAACGCGCCGCGCTGCTTGCCGGACCGATGTTCAGGCGCAGCGGCTCCAGAATTCTCACGTATCACAGCGTCGGCCGGCGCGCGCATGAGATGAACGTCACGCCCGCCGAATTCCGACTCCAGATGGAGTGGCTCAAGCAGAACTCACACGTGATAAGTTTCGAGGCCGCTGCCGGCGGTGAAGAAGGCGTCGCCATCACGTTCGACGACGGCTACCTCGACAACTACACCAACGCCGCCCCCGTCCTGCTCGAACTTGACCTGCCCGCGACGTTTTTTGTCGTCGTCGCACGCGTCGGCGAGGTGCTCGACCACGACACCGACGCCGCCGCGCTGATGTCGTGGCAAAACATTCAAGACCTGCAAAACGCCCGGTTTGAAATCGGATGCCACACCAAAACCCACCCGAGACTGGCAGGGCTCGGCCGCGACGCGCAACACGACGAAATCGCCGGAGCAAAGGGGCTGCTCGAACAGCAGATCGGCAAAGAGGTCGCCTCGTTCGCGTATCCATTCGGGTCGCGCGCCGACTACAACGAACTCAGCATAGCCATTGCCCGGGAAGCGGGGTTCCGGCAGGCAGCATCGAACCGTTACGGCGTAAACACGCCGGGAACGAACCGGTTCGACCTGCGCCGCATTTGGATCGACCGCACCGACACATTCGATACGTTTAAAGCAAAGGTGGATGGCCGCCTCGATGTCCTCGCCGCCCTCGATTCCCGCGCCGGCACGGCCGCCCGCCGCCTCCTCAACCGCCTGACAGCACCATGGTAGCAACGCGGTGGGGTCGAGCTCCTGCTCGACCGTGGCTCCAACACCCAAACCTGAGCCGATGCAGCACCGCCTCCACCGCCATCCGGTCGCGCAGGAGCGCGACCCCACCGAAACACACCTTCTTGCTTTTCCGCTTACCCGTCCTCTTTGATGAGTTCAACGAGCTGCGGCAGGGTTTCTCCGGCGAGCCCGGGCAGGAACGCGTCGGTGATAGTTCTTGTGAAGTCGGTGGTTTCCGTGTTGGCCTCGATAATGTAGGCCCCGTTCTGCTTGGCGAACACCGGCAGGCCCGCCGAGGGATACACCTGAGCCGACGTCCCCACGACCAGTAGGACGTCGCACGATTCCGCCAGCCGTGCCGCCTCGACCAGCGCATGGCTCGGGATCTGCTCACCGAACATCACCACGTCCGGCTTCATCAACGTCCCGCAAAAACAATAGGGCGGGGTGTCGCCGTGTTGGGAGAGGTCGAGCGGGTCGCGATGGCGGCACCTCGGGCAGACGAGCCACTTGGCGTTGCCGTGATACTCGATGACGTTCTTGCTGCCGGCGTCCTGGTGGAGGTTGTCGACGTTCTGCGTCACGACCGCCTTGAGGATTCCCATCCGCTCGAGTTCGGCGAGCGCGTAGTGGCTCGGGTTCGGCTTGCTGTCCTTGAATTGTTTCGCGAGCTCGAGCCAGAACTTCCACACTTTCTCCGGATTTTCGTTGTAGGCTTCGATGGTGGCGTACTCGGACGGCGGGTACTTCTCCCAGATGCCGCCCGCGCCGCGGAACGTGGGTATGCCGCTTTCGGCCGAGATGCCCGCGCCCGTCACGGCCACGGCGCAGCGTGCGTTTTTCAGCGCGTTTGCGGCTTCCCTGAAATGGTCAATCATCGGCGCGCCTCGATCCGTTCCAACCCGTGCATGTACGAGCGCAGCGGCGGCGGTACCACCACCGACCCGTCAGGCTGCTGGTAATTCTCGAGCACGGCGACCACCGTCCGCCCCACGGCCAGCCCCGAACCATTCAGCGTGTGCGCGAGCTGCGGCTTTTTGTCCCGCCGGAAGCGGATGCCCGCGCGGCGCGCCTGGAAATCCGTGAAGTTCGAACACGAGCTGATCTCGCGGTATGCGTTCTGGCCGGGCAGCCACACCTCGATGTCATACGTCTTTGCCGCGCTGAACCCCAGGTCGCCCGTCGACAACGTCACCACACGGTACGCCAGCCCAAGCCGCTGCAGGATCGACTCGGCATCGTTGGTGAGTTTCTCGAGTTCGTCCCACGACTGCTCGGGCGCCGTGAATTTCACCAGCTCGACCTTGTTGAACTGGTGGACCCGGATCATGCCGCGAGTGTCTTTGCCGTAAGAACCCGCCTCGCTCCTGAAACACGGCGTGTAGGCGCAGTATTTTATCGGCAACTGACTTTCTTCGAGTATCTCGTCACGGTGGATGTTTGTCACGGGCACCTCGGCGGTTGGGATCAGCCACAGGTCCGCACCTTCCACCTTAAACAGGTCGGCGGCGAACTTGGGCAACTGGCCCGTGCCGCGCATCGAGTCGGAGTTCGTCATGAACGGCGGGAGGATTTCGGTGTAGCCGTGCTCGCGCGTGTGCGTCTCGATCATGAAATTGATCAGGGCCCGCTCGAGCAGGGCGCCCGCCCCACGCGACAACGTAAACCGCGCACCCGATATCTTCGCCGCCCGCTCGAAATCCAGGATGCCGCACATCTCGCCGATCTCGACGTGGTCCCTGGGCGTGAAATCCAGCTTGGGCGGCTGGCCCCACCGCCGCTCCTCCCGGTTCGCCGACGTGTCCGGCCCTACGGGAACCGACTCATCGGGCATATTCGGAATAACGAGCAACTGTTGTTCGAGCTCGGCGTCGGCCTGCTTGACCTGCTCGGCGTATTCCTTGATCTTCTCGCTCACCGACTTCATCGCCGCGATCTGATCCGACGCGTCCTGTTTGGCCCGTTTCAGCTTGGCGATCTCTTCCGACGCCCGGTTTTGCTCCGCCTTGAGTTGCTCCATGTCGTAAAGGAGTTGCCTGCGCCGCGCATCGAGTTGAAGGATGGAGTCGAGATCGATGGGGTTACAACGGTTATGAATCGCGCGCCGCACTACATCCGGCGTCTCCCGCAGGAGTTTTATGTCAATCATTGGGCGTTATCCTTTCGCTGGGCCTTATCACTTTCTACATGTTTATGGGCTGAAGGATCAAGTTAGGGTGCAGACTGAAGACCGGCGGAAGGGCCGCGAAAAGCGGGGACAGACACGCTTTCAAATTGCCGGAGGCGTAGTCAGTGGAACTGGTGAAAAAGTGACGCCATGGCGTTGGGGCCGCAAAAAGCGGGGACAGACACGCTTTTTCCCCAACTGCCGGGAAAAAGCGAGTCAGTCCCCGTTTTTTGCTGAGATGATGGCGAGGATGCGATCGAGGTCGTCGAGGTTGAAGAACTCGATTTCGATTTTGCCCCGGTTCTTTTTTGAGGCGCGGATGCTCACTTTCGTCCCGAGCCGTCGGCGGAGATCGTCTTCGAGCACGGCGATGTTTGGGTCTTTTCGCTCGGGCGGGCGCGGTTTTTTTGCCTCGGGTTCTTCGGCTTTCTGGCCCGCGAGTCTTTCGGCCTGCCGCACCGACAGGCCTTCGCGGATGATCTTTTGCGCGGCGGCCCGTTGCGCGGCCGGCTTGTCGATGGCGAGCAGGGCGCGCGCATGGCCCATCGTGAGCGCGCCGTCGACCACGAACGCCTGGATGTCCGCGGGCAGGTTGAGCAACCGAAGCGTGTTGGTAACGGTGACGCGTTTCTTGCCCACTTCGTCGGCCAACTGCTCCTGCGTGCACTTCAACTCCTGGATCAGATCGTGGTACGCGTGGGCGAGATCGATTGGGTTGAGGTCTTCGCGCTGGATGTTCTCGATCAGGCCCAGCTTCAGCATGTCCCGGTCGGACACGTCGCGGCACACCGCCGAAATCGTCTCGAGATCCGCCATCACCGCCGCGCGCACGCGCCGTTCACCGCTCACCAGCTCGTAATCGCCCCCGGACCGCCGGACAATAACCGGCTCCTGCATGCCATCCCTGCGGATGCTGTCGGCCAGTTCCTGGAGCGTTTCCTCGTCAAACTCTTTTCGCGGCTGCCTGGGATTTGGCTTGATCACGCGGGGATCGAGGTAGAGCAGGCTTTCTTTGGCGCCGTTGCCGCTGAGTGCCGTGATGTCATGCAGCGTGCCGCCGTTGCCCGCCATCATGCCGGAACCTATCAGGGCGCTGAGCCCTTTGCCAAGGCCTTTTTTCTTATCCACGCGCTGCAACCTCCCGCGCCAGGGCCAGGTACGCCCGCGCTCCAGGTGATTTCACATCGTAGTAAATGACCGGTTTCCCAAAACTCGGCGCCTCGCTCAACGTCACGTTGCGCGGTATCACGGTTTCGTACACCTTCTGCCCGAGGTGGGCACGCACGTCGTCCATGACCTGCTTGGACAGGTTGGTGTGCTGGTACATTGTGAGCAGCACGCCCTGGAGGCGCAGCCGCGGGTTCAGTTTGTCGCGCACCAGCACGATCGTGTGCAGCAACTCACTCAGCCCCTCGAGTGCGTAGTACTCGCACTGCAGCGTGATCAGCACGCCGTCCGCCGCAACCAGCCCGTTCAGCGTCAGCAGGCTCAGCGACGGCGGGCAGTCGATGAACACGTAGTCAAAGGCGTCGCGGATCGCGTCCACCTGGCGGCGCAACCGGTATTCGCGCTCCGACGCGTCCACCAACTCGATCTCCGCACCCACCAGATCCTTGTTCGCCGGCACAACCATCAGCCCGTCGACCAGCGTCGGCTGCGCCACCTCCTCGAGCGCCACGTGATCCACCAGCGTGTCGTACACGCTCCGATCGAGCGCCTGTTTCTGCACGCCCAGCCCGCTGGTAGCGTTTCCTTGAGGGTCGAGGTCGATCAGCAGCGTCTTCATGCCCGCGGCCGCCATGCACGCCGACAAATTTATCGCCGTCGTGGTTTTTCCAACCCCGCCTTTCTGATTGGCAATGACGATGACGCGTCCCATTAGGCCCGCTTCCAAATTATCAGGAGTTTGCACCAAGAGCGGCTATGATACGGGCGTTTTCCCCGGCATGTCAATAAGAGAAGGCCGTAGACTGCAGGCTGCAAGAAGTTCATCGGACGGATCGGGCGGATCGTGTCTTTTGCGCTTGAACGTGGTAGCATCCCCTAAGAGCAATGAGGAGTCGGCAGATGGAATTGACCTGGCAGTCGGTTAAGGCGGCGTTGCGGGAAGTGCTGGAGGAAGAGATGGGGTGCGGGCGCTGCGAGATCGCACGGCGTTGGGACGGCGGCAAGCTGATCCTCCAGCCGTTCGACTCGGGCCAGCAACCGAAGGAGGTCCCGCTTGACGTGTTTTTTAAGAAGATCACGTCGGTGCGGGAAAAACTGCGCGTGCTCGAACAGAAACTCAACAACCACCCGCACCTGAGCAACGAGGAGAAACTCGAGTTGCAGATGCTGATCAGCCGGGCGTACGGCAGCCTGACGACGTTTAACGTGCTGTTCCGCGACGACGAAGATAAGTTCTCGGGCGGGAAGGGGGCCGGCGAATGAGCGCTTTGGGCCTGTCTTCCAATGTTGTCCTGATTGGGATGCCCGGCGTGGGCAAGAGCACCGCGGGCATCCTGCTGGCGAAAGTATTGCGGCGTGATTTCGTCGACACGGACGTCCAGATCCAGGTCCGCGAGCGCCGATTGCTCCAGGACGTCATCAACACCGAAGGGGTCGACTCGTTCCTGGCCATGGAAGAGCGCCACGTCCTCTCCATGTCGTGCCGCAACTGCGTCATAGCCACCGGCGGCAGCGTCGTATACAGCCAGCCCGCCATGGACCACCTACGAACCGGCGGCATCGCCATCCACCTGTGGCTGGCCCTGCCCGCCCTCGAAAAGCGCCTGGTGGATATCAAGTCGCGGGGCCTTGTGATTACACCGGGCCAGACCATCGCCGAACTGTATTACGAGCGCCAGCCGCTGTACAGGCGCTACGCCGACGTCACCGTCGAGTGCGACGGTCTCACCCACGATCAGGTCGTTGGCCGCGTGCTCGAGGAAGTCAAACGGCACGCCCCGTAACTCAGCCCCATAACTCATTTGTATAGGTCGTATTCGTCCTATAGGTCCTATGAGTCCTATTGGCTTACTTTCTGGCTGTCTTTGAGGAGGTTGGCGAGAAACCGGGCATCGAGCGGGATCCCCTTATTCCGGCACGAGGCGACCATGCCCCACACTTGCCTACCTTCCTGCCGAGGCTCCCCCGCAGCCCAGCTTCTTAGCCCGATTTTTCAACGCCCCGCCCGCGGGGAACATTCCCTGGGCGAATAAGAACTTAATTGCATGAGCGCGGGCAGATATGTATTGTATCTACGCCTTAACAGACTGTTTTGACCGTTCGAAAATACAAAAAGAGGAAAGAGAACCCAGTCATGACTGTTGTCAACGATGCGGCAAAAGAGATAGCGATAGGCAAGAAGAGATGGACCGACGGGCTTACCGGCTACCATTACCTTGTGCTCGTCGTCGCGTGCCTCGGCTGGATGTTCGACACCATGGATCAGTGGCTCTACGTCCAGGCGAAGACGCCCGCCCTAGCGGAACTGCTGCGTCTCGCGGGCGATGACGCCATCACAAAAGGCTGGGTCGGATACGCACAAACCTGGTTTATCATCGGATGGGCAACAGGCGGACTTTTCTTCGGCATGGTTGGCGACCGTCTCGGCCGCACCCGCACCATGGCCATCACGATACTTATCTACGCGGGGTTCACCGGCTTAAGCGGCCTCAGCCAGACCGCCACCCAGTTTACCGTGCTCCGCTTCCTGACCGGCCTCGGCATCGGCGGCGAATTCGCCGCCGGCGCGGCCCTCGTGGCCGAAACGTTCCCCGCCCACGCCCGCACCGCCGCACTCGGCCTCATGCAGGCCTTGTCCGCCTTGGGTAACGTGATGGCCGGCGTCATATACTTCCTTGTCGGAGCCAACCAGAACTGGGGCTGGCGCTGGGTCTTCGCCGTCGGACTCCTGCCGGCCCTGCTCCTGCTCGCCATCAGGCTGTTCGTTCACGAACCCGACGCCTGGAAAAAGTCCCGCGACGAAGCCAGAAGCGGCGGGAGACAACTCGGAAGCATCCTCCACCTGTTCCAAGACCGCACCCTGCGCCGCAACACGCTCGTCGGCCTCGCCCTTGCCGCCGTCGGTGTCGTCGGATTCTGGGGCATCGGCACGTGGTCCGCGGAGCTCATGCGCGAGGTCTTGTACAAATACACCCCCGATATGACCGCACAGGCTGTCGAACGGCGCGTCAGCATCGGCATCATGCTGCAAAACGGCGGTGGTTTCTTCGGGGTGCTCGCATTTGCATGGTTCGCCCAACGCCTTGGACGCCGCAGCGCCTTTATGATGGCTCTTATCGGCTGCGCGCTGCTTGTTCCCGGCTGTTTCTACTTCACCACCTCGTTTTCCATGGCCCTCATCACCTATCCCGTTATGGGCTTCATTCTGCTGACCCTCTTCGGCGGATACGCGATCTACTTCCCCGAACTCTTCCCGACCCGGCTCCGCGCTACCGGCACTGGATTCTGCTACAACGTCGCCCGCTACCTTTCAGCCGCCGCACCGATGTTGTTCGGAGCGCTGAGCGGCCAATTTAAAGGCGAGATGTGGAAAGCCGCTTCAATCATGTCCATCGTCTTCGTCATCGGCCTCGTCGTGGTGCTTCCCTTCGCCCCCGAAACGAAGGGAAAGCCGCTGCCCGAATAACAACCGATGGGGACACCGCCCGCACAAGCCGGTGGTGTCCCCTTCAGTTTTCCAAAAAGTCATCGCTGGACTGGCGCGGATAAACAAATACTTTTACCGTTATTACGCATAATTCCAAAGAGGGGTGTTTACTAAATGCTCGGTATTGGCCTGTGGGACTGGTCCACCCTCTCCCTATACCTGGTCGGAATCACCGCAATCGGCGTTTGGACCGCCCGAAAGATCCACAACACCGAGGATTTCTTTATCGGGGGCCGTCGGTTCGGCAAGGCCTTCATGGTTTTTTTTGCGTTCGGCGCGGGCACCAGCGGCAACGACGCCGTCGCCGTCTCATCGAAAACCTACACCAACGGCATCAGTGGCATCTGGTACCAATGGCTGTGGCTGTTCGCCACGCCCTTCTACTGGGTCGTCGCGCCGGCCTTCCGCCGGATGCGCGCCGTCACCACGGGCGATTTTTTCGAATACCGCTACGGCAGGAGAACCGCCGCTCTCTATGCTCTGGTGGGAACCCTCCAGCTTACCGTGAACATGGGCGTGCTTCTGCTGGGGGCCGGCGCCACCATGGAGGCCATTTCGGGCGGCGCCATTCCAACCCGATGGGCCATTCTAACGATGACGGTGCTGTTCGTTGTTTACGGCATCGCGGGCGGGCTGGCCGCGGCGATCGTCACCGATTTCATCCAGGGTATCCTGACCATCGTGCTGTCGTTTATCCTTCTGCCGTTCGCGCTCAACGCCATTGGCGGTATGGCCGGCCTGCGCGCCGGCATCCAGGATGCCGGAATGTTGAGCCTCGTTGCGCCCGGCGAGATCAACCTGTTCCACATCGTCATTTTCGCCATCAATGCGCTTGTCGGCGTTGTCACCCAGCCGCACGTCATGGGAAACTGCGCCGGCGGCCGTACCGAAATGGACGGCCGGATCGGATTCACCGGCGGCAACCTCCTCAAACGCGTCTGCACCATCGCATGGATGCTTACCGGCCTCGCCGGGGTTGTGTATTACGCGGGCGTAAACATCCGGCCGGACCTCATCTACGGTACAATGGCCCACGACCTGCTCCCGGCCATCATGCCGGGCCTTATCGGCCTTTTCCTGGCGGCCCTGCTGGCGTCGATCATGTCGTCGTGCGACGCCTTCATGGTGTCGTCATCAGGCCTGTTCACCCAAAACGTCTACCGCCAGTTTCTCGTCAAAAACCGCGAGGACCGCCACTACGTCCTCGTCGGCCGCATCATGTCCGTCGTGATCGTGTTCTGCAGCATCTTTTTCGCGTCCCGGTTCAAGAGTGTGCCTAATGCGCTCGAGTGGTTTTTCCGGATCCAGGCCATGATGGGGCCTGCCTTCTGGCTCGGCTTGTTCTGGCGCAGGACGACGGTGGCCGGCGCCTGGGCGGGAACGGTCACGGCGTTCGGGCTGATGTTCGTCACGAACCAGGCGTTTTTCCACGAGTGGGCGGCCGTCCACCTGCCGGAATTTATGATGTGGGGAGGCCAGTTCAGAATCTCCTGGCAGATGTTCGCCTACCTGACCGCCGGGTTCGGCGTGTGCATCCTCGTGAGCCTGCTGACTCGGCGCGCGGATGAATCAAAACTCGAGCGGTTCTACGCCTGCCTGCGCACCCCCGTCTTGCGGCCCGAACCCCACCTGGCGCCGTTTACGCTGCCCCCGGGCGTCGAGCCCACGCCGTCCCGCAAACTCTTTCCGAACACCGACATCGAGATTCAGCGCCCCTCGTTGGTGGGGACGGCGGGATTTGTGGGGGTGTGGCTGTGCGTGGCGGGCATGATAGGATTTGTCTACTGGCTGTTCAGTTGACCCACTCACCAACTTGAATGGGGAATCAGCGGTTTGTTTGCGGTGGGGTCGCGCTCCCGCGCGACCGTGCGGCGGTGGGAGCGGCGCTACGCTGGCCCAAGTCCGG
>DATKVG010000199.1:0-2490 GCA_035530195.1 Bathyarchaeia archaeon | reverse complement strand
CAAACAAACGCTTCAGAGGTGTGCTTGGATTCCCTGTTCATTCTTTCAGTCATCTCCACGAGCCGATGAACGCCGAAACCGCTGTCCGTTTTCTCCTTGGATTCCCTGTTCATTCTTTCAGTCATCTCCACGTCGACGATGATTCGCTTGACGTGCCGGCCACTTTGGCCTTGGATTCCCTGTTCATTCTTTCAGTCATCTCCACGGCTGGTGACCTAACACCCTAGGCCGTGGTACTTTGCGGCGACTTCCGCGAGCGGTCCTGTTTTTCGCCGGTGTTTGTCCCCTGTTTCTTCCGCTGTCCCCTCCCGTTTTGATCGCAACTGTTTGCCGCGCACGGTGTTGCGTCATCGCGAGCGGTCCCGGGGTTTTCTGCGTCACCGGACCCCTCGCATTTGTCTGCTGTCACGACAACCAGCGTGATGCCGGCGCGATGGCACTTTTGCTCCAGAAATGTTTTAAGCTGAAACCAGGGCCACCCAGTCGAATCCTCGCGGCCCTCGACCTTGCCGGCGTTGTGCAGAAATCGCGTCTGGCCGAACTCCCCCACCGGCTGCTCGTACCGCAGCGTTCCACAGCCGTTGCAAACGCACGCATCGACTACCTCGCGGCTGATCGCGTGGTTGACGCGCTTTGTGAAATCCTTCCACGCCTGCTGCAACCGCCACTGAGGCCCCGCCCCGGCCCGCGTCCGGCCATGTCCCTTGTTCGCGTGCCCGGCGTTGCGATAGTTCGCACGCCGATTCCACCGCTGCAACAGGAGGCTCTTCCGCTTCGGTGCGATGTACGATCCCCGCCCGCCCGGGTGCCGCAGCCCGTCGTCCGGCAAGGCCAGCTCCCAAGGCCACTCGTCGCCGGCCCGCAGAACGGCCACCCGGGCCGCGTCGAGTTCGGGCTTCGCTCCCGCCGGCTGATCGTAGGCCAGTTGCAGAAACCACTTCCGCCGCTTGCGGCTGTAGACCAGATACGACCCTTTGAACGCCCACTCGCCCGAGGCCAGGTGCTTGAGTTTAGCGGCCTCCCCCGCCACCTTGCGTCCCTGGCAGTACAATTCCACGGTGTCCGGCTTCGAGTGACCGCGCCCCCGTTCGTCCTCGGTGCGCGACAAGGACAACAGCACCCGCCAGTTTCCCGTCCGTTCGACCGGGGGAATGAAGTCCGTGCCGGTGTTGGCGACATCAAATGGAATAGGCATCGGATTCGTGAAGGAGGGCACCGCCTCATTACGCAACACAATCGCCACCCAGCCTGGTAGTGGTCCCGATGCGGCCTTGCGGCTCTTGAGTGTTTTGAACAGCCGATTCATGGCAAGCACGATCACGCCCTTGGTCAATTCAGGATAGGCCCGACTCAAGGTCTGATATGTTCCGTTGCGCCCTTTGGCCAGGTCCGGCGGCCAAAACGGCACCGGGCAGAAACCGAATTTTTTCAGCGCCGCCTTGCAGCCCTTCGCATCGTCAACGTGTTCTTGTTTGATCTTCTCGCGATGATCCAGCCAGGCCCGGATCTTCGCGGCCGATTCGTTCCCGGCGTGCCACACCAGCCATATTTCCCACCAGTGATTCGTGAGCTGCTGCAACTGTTTGGCGATCCGGTGCCAGCGGCCGGTCACCTCGGACCACTCGCCCGCAACACCCTTGACCTCCATTGACACGACGCGGAAATCGGTAGGCTTTGTCGGCTTCTTCGCCATGGCGACACCCTTTCAAAAAGCGGACCCGGCCGGCCGAAACCGGCCGGGTCCTGAACAGGGATTTGACGAGAGCTACGCGGCGCGCACAGTCCGCAGCTTTTCTCGCCTTCGGACGGTCCAATCCGCCCATAGTGTGATTGCTCAACTCTTGCATGTTTATGGTCTGGGGTTCGCTTCCCAATACGCCTGGCAGGCTTCGTCGATCCGCTCGGACTTGGTTTGCCCGATGCCTGGCACGTTGGTCAGGAGGTGCCCGGCTGTTGACCAGTCGGCCAGGTCGCCCAGCGTGGCGATCGATGCGTCGGGATTCTCCCGCAATCGCTGGCAGATTCCCGCCGGTAAGCCGAGCTCCTCGGTGGTCACCATCCGCCACGCCTCGGTGTCGGCGGTCGGGCCGGCGACCTCGGCTTCCGGCGATGGTGTTGCCGCGTCGAACAGCGGCAGTCGCTCGGGCCCCTTGCGGTAGTGCGATCGCAGCTCGGCCGCCGCCTCGTTTTCCTTGGTCCGGGCCGCCTTCATTCCCTCCTGGGCCTCGATGCGGCGGATGGTCAGCTCGGCCAGCGCGGATTGCAGGTGCTCCAGTTCCGCCTGCCAATCCTCTTCCGGCGTAGTCTCGGGGATCCGATTCATGCCAGGCTCGCCCATCGGCTCCTGCTGCGTCGGCTCTTCGGCGGTAGGTTCTGCCGTGGCATCCCCGCGGACGTAGCCCTTGGCGTACTGGGCCAATGTGGTACGCACTGCGAAGGCCGTGTCGGTGTCCGGCTGGTCCTGCCACCAAATGATGATCCGCTCCAGCA
>DATKVG010000198.1:0-25305 GCA_035530195.1 Bathyarchaeia archaeon | reverse complement strand
AGGACTGGAAGACCAATGAGGAGTGGTACCTGTTCAAGAATTTCAACAAGGAAACCATGCACGTGCTGGCGCTGATGGATCCCGGCGAGGAACGTACGAAACAGGAAGCCTATAACATTCCCAGCTACCCCGTCATGTGGTGCAGCCAGTACGGTAACGGCAAGGTTTACTTCAACGCGCTCGGGCACGGCAACGAAATGTGGAAGAACGACATATTCACGCAAAATATCGTTGACGCGGCCACCTGGCTGCTGGACGATGCGACCGGCGAGATTGATGTAAAGCCGAATTACGAGGAAGCTGTCCCGAAAAAGAAGTAGGCGGCGGAGTTTTGGCACAAGTGAGCGGCTCCCCTGGGGGGATTTCCCGGGGGAGCCTTTTTGGTTGCGGTCGGCAAGATCACTTGCCTGGAGGCACGCATGGAGTTCAATTTCGAGTACGCCCACCCGGCCGGGCCGGTGCGAGCGCGGGTGACGCCAAATGGCGTTGCGGCGATCGTGTTGCCAGCGCCGGGGGTGAAGAAGGATGCGGGTGTCAGTGCGGTGTCGTCGCCGATGGCGAGGAAGCTGGTGAAGGCGTTGGAGAATTACTTTGCGGGGAGGCGCGAGCTTTTTCTGGACGTCCCGCTGGACCTCGAGGCCGGCACGCCGTTCCAGCGCCGGGTTTGGCTGGCAGCGCGGGACATCCCGTGGGGCAGCACAACCACGTATGGCGACCTTGCGCGGGCGGTCGAGTGCGGGTCGCCGCGGGCGGTCGGGCAGGCGCTAGGAGCCAACCCGGTGCCGATCATTGTGCCGTGCCACAGAATCCTGGCGGCAGGCGGCGGGCTGGGTGGGTTCTCCTGCGGGCTCGAATGGAAGCGCAGGCTGCTGCGGATCGAGAAAGCCTTGTAGGTATCTGTCCGATCGGTCGGATCGGTCCGATCGGTCCTATTTTTGAGCGTGGCGGCCGGCCCATTGTTCGAGCGGGGGCGCGACGGGTTTCTGGGCCGGGATGCGGTATGCGGTTTCCGTCACTTCGCCGCCGGCCCGCTTGATAATCTGTTCGGCCATGGCCTGGCATGCGGGCACGAGCGTGTTAAACGAGAACTCGGTGTAGGAGAATTTCTGGTCGGCCATGGCGGGTATGCCGCTGGTAAATTCAGGTGGAATCCAGCTCATTCCTTTCATGCAGCACAGGATTCCGGCTGCGCTGGCGGAGTTGCAGTCGGTGTCCTGCCCACATCGCGTGGCGATTTCCATGGTTTTGAGCAGGTCGCCGTTGCCGTACAGCAGGCCCATGGCAACGTAGGCGCCGTTGAGGCGGGCGTCGATATTGACCGGATTGCCCCGCATGCAATCGGAGTCATCCTGGTATTTCTCCTCGATCTTCTTCCACACCGCCAGCCAGTCCTCGGGGTTTTCTTTATACCAATTGACCACGTCGGAGATGCATTTGTGGTAGCTGGACTCCGCGGGGATGCAACCGAGCCCGGCCTGAAGCACCTTGTGGATATCGTTGTCTTCGAAATAGGCGGCGGCGTACATGCCGGCGATGAACATCCCGCCGTACAGGCCGTCACCGTAGTTCATGATACGCCCGAAGATCTCGCTGAGCCGGTTGGTCTCCTGGGGCAGCCCCGGGCAGATGATGCCCAGTAGGTCGGCTTCGATCTGGAAGTCGATATCATTGGCGTGGGGGTTGTTGTCGGGGTGGCCGGACGCGGGCGGCATGATGCCTCGGCGGACATTTTCGCGGCCCCGGGCGTTGGCGTGCCACAGCTTGTATTCGGACGCCGCAAACGCTTTGCCGGCCTGCTCGTGGGTGATGTCGAGACCATGTTCCTCGAGGGCTTTCAGAAACGTCATCTCGACGTAGATATCGTCCTGGCCCAAGGCGCCCCGAACGCGCTGGGGAGCCCATTCTTTCAGGGGGTCGGTAATCGGCTTGCCGTTGGACTTGAACTCATAGATGTCGGCATAACATACGCCCACCATCTGCCCGGCCCAGGCGCCTTTGCATTTGTCCATAAACCGGTCTTTTGCGATGTTGACAGACTGGGCGGAAGCCACGCCCACACCGGCTATGGCCAACAATAGTGTGATTACGAGCAAACGCGATTTCATGAGACTCTCCTGCTCTTGCCTTGTTTAAGCGACCCGTAGGACATCCTAGCGGCGGCGGGACGCCAAGGTCAACCTGGCCGCCCGTGGAAGCGAAGACATAATGGGCCATAGGGCTTATAGGACCTATACCGGGAGACCGTGTCAAGGGTGGGATTTGGCTGGAGCGTCATCGAAGGCGGTAAGGGGCTCATCTTGCTTAATTTGTTTCGAGCAAGGGTGTTGCAAGTCCTTGCTGCGATGGAATTCGGGGGCGTTATTTGTACGTTACCTTGATGTATGTTAATATTGAAAGGAAAGGGGAAAGGCACATGGATGGCCGTTTCTTCCGCTTAGCCATGCTCGTTTGAGAGTGCGGTTTTTTCGGTGTTTGGCAAGGCAGATTGGGCAGAATGAACAGTTTTTTTAAACAGATTTCGCTATGGATCGTACTGCTGATCATCGTGGTCCTGGTACTGACCCAGTTTTCGAACACCCAGCGGGCGCAAGAGCGGCTTGGTGTGAAGGATTTCGAGCAGGCGCTGACCGAGGGGCAGGTGAAGAAGGTCGAGTACTCGCGGCTGGGTGACGGCGAATACGAATTTGATGTGGAATTTAAGGCGCCGTACCGCGACAACCGCGGCATGAAATTTATTCACCACGAGTTCCCCGCGACCTGGGGGACCGCCCTGCGCGAGCAGAACGTCGAGGTGGAGATGCAGCGGCGGGACACGTTTTTCAGCGGCCTGCTGATTAACCTGCTGCCGATCGCCATCATGTTCGCGTTGATTTGGTTTTTTATGTTTCGCCACCTCCAGGGCGGAAGCAACAAGGCCCTGTCGTTCGGCAAGAGCCGGGCGCGGCTGATGAACCAGAGCGAGAAGGTGGCCACGTTCGGCGACGTGGCGGGCGTCGACGAAGCCAAGGAAGAACTCCAGGAAATTGTCGAGTTCTTGAAAGACCCGAAGAAGTTCACCCGGCTTGGCGGCAAGATCCCGAAAGGCGTACTCCTTGTAGGGCCGCCCGGCTCAGGCAAGACGTTGCTGGCCAGAGCGGTGGCCGGCGAGGCGAACGTGCCGTTTTTCAGCATCAGCGGCTCGGATTTCGTCGAGATGTTTGTGGGCGTTGGCGCGAGCCGGGTGCGCGACCTGTTTCAGCAGGGGCAAAAACACGCGCCCTGCATTATTTTCATCGACGAGATTGACGCGGTCGGCCGGCAGCGCGGGGCCGGGCTGGGCGGCGGTCACGACGAGCGCGAGCAGACGCTGAACCAGTTGCTGGTCGAGATGGACGGGTTCAACACCAGCGAAGGCGTGATCCTCATGGCGGCGACCAACCGACCCGACGTGCTCGATCGGGCGCTCTTGCGGCCGGGCCGGTTTGACCGCCAGGTGGTCGTGGCGCATCCCGATATCGTGGGGCGCGACGCCATCCTCCAGATCCACATCCGAAACAATAATCTGCCTCTCGACGAAGACGTGGTGATCAAGACGCTCGCCCGCGGCACCCCCGGTTTTTCCGGCGCGGATCTGGCCAACATGGTGAACGAGGCGGCGCTGCTGGCGGCGCGGCGGTCGCGCGAAAAAGTCACCATGATAGATTTTGAGGACGCAAAGGACCGCGTCCTGATGGGGCCGGAGCGCCGCAGCCTGGCCATCAGCGACGACGAGAAAAAGCTGACCGCCTACCACGAGGCGGGCCACGTGCTGGTGGGCCGGTTGACGCCGCACACCGACCCGATCCACAAGGCGACCATCATCCCGCGCGGGCCGGCGCTGGGTATTACAAGTTGGCTGCCCGAAGAAGACCGGCATAACGTGACCAAATCGTACTGCGTTGGCACGCTGCGGATGGCCATGGGCGGCCGCGCGGCCGAAGAAGTGGTGTTCAACGAGTTCAGCAGCGGGGCCGCGGGCGATCTGACCACGGCCACGCAACGCGCCCACGCCATGGTGTGCGAATGGGGCATGAGCGACCTGGGGCCGATCAATTTCGGGTCCAACAACGAAGTGTTCCTCGGCCGGGATTTCGTTAAAGAGCGCAGTTTCAGCGAGGAAACGGCGTCGGCGGTGGACAACGAGATCCACAAGCTGCTCAAAGAGGCCTACGCCGAGGCCAAGAACATTGTTTTGAAACACCGCGAGATACTCGACGCGCTCGCCAGTGAGCTGGTCGAGCGCGAAACACTCGAGGGCGACGATATCGACGATATCATCCACCGGGTCGGCGGAAAAGATCTTCTCCCGCCCAGACCGCGGCGTAAACCCGAACCGAGCGGCCGCGAGCCGGTGGTCGTCGCGCCGGCGCCCGGTGAGGCATCCGACATAGCGCCGGCCGCCGATCACGTGACCGGCGACGTGGTGCCCGGCACGGCTTGATCATGCTGGTAGACAAACTGCGCGCCCGGACCCGCCTCGAGTATGGCGAACCCGCGGCGCGCACGCTCATTATGGGCGTCCTGAACGTCACGCCGGATTCGTTCTCCGACGGGGGCCGTTATGCGGAGCCGGGATCGGCGGTTGATCACGCCCAATCCATGATCCAAGACGGCGCGGATATTATTGACGTGGGAGGCGAATCGTCGCGCCCGGGGGCGGAGCCGCTTTCCCCACAGGCCGAATGGACGCGCGTGGACACGGTGCTCAAAGCCTTGGCGACTACTGAGGCCTGCGTTTCCATTGACACCTACCATGCGGAGACGGCACGGCGCGCGCTCGAGTTGGGCGCGCGGATTGTCAATGACGTCACAGCGCTGCGCGGCGACGCCCGGATGGCGGAGGTGGTCGCGTCCGCGTGCTGCGAGTGCGTGCTGATGCACATGCAGGGCACGCCGCAAACCATGCAACAGAACCCGCGGTACCAGGACGTCATCGACGAGATCAGCGCATTTTTTGAAGAACGCCTGTCGTTCGCGGTGCGGGCGGGGATTGACGAGGATGCCCTGTGGCTGGATCCGGGGTTTGGCTTCGGCAAAACGCCGCACCACAACCTCGAGATCCTCCGCCGGCTTGGCGAGTTCAAGAAGTTCGGCCGGCCGCTGCTGGTGGGCACATCGAATAAGGGCACGATTGGCGCGGTCTTGGGAACGCCCGTGAAGGAACGCCGCGAAGGCAACGCCGCCACCGTGGCAATCGCCATAGCCAACGGGGCCGATTGCCTGCGCGTCCACGACGTCCGCGCCATGACGCGCGTCGCCCGAATGACGGACGCCGTAGTTCATCAATAACGTAGGACCTGTGGCTTGGGCTGGAGGATCCGCCTTACAAAGGCGATGACGGGTTCTGCGGTCAACGTGGGGTTGGGCCGCGCGGGAAGCGAGAGATCGACCACCTTGTCGCGGGCCGGGATCCGATTGGCCGTGCTGAAAATACCAGGCAATAACGGGTCGGCCGGCCCCAGGCCCGCTGCGAGCATGGCCGGGCAGTTGACGCGCGGCGCCAGGTTGTTCAGCTCGACGTAGGACAACGTCCGTAACGCGGCAGGCACGTCCAGCGGCCGGTTGTTAAGCCAGTCGGCGATTTCGGCGCATGGAGGGAGAGCGCGCAATCCGCCCGCGCCTTCGCCAAAATGGCAAAACGCCGGTGCGGCCGCGACACACAACGCCGGGCGCGCATCCAGCGCCGCCGCGGCCAGCGCAAACGATCCTCCCTGCCCCACACCCAGCACCCCGACCCGTTTGGTGTCCACTTCCATGCAGGTCGCGGCGAAATCAATGGCACGGACCGCATCCAGGTACGCGCGCGCCACGTAATACGTGTCCGGGGAGGACAGCCCGCTGGTGAGCCAACCGGGCCCCCGGCCCGTGGCATAGTCCGCGAAGTCCGAACTCTCTCCGGCCTGCCCCCGCGTGTCGAACGTCAGGCACGTGAACCCCAGCAGCGTCCAGCCGACGTATTCGGCCGGCGCGGGCCGCGGCTGCATGTAGTCTTGGAAGAAGATCAGCGTTGGGCGCGGCTTCATCTTGGCTGGCGCAATGCTCCAGCCGACGATGCGCCCCCCGTCGAACGCATCGAACGACACCTTCTCGACATGTACCTCGGGAACGCGGAACGGCATGGCCTCGGCCGCCGGATTAAGCGGCTGGGTAGCGTTGCCGGCCGTCATCGAGGTCCAAAATGCATCAAAATCCTGCTCGGCCCGTTGCGGCAACAGGCAACCGCGCAACTGTTCCAG
Organism: Bathyarchaeia archaeon; assembly: GCA_035530195.1. GTDB lineage: Bacteria > Hydrogenedentota > Hydrogenedentia > Hydrogenedentales > SLHB01 > JAPLKX01. Next base: position 19,051 of record DATKVG010000198.1, on the reverse strand, counting down.
CGGCACTTCAACAGGCATGTCTTCCCCGCTCATTCTTGATGACCGGCGCAAGTATAGCAGAGGCCGAGTGCAAAGCAAGAGGCGCTGTGAATGCGTGCAGCGCTGACGAGTTGAGGCGATTTTTCTGAAGTTGGCGAGGTTGGGCCGTACCAAGCCGGGCGGTATGGCGCGGAAGGACGGAAAAGGCGTGTTGGGTTATGGCGGGATGAGGATGAGGAAAGGGGCGGCGGATACAAGGGCGGCACGCGGGGGCGTTAAGGGGGGTGGAAGCGGATTTGGATTCGGGTGTCGATCAGGAGGCGGTAGTCGTCGGGGGTAAGGCGGGCGTTTCGGGTGGCTTCGAGGAGGCGGAAGGCGAAGTTTTTGGCCGAGCCGAAGCCTTTGTTGGAGACTTGGCGCAGCAGGCTGCCCTTGTCGATCAATGGAGCGAGGATGCAGGCAATCTGCAACAGGAAATAGTAGACCTTGATGCCGGTCTCGTCGTTGGTGTATGCGTGTTCGAGGTGGTATCCGCCGTTTTTCTGGATGTTGAAGCCTTCGTTTTCAATCTTCCATCGCAGGCGTCCTCCTTGGTTGCACGGTTCGATGACGTTTTTTTCGGTGATGGAAAAAGACGAGAGCCACTTGAAGCGGGTGGTTTGGGGTTGAGGCGGAGCGTCGGCGTGCCTGGGGTGTGGTTGACGGGTTTCCTGGCACTGGACGACATGCACGGTGTGATGGCGCCGCTGGGTATCGACGTAGTCGATGTCGTCGACCCATCGGAAGGTCTGTGTGATGGCGGCGTCTTGGCCGGTGCGATGAAGGAGGGGCCGTGCGGCGCGGCCCAGTTCGTTGAACTCCTCGTTGACGCTGGCCAGTTGGTCGTCCTTAAGCGTGACGAGGAATTCCCACCGATACTTGCGGTACAGGGCGAAGACGTGCCATGGAGTTGAAGTTGAAATGCTTCGTCGAGCACATCGTTGGTCATACCTACCCCCCTGTGCGGGCGCAACGTATTGTAGTACGTGGCCCAGGTCGTTTTGATGTAGTCGAGCTGGTCGAGGCTGAAGCAGATAAAGTAGTTCAAACATTCCCTTTTATGGGATTCGATCCACGATTCCGCGAACGCATTCGCACGGGGCGCCTCGAGCGGTATTCGGATACATCGCACGCCTTGAGATTTCCAGAAGGCCTTGAACTCGTCAGGGAACTTGCGGTCACGGTCATGAATCAGAAAGCGCGGTTCAACGCCGATGTCATCAAGCCACATGGACGCGTTGCGCGCCTGCTGCATGACCCAATCCCCATCAGGATGATACGTGGCCGGGCTGCAATAGACCTTGCGGCTGCCCAGGTGAATGAAGACAAGCATATAGGCCGTGAAAACGCCTCGAAGGGTGTAAACACGTTTTCTGAAGAAATTGGTTGCGACCATCGAGTCCATGTGAGCATGAACAAAAGTCGTCCAAGGAATCGTCGGTTTCTTGAAGGCCTTATCCGGCGCCGGGTGAATGTCGGAATCCTTGAGAATGTGCCGCACCGTTGTCTTGCCAACCCGAATCCCCAGCTTCTTAAGCTCGCCGACGATCTTGCGATATCCCCAACGCAGGTTCTCTTTAGCCATACGGAGAACAAGGTTCACAGTCGCCATCGGAGTGCGCGGCTGGCCGGAAGATTTGAAGGGGACGCCACGCCTGGATTGGCGCACCCACTTGCGATAGGTATCAGGGCGGACCACATGCATGACTTCGGAAACGTCATGGCCAAGCAACGCACCAAGTCGAAGGAGTTCTGCTTTCTCCTTCGGAGTTGGTACAATACGACTCGCATCGACCCGCGACCGCAGAATTCGAATCTGCGTCGCCATGAGTTGGAGTCGGGCGTCATATCGAGGCCGAAACCATTGCAAAGCCAAAGCCAATATCGAGAAAACGAAACGATCCATACCATATCCTTCTGCAACACCAAACCAGCCTGAAGACGCGAAAACATGTGGTATACCACGGCGCCCATATTCTTGAACCCCCAGGATTCGGTGCCAACACCAAGACGACGGCTGGAGGCATCGTCTTGGGGCCAGGTGTACCGTACGATTTGCACTTCATGTGCTTCATGTGGCATATGTGCATCAGAGCCCGGAGGGCGTAAGCTATTGGGGTTTCTGTAATTACAGCGATATCAACGGATTATAAAAAACGCCGAAATAGCACTCATAACCCAAAGGTCGTAGGTTCGAATCCTACCCCCGCTATATTCCGCGTCAGTCTCAAAACCGATTCGCTGCAGGCCGCGTCGCGCCTCTCAGCGCGCCGGATCGTTTCGCGCTTCTCAGCGCGCCGAATCGTTTCGCGCTTCTCAGCGCGCCGAATCCTTCCCCCGCTAACCGAGGACGAACTCGCCCTCGCCATTCTATTCGGCAAGGTCTCCCGAGTGTTGTTGCTCGTGCCATGCCGGTCGCCTACAGGTGCCAGGGCGACCGCATGGCTCGCGCGAGCATTCGATTCGCAGCATCGTCATTGAGGAAGCACTCGGCCTCGGGATCCCATTGCAGCGCGCGGCCCAGGCGCAGGCAGATATTGCCGATATGGCATATCGTGCTCGAGCGATGGGCCACCTCGGGCGGCGCAATGGGTGCGCCGCGTTGCTTGACGCACTCGAGGAAGTCGCGGTGGTGACCCTGCCAGTTGGCGTAGTCCTGCTTGATGATGCGGCGCGTGCGCAGAATCGATTTCGGTTCTGCGTCGACGTTGCCGTCGTCGTCCACGATGACCCAACCCTCGTCGCCTTCGAACTTGACGGCGCGCGGGCCCGTGTCGTGGAAAATGAGCTTCACGCCGTCGGCATAGGTGGCAATCACCTGGTAGTTGACGGGCGTGTTGAAGATGCCGGCGCGCGGGAATCGCGCCCGGCCCTCATAGTGGATTGGCCCGGATAGTTGCGTGCCGTTGCCCCATTGCGCCAAATCGTTGAAATGCGCGCCAATATCCGTGAGCTGGCCGCCCGAGTAGTCGTAAATCCAGCGGAAGCTGCCTTGGCAACGTCGCGGCGTATAGGGCGCGTCCGGCGCGGGCCCAAGCCAAAAGTCGTAGTCGAACCCCGGCGGAACGGGCTGCGGCGGTTGCGGCGGACACTCAGGGCCCTTTTCGAGGTAAGTCCGGATGGTGTGGACTTTTCCGATCATGCCGGCCCGCGCGACGTCCACCGCAAAGCGGAAACAGCCGATGCTGCGGCGTTGGGTGCCGCTCTGGTATACGCGGCCCAGGCGTGTCATCGTCTCGACCACGGCCCGGCCTTCGGCCACGGTAAGCGAGATGGGCTTCTCGCAATAGAGGTCCTTGCCCCGCTGAGCCGCGGCTATCGAGATGAGCGCGTGCCAGTGGTCCGGCGTGGCGATGAGGACGGTGTCAATGTCGTCGCGCACAAGGACCTCGCGGAAGTCGTTGTACTCGGCGCAATCCTTGTTGCCGTACTGCGCGTCCACAATGGCTTTGGCGTTGCGCCGGCGGCGCGCGTTCACGTCGCACACGGCCAGCACCTGGACGTCGTCGCAGGTCAGGAAATTGCGCAGGTCGACCGTGCCCTGGCCGCCCACGCCAATCGCCCCCATCGTGAGGCGCGCGCTCGGCGCGGAACGTCCTGCCGACCCCAGGACCGACGATGGCACAACATACGGCCCGGCCAATGCCGCGGCGGACGCACCCAAGAAGCGCCGCCGAGTAATGCGAAGATTGTCCACGGTTTACCCTCCGTGATTAACAAGTCTAGCAGAAAAGCCTCCGACAATCAGAGACTTGCACCGATTGCAGACCCTTTAAGGGGTGAGGCTTGCGCAGAATATGAGCTTGGCATAGACTACAAGCGCGAATCCACTTCGATGTGTGGAGGGTTTCGGTATGACCGGCCGAATGAGGTCGTGGCTTGTCGTTATCGTTTTGTTGTGCGTTGGCGTCTATACGTGCGCACACAAGACCTCCGAGCACCGCGCCGAGTATCCCGGCCGTATGACGTTTGCCGGCCGCCCTCGAAACATCTTCGGCTCCACTTACACGCGCGCATTTTGGCGGCTGGCCTCAAGCAAGGGGACTCTGCCCGACGTGACGTTACACGTCGACGGACGGCCATACAAGCTCTTTGCATTGACGCCCGAGTTCATGGATGAACTCAGCGGGGGCCGGATGAAGGGGAGGTTGGTCGATGCCGAGGGAAAGAGGTTTTCCTACCGTTTCGAGCAGGGACGCCTCGTCTGGTTCTCGCTCGGGAGCATGGGGGAACCCCAGGAACCACCGGACAGGAACGCAGAAACTGTAAGCCTGTCAATCGGCGATGGCCTGCCGTTCACGGTGCCCATTACCGACCGAGAACTTACACGCCGTACCGGCAGGCCAAAATCCACCTATCTCACGTCTGGTCAATAGAACCGATTCGCCAAGCGAGACCGCAAACACCATGTGTCGGAGACTGGCGGGTGCGAAAATTCAGGCTGTCGCACATGATCCTATGGTAAGGGAATCGGATCAGAATTCGTTGCGGGTTTTTGAAATGGAAAACTTGGCCGGCAAGGATGAACCTTCTCGGTGCGGAGGCAATGCTCTCGTGGTGCGGGAGTGTCTCGCTGGATGAGGCGACGGATGTATGGCACACATAGCGCCGTTGTGTGCCCTGAACTTTACCCTGAAATTTGATGAACATCTGCAAAGTGTTTGACAGGTATTTCAATGGCTCGTGGAGCTAAATGGTTGCCGTCGCTGCAACTTACGGTGAACCAATAGGTTAGGGCAAATCCCCCCGAGTGTGTTCATAACCCAAAGGTCGGCAGTTCGAATGCGCCATCCGCTAGGAATGTGACGAATTCAAGGAGCGACGCAACTATTGTAAGTCCTTGTCCGTCAATGAGGAAGGGTTTTCGGGAACCGCAGCCGGGTCTGACGCTGCTTGGCCAATCAGACCCGTTCACCGACCTGCGACAATCTTTAGGAAAGCACGACCTGTCCGGCCCGGACTTGGCCGTTCACTTTACCATTCTGGAGTACCTGTTTCCCGTTCATGAACACGGCTTCGATGCCCGTGGGGAATCGGTCGAATTCGGTAGTAGTGGTGTTATCCTTGACCGTACGCCAATCGAACACGGTGACGTCGGCCGCCATCCCCTTTCTGAGGTAACCGCGATCCTTGAGACGAAAACGGTCCGCGGTGGCGCCCGTCATTTTGCGGACGGCCTGTTCCATCGAGATTCGCTTCCGGTCCCGCGCGTATTGGAGGAAAAGCGGGAAGGTCCCGTACGATGCGGGGTTTCTATTCTCTTTCCCCGGCAGTGCATCCGTCATGAACAAGCAGGCCGGGTGCTGCATGAGCGCATCGATGATCTCCATATTGCTGTAATTGTGGATCAAAACGCGCGTGTCCCGTTCGCCACTCTTTTCGGCCACTTCGATGAAGGCCTCGAACGGAGTGCGGCCCCGCTTTTGCGCGATGTCCGCCAGGAACATGCCTTCATACTGCTTGAAGTCCGGATGAGTGACGGCCGTGATCTGAATGTCCGGATAACTCAAGCCGACCAGCATCGAAAGCATCGAGATCTCGCCCTCGAGTCTCTTGAGCGATTCCGGGTCGTGGTAGTTGTCCGGGAGTTTTTCGCGAAACCACTTGGGCATGATCACGCCAAGGACCGAGTTCCCGCAATGGTAGGGATACGAATCGGTCTGCACGTCGATCCCTTCGGCGATGGCGGCGTCGATTGCCGCAAGACACTGCTGGTACGTGCCGTGCGACTTCGTGCCCGCGAACATCAGGTGCGAGTACTGGAGGCGCACGCCGGTCTCACGCGCGACGCCGATCATTTCGTTCAGCGCAAGCAGATTGTGGGGCGGGCCGAGCGGATTGAGCGGATATTCCGCGGACAATATCGAGTAGGCCCGGCCGTGGACGGCAAGGATCTTGTCTTTGCTTTTCACCAACTGCGCCACACGCTTGATTTCATCCATCGTGGCAAAGAGGCCGGGCGCATACTGCAAACCGAGCGAGACGCCTATCGCGCCTTCGTCCATTGCTTTTTCGAGAAGCGTCAGAAGCTCTTTCATCTCGTCGTCGGTAAGCGGGCTTGGATCCATTCCGCGTATCGAAACGCGAATCGTGCCGTGCCCGGCGAAGTTGGCGAGGTTGTGGGTCATGCCGGCGCCGCGCAGGTGGTCGTAGTATTCGGCCATGGTTTCCCATCGCATTTCGGCGTCGGGAAACAGGCCCGGCGTGACTTCCTTCCTGTGCGCGCTCGATTTGCGAAACCCCGCGACACCAAACCCGCAATTCCCGGCAACGAACATCGTGCACCCTTGTCCGATGAACGGCAACTTCAATTCGTCACGCCCCTGGAGGGGAAGAATCCAGTCCATGTGGGAATGCGCGTCAATGAATCCGGGCGCCACCACCTTGCCGGTGCAATCAAGAGATGGACAATCGATTTGGATCGGGGATTCGGAAACCTCCTCGATCCGCCCTGATTTGATCAGAAGGTGTCCCGTAAAACCGTTCTTTCCCGTGCCGTCGACAACGAGCCCGTTCTTGAGGAGCGTGCACGGTTCCGAGTTGGCGGCTTCCACCTTGGCCCGCTTCAACAGCGAACCGCCGATTGCCAGACCGGAGGCCATCGCCGCGAGGCGCAGCAGTTTTCTCCGCGAGATGCGTTTTACACCAAGACTATCCGCGTGTTTTTCAGACTTCATCGTCATGTTCTCCGTGCGCATTGCGCAATCGTTCCATACCGTTTTACACCCCGCCCATTTTCAACTGTCCTGTGGCGGCATCGCTGAAAGCGGGCGGTCATGATTTCTTGCGTTAACCAGCCGCATTTCACCCTCGAGGAATCGGCAAAACGAATCGTCTTGAAGGATCTGTTCCGCGATAAGCGCGTAGCCTTTGCCCAGGGGATGACTCGCATCGGCATAAAGGCCGCTGGGTAACTTCGGCGGCGCGTAGTGTGGGATGCGTTGTTCCTCGATCCACACGTCGATACCGTTCTTGATTGCGTTGTACGGCTCGATCTGTTGCTCTTTGATCATGTATTCGTTGAAAGGCCCAACGACAACGAACACGCGGTTGCCCCGCGCGCGCAGCGTGTGGACAGTTTGCTGAAAGGAACGCCACTGGATCGAAGAGGCCAGATCGACCCACTCGAAGTCGACGGGCGCCCCCACCGTCTCAGTCCAGGGGACGGGCTTGTGCCGCAAGTCGGGACTGGGCTCGGGGAGTTCGAGCGTGACTTTCGCCAGCGGATTCGAGTACGGATTCTCCCTTGCCCAAGTGGCGAGGTCCGTGTTCTCGAAATACGCTGTGGCGAGATGGTTGGTCCATGCGCGGAACGGCAGATACCGTTCGATCACGATGCCGATTCGGTTGGCATAGGATTCCCTATAGCACGGGATCCACGGGACGAATTGCGGGACAAGCGTTGGATGGTTGAACTGGAATTCCCGGTTGGTCTGGAGATCGTGGCGTTTCGAACTCATCCACAGCGGGTTGAAATGGAGGATAACGCTCCGCCCGCGGATCGCGCGTGCGTAGTATGCGATCAGGCCGGACATCGCCGCGGGATGGATTCCATCGACGCCGAGATTCACAAAGCGGCCCGGAGCCGAAAGGCTGTTGAGATGATGGGCAAGCGTATCCTGCGGCGTAACGTATTCGCCCCAGACAACCGAGTCGCCGATCACGAGTATGTTGTCCGCGCCGCAAGCCAGCCCGCAATAACGCGAGTACAGCCAGTAGTCGTTGCCGAGTTCGTAGGGTATTCGATAGCCGGGGCCGGGCTCGAAGGGCTCGATGCGTTGCCAGGCCCACGGAATGGACAGGCAAAGGCCAATGACAAGCGCCGCGGCGATGACGCATTCGCGGCCTGATAGGCGGACCGTGTTTGATCCAAACGGCGGCTCGACCACAGGCCGGTGGCGGTGTTCGTGTGTCTTCAATACGGCTTCGCCTATGTCCGAGTGTGGCATCCGATTTTACCCGCTTTACTTGGATGGCGTTTCACGATAACTCCGCACGCAGCGGAAGCCATAAATGTCGTAACCGAAACACGCGTCGGTATAAGCCGGGTTCTCGTTGTAGCGATAGGCTAACCGGCACGCGTCCGGCGTGGAATTCCAACATCCGCCACGGAGCACTTTCTTATCGCCCGCGTCGGGTCCCTTGGGATCTTGGGCCGGCGCCGCGGCATAGTAATCCACCTTGTAGAAATCGGTGCACCATTCCCACACGTTCCCGTGCATGTCGTAGAGGCCCCACGCGTTGGGTTTGCGTTGGCCCACGGGATGCGGTTTTCCGCCCGAGTTGGCTTTGAACCATGCGTGCCGGACCAACTCCGCGTCCGTGTCCCCGTAGGAATACACGGTCGTCGCGCCGGCGCGTGCGGCGTATTCCCATTCCGCTTCGGTCGGCAGGCGGTAGCCGCTGGCTTCAAAGCGGCACGCCCACGTCTTGAGATCGTAGGCCGGATCGAGCGCTTCGCGCCGGGAACGTTCGTTGCAGTAGCGCACGGCGTCGGACCAGCGGATCTGCTCGACCGGGTTCTTCGGGTTCTTCACTTTCGACGGGTTGCTTCCCATCACCTGTTCGTACTCTTGCTGCGTCACCTCGAACTTGTCGATGGCGAATGGGCTGAGCGACGCCGCGTGCGGCGATTCGTCCACCTCGCTGTCTTTTTGTCCCATCGTGAATGTGCCCCCCGGCAGGAGAATCATCTGCACACCCGATTGAGTGGCAATCTCCTTCGGCGAGGCCGGCGCCGATTCACCGGCGCAGACGTTCGCAAAGAGACACATCAGGGCAAGACAGACAAGGGGTTGCAACCCCTTGTCCAGAATACAAAGACTCACGGAAACAAACCGGCGGTTGGTGCGTTGGAACGGCATAACCTACTCCTTCGAACATTTCTTCTTCAACGTTGTGGGGTACGTTCTTGGGTGCGCCGGCCTTACCATGGCGACGAGCCGTTGAGGGCGGTGCGAACCGCGGCGCGAATCGTTTGGGCATACTCGATGGCCTTTGGTATAGCCACGCATTCAAGGGCGGCCTGCTGGGCCCACTCGCGGGCCAACATGCTGAAGCGCATTCCCGCGACCTCGGCATGGCCCCAGGCAAGGATGTTGCAGGTGTCAATCAACTCTTCACACTCAGGGTATACTTCCGGATCGCCGGTGTCGAGAAGTTCTTTGAGGCGTTGGGCCGCCCGATCGGCATGGGCCATGTGCTGCTCGGGCGTGTCATCTCCGTACAACTCCATCTTAATCCGCATACCTTGCTCGAGCACCTTGGCCTGTTCCATCATCTTCGCGATATACACGCCGGCCTCAGGATCGTTGTTCTGTTCCTTGGCCCACGCTTCAAGCTGGCCGCGTGTCTCGTCGACGAACCGGAAGGCGGCCACATTTCTTTGCTGAACAATAGCCACGTAGTCAGCCAGGAAGTCGGCGTATTCGGACAGGAACTCCTTCTCGCGTTTCTGAACGCCCAGCGCGAAAATGGTTTGTCGCATGACCTTCGTGCCCCCGCAGGCCACGAAACCGACATTTGCGGCATTTCTCGGGCCGCGGGGGAGCTCCGCCCGCTCGTTTTGCTTCGCAATGAGGTCCGCCATAGGAGTGCGAGAGATGAATCCCATGAGCGTCTTGTCGCCGTTGTCCATCGGGTACAGTATCGCCTCGCCGCGGGGAGGTATTTTCTTGCCCAGACGCATGAACGCGCGCTCGCCTTCGAACCAGACGGGCCACGCACACGCGCCGACCTCCGGGCGGTATTGCTCGTTGGGCTTCTTCTGAAACAGGAAGGTGCGCAGTGTTGTCGTTTCCCCCCTCAGCAGAAGTTGCGTCTTGTACGTGGCAGGGTAAGGTCTTTTCCAGTCGAGTTCGACGTTCTTCTCGAGATACGCGGGTTGAAGCGATTCCTTCCACCAGATCCGCGGGCCCGCCAAGAGTTCAAGATACATTTCCTTGCCGTCCAACGCGATCTTGAGCGCCCCGAACAGGCGCGTTGCCCCACCATTTTCCGGCAAGAGCGATACCGTCTGCGCGCCCGCAGGCCACGCGCACGCGACGATTCCGCTGTTCCCTTCGAGCAGGCCGGCAAACCAGCCCTCGTCGGGCACGTGGACCTCATCGAGGTTGGGATACTTGTCCGGGACGTAGAGCACGTCCTCGAGCCGTATACCCGGCAAGATACCCACCGCGATCCGGCCCCGAACATAGACGCCGCCCATCCCCTCTCCGGGCGTTATCCGCAACGTGCCTTTGCCCGTGAGATGAAACCGCGCATCGAAGTTCTTGCCCTGCGCGGAAAACGTGGCGTGCACCTCCGCCTGACCCGCGGTCCCGGTGTTTACTGTCTCGCACGAGACAATCCCCTCGGGTTCGACGCCCGCGCCGGTGAAGGGAATGATACGGACCGCTTCACCGCCGGAAGTGAGAACCAGTTCCGCGGGTTGTTTGCGCAGGACGGCGCTCCAGTCGCCGCCGTCAAGGGTGAGGTCGCCCGCACCGGAGCCATTGTCTCGAATGGCAATATCCGCGTGGCCGGGAAACGGCATCGAGGCGAGGGCGAGTAACCCCAGGAACACGCTGTGGACTCGTATTGATTCAATACTGATTCTCATCGAGGCACTCCACTGGGCGCGGGCGTTTCGCCGCGCCAGTCTCTTTCCAGATAATACCGGTTTCGCAGGATGGTCCAGGTCTTGTCACGCAACTCGTCACCGACGGGTTTGAAGGCGCCTTCCGCGATAACGACCCGGGCCGCGCCGTCCCGCACTTGTTTCGCCCACGTCCGGTACTGGGTTAACACATCTTGCCGTTCCGCCAGGATTTTCAGGCAGCGCTGCGCGAACTCCTTGAAATCGTCCTCGTACCACAGTTCGTAACGGACCTGTTCGTCATGCCAGAGGCGCCCCTCCTTCGCGGCCAGATAATTCCACATCTCTTCGTAGATGGCCGCCCATTCCTCCTGTCCCGGCAGTTGGCAGAACGCCTGAAACATCGGCAGCGTTACGCTATCCCGCGTCCCCACGATACCCAACACCTTGTCCAAAGATTCTTTTACCTTTGCAATATCGGTTTTTGGCATCGCGCGGCCCGCTTCGAGCACCTTGGCTGTCTGCTCGCGCACGGAGGTAAGGAAACCTTGCCGTTCGTCCGTTTGGTTGGCCTCGCAGAATGCCGCGATGTCCGCCAGGAATGCATCGTACTCGCCGATACGCGCATCAAGACCCTCCAGCACCTCCACGGCATCGCCACCGAGATGGGTGATAAACGACCGGACTCCGCTGGTCCCGACGGCAAAGATGCTGCCCATGGTCTCGAGGATGCCGCACTCCGACTCATCATCGACAGCCAGTGCGGGATGCCAACTCGTTGGGTGTACGATAAGTTCCCTGAAAGGCGTCGTTCCGTTGCCCGAGCGATACCCTCGAATTCCGTCGATATCGAGCGCGGTCATGTAACCTTGAACGCCCAAAACATCCAGCAGGATGTCCGAAGGAGTCAATGCGTCCGGAGGCGACACGGTATCGCGTGCCCAAGCGTAGGCAACTGCGTTATCAGGCGGATTCGCAAATGCCGGCTCGATGGGCAACGCTGTGCCGCCCAGCGCGCTGAGGTCAGCCGCGGTCCACATTCGGGCGTACGCCTCATCACGGCTGGATACGGCAAGCCGCCATTCGGCCAGGAAGGGCTTGTCCCATTGCGCAGACCACGCCCCTTTGTCCGTGTCTCGCACGAGCTCCGGACTGTCCCAGATCCGATCCCCCGCGAGAACGGCTATCGCGACGCCGCTGTCGCCGGATGTCGCACTGACGGCCGTGAGGCGCCCGCGATCTTCGCGGTTGCCAACCGCGAACGAAGATCCATCCGAAAGGGCCGCCATTAGCAGCAGGGCGGTTGGATCGGTGAGACATCCCAGCACGAAGGGCGTTTGCGGCAAGGAGACCATCGCGTCGGGCGCGAGTTGCGCGGGAACCAGTAGCAGATCATTCGAGAACCGGTCGGGGACTACGGCGAGCGCCATGTCCGCTTGAAGGTTCACGTACCCCGCCGCGTTATCGAGGCGGACTTCGATGAGCGGCCTCGCGCGGGGCATCCGGATAACGGCCTTCACCGTCCGATTCTCCGCTGTGACAAACGAAACGCCCACCTCGAAGAAGTCGCCAAAATTGCGCACGAGCCGGATGTCACTCGCTTTTCCCGCGGGATGCCGCGCCTCATCCAACACGCTCAACGTCATCGGCGGGGCGGCCTTGCCTTCACGTTTGAGAACCAGGCGCATTCCCTCGCCCGAGACATGGAGCAGGAGCCAATCGTTTTCGACGACCACGTCGCCATCGAGAGCGCCGGCGTCGGCACGCTCGGGGATGAGTTCCCATGCCGCTTGACCTTCCGGGCCGCGCGCGAGGTCAATCGAGCCTTTCCCACGATAGAGGGCCAGCCGCGCGCCGAGTGCTTTCGTTGTCCTTACCGATTCCGGCGTACCACCGCCGAGATCGAATCCGGGATGGATTCTAGGCTCGATCAGATTCACGACCTGAGGGTTGGCGGCGTCGACATGACACAGGTCCCACATATTGGCCGCGGGACTGGGCGCACGGACGTAACAAAGTCCCTGGCCATTTGCCAACCACACGGGCCAAGCCTGCACGCCGGGCTCTGTCGTCAAGAGCCGCGAGTCACGTGTTTGGAGGTCGAGCAGATAGATATGCGCGCCGTCTTGATACGCCACGGTCTTGCCATCCGGAGAACAGCGTGGCGCGCTTCCGATCTCGCCCTCTACCACCATATCAAGGGGTTTCTCCGCGCCTGGAGAGAGAAGATAGATGCGCCTGCCGGATTCATCCGTGCACAGGAAACGCGATGCCGAATTCGCGTCGGGAGCACCGGGCGTGGGCATGTAGCTCGGAAACGCGAGACGAGGCGCCCCCTCCGGGCTTACCGCGTTCTCGGCGCCGGAATCCAGAACGCGCTCGATGATCTGCCCGCCACGCTGGAACACAATCTTTTCTCCGCCAGGAGACCACGTGGCCTGGCATCCGCCGGCAATGCGTTTCTTCTGGTGGTCGGAGCGGTCCGCAATCCATATGCCCATCTCGCCACCTTCCACGGAATTGAAAAGGACTTGGGTTTTGTCCGGTGAAAACTGCGGCGCAACATGCGGCCCTTGGTTGTATACCACGCGGTCTTTCGAGAACTCCGACTGAACGAAGACGCCCACTTGCGGGCGCGAGTAAACGAGCAGTTCCGGTTCGATGGCCCGGTCTCGCACCCGGGTTTCGACCGCCTGCCGAACCTCCGGCGGGATCGCTTCGAAGCGCAGCACGCCCAGGTTCTTCTCCTCAAAGAGTCTGTATTCCAAGTTGGCCCACGTGCTGATTTCCGGATCGCCGCTGGCAGGAAAACTTCGGCAGACGTTGAATTTCCACGTTTCTCCTTCGCCGGGAAAGCGGCCCATCACTTCCCAGGGCAACATAATCTCGGCCGACCATGCCTTGTCGCCGATGTACGCCGCGGCTTGCCATTGCCTGAGCGTTAGCGGGCTGTTCCTGCTCCCGATTGCGTTCACCGCGAACAGAAACCTGGGCACGTTGTGCTTCAAGAGGAATTCTTCACCCACCGCCAACAGCACCGCAAGACTGTCTTCGTCCCAGAATCTTTCACCGTCGGCCTTATCCGCGCGGATCGCGTCCCGATTCGGCTCCTCACATACGATGCCGACGAATAGGCCGTCCGCGGTGTACCCGATCCGGAAATCCGTCTGCTTGAGGGGCGGCAGGCCTGTGCGCAGGTTGCGGAAGTCTTTGGCGACGGGAACGTCCTGCCAGGCCGGATCGGCCACAACTTCCCCGTCCAACACCGGTGATTGAGCCAACTGGCGGCATGCGTATTCCTTGGCCCCCGCCGGCTGATCCGGCGCGGCCGCGGATGATAAGGCAAACAACACCGCGAGGGCGAGATAGACCGATACGTTCGTTATCTTGATCGCTGGCATACTTCTCTTTTCCTTGTCCGTGGATTCCTGGCTCGTTTGGAACCTGAAAAAACGTTGGCATTCTATCATGCGGATTCGGTTTCTGCCATTTCGAGCCCATCAAAACTGAAAATAGATAAACGCCTGACTGCCGGAACTTCCGAACAGGGCGACATAAAGCAACATGGATACCGCAAGACCGACGCGCACCGGGGCCAGTTCGAGCAGCTGTCTCGCCCGCGAGGCGCAAGCAAACTGATAGGCCCACACGGAAAGGATGAGCGCCAGCATCAGCAGCGGAAACTTCGGGTCGGCCAAGCCCGACGTGAAGATCCGTTTCACAATCAAACATGCTTCTGCGAAACTCGTGGCTCGGAAGAAAATCCAGCAGAAGCAAACAAACGTGAACACCAACGCTTGTTTGAGGCATCGGGGCACACGATCACGGTAGAAGCGGGTGCGCTCCAGTTCCCGCGTCACAACGCGTCCGGCCGCGTGGAGCGCCCCCCACGTGACAAAGGTCCAGTGGGCGCCGTGCCACAAACCCGAGACGACCATCGTGATGGACATGTTGACGTACGTGCGCACCTGGCCTTTGCGATTTCCACCCAGCGGGATATAGACATAGTCCTTGAACCACGTCGAGAGGCTGATGTGCCAGCGGTTCCAGAAGTCGCCCAGGCTCGTGGCGAGGTACGGGTCGTTGAAATTGAGCATAGTGCGGATTCCCATCAGCCGGGCCACGCCCCGCGCCATGTCCGTATAGCCGCTGAAGTCGAAGTAGATCTGCCACGCGAACGCTACCGTGGCCAGCATCAGCGCCGGGGCCTGGTACTGGTCGGGCATGCCGTACACTTCGTCGACGTAGGTTGCCAGGTAGTCGGCCAGCGCGACCTTCTTGAACAGCCCCGTGACAAACAGGGACAAGCCGTCCGTGATGTCCTGCCGCGTGATTCGCTTCCCCTCCTGCAATTGTGGAAGCAGGTTCCGAGCGCGCTCGATGGGCCCGGAGAGCAACTGGGGAAAGAAGGAGACAAAAGCCGCGTAGCGAATGAAATTGGGTTCCTTGTCCACATCGCCTCGATAGAAATCGATCGTGTAGGTCAGGGACCGGAACACGAAAAACGAAATGCCGACAGGCAGCAGCATGTCGGGTTTGGGAACGGCATACGCCGCGCCCAGCCACCCCAAGAGGACGTTCAGGTTCTCGGCAACGAAACTGCTGTACTTAAAGAATCCCAACAGGCCTAAGTTGGTTACGACGCTGAGCAACAGCCACGGTTTTTTCCACTTTGATCGGGTCATCGCGAGCACGACCGCGTAGTCGACCGTCGTGCTGAATGCGATAAGGAGCAGATAGAGCGGGTTCCACCAGGCATAGAAGGCGTAGGAAACGATCACCAGCCAAACGAGGCGGAAACGAGTGCCGGCCGTGGCCAGAAAAACCGGATAAACGATCGCAAAGAAGATCAGGAACATCCAGCTATGAAATACCATGCTCGCGCCTCACGGTGACTTTGGGATTCCTCGATGCGTCGAGACTCTTGAATTCAATCGGACAGGCGATCACTTCAACATGCTTTCTATTCTTGCCGCGACGTCCGCCGGCTGCGGCAGCATCGCGTTCTCGAGGTTCCTTGCGTAAGGTATGGGGGTTTCGGGAGCGGCAATCCTCAGGGGGGGCGCTTCAAGAAGGGCATGTCCGGCCATCACCGTGCGGGCGATCACCTCACTCCCGATGCCGCCCGTGCCGACTCCTTCCTCGACGGTGACCAGATGCCGGGTCTTGCCGACGGACTTAAGGACGGTCTGTGTATCCATTGGGTAGAGCGTCAAGAGATCGATCACCTCGGCGTAAAAACCGGCCCGTTCGAGTATCCGCGCCGCATCGAGCGAAATGCTGACGCCGAGGAGGTGCGAGACGATGGTCACGTCTTTGCCTTCTCTCACGACGCGGGCCTTTCCGAGCGGGAGCGTGTATTCCCGATCGGGGATCTTCCCCGCGGTCGCATAGAGCAGCTTGTGCTCGAAGAACAGCACCGGGTTGTTGGATCGGATGGCGGATTTCAGCAACCCTTTCGTGGTGTAAGCATCTGAAGGCGCCACTACAACCAGCCCCGGTATTCCACAGAAGAACTTCTCCATCGATTGGGAATGCTGTGCGGCCATGCCGATTCCACTTCCCACCGGCGTCCGTATGGTGAGGGGAATCGATACCTGGCCGCCCGTCATGTAGCGCAGCTTCGCCGCCTGGTTGAGAATCGGGTCCATGCAGCACGTCAGGAAATCGGAAAACAGGATTTCGACAATGGGCCTCATCCCCGTCATGGCCGCGCCGACCGCGCCACCGACGATCGCGTTCTCGCTGATGGGTGTGTCGATGATGCGCTGGCGCCCGAAGAGGTCCACCAAGCCTTCCGTGACGTTGAAATACCCACCGAGCGTCACGTCCTCGCCCCACAGGAACACCGTCTCGTCTCTGGCCATCTCCTCGGCGATGGCTTCATTCACGGCACCCGCGACGGATACGTCTCTCCACGGCCCGTTCTCGTTTGGATCGCCGAAGCCGCCGGAAAAGAGCGTTTCGTCTTCCGGCGTGTAGACGTCCGTCGTCAGCGCGGAAAGCTCGGGAGGACCGGATCTGCGCGCGAACTCGATTGCGTTCCGAACTTCCTGCTCCGCCTCTGTCCGTATCCTTTCGACCTCGGCTTTTCGATCAGGAGACACCAAGACAAGTTCGTTCTCCAGCCGACCCAGGGGATCCTCGGTCGTGAACTTCTTTTTCTCTTCCCGCGAGCGGTACAACTCGGGGTCGCCTTCCATGTGGCCATGCCACCGATGGGTCATGCACTCGATAAGGCGTGGGGCCCCGTCCTGTCTCATCTTCCGGATGATCTCTCGCATGTTTTCATAGAGAGCTCGGACATTGTTTCCGTTTAGCCTCGAGGATTCGATGTTGTAGGCTTCCGCCCTCTTGAAGATCGTTGAGACGGCCGAATGGCGCTCCACCGGCGTGAACTCCCCGTACCCATTGTTCTCAATGACGATAAGCACCGGAAGGTGAAGAAGTGATATCATATTCGCCGCTTCATGAAACATGCCCTGATTGACCGACCCGTCGCCGGCAATAACGACGGATATGTCGTCACGGCCTTGTCGTTGAATGGACAGCCCGGCGCCCAGCGCAAGCAAATAGCCTGCGCCCACAATGCCGTTTGCGCCCAGGATGGACCTGCCCCGGTCCGTGACATGCATCGAGCCGCCTTTGCCTCGGCACAGCCCGTCGGACTTGCCGTAGATCTCCGCCATCATCCGGGCCATGTCCGCCCCTTTTGCCAGGATGTGGCCGTGCCCGCGGTGGGTCGTGTTGAGATAGTCCGAGTCTCTCAAGTTCATACACACCGCGGCGGCAATGGCTTCCTGCCCGATCGAGAGATGAATGGCCTCGGTCGGGAGTTCCCCCCGAGAAAATGACACAGACAAATGCTCCTCAAAGAAACGAATTCGGCGCATCATCCGGAGCAGATCGGTGTCGGAAGCCGTTGGGACATTTCTGGCGGCGCGTTCCACCCGGCCCCCAAGCGTGTCTTGCGCGAACTCGATGGGAAACGGGGGAATCTGTCCCGGATCGCATTGCGCCTTGTTTCTGCACCTCAACAGCCGGAACTTCCTTCTCCTCGCAGTCTTCCCGCGGTCGGCGAGAAGGTCGGCCTTTCCCATCTCCCGGAGGATTCCCGGGTAAAGACCGAATGCGGGTTTCAATGCCGGCAAGAGTTTGATCGCTTTCTGTATCGACCCTTTTGCGACGATCTTGCGGCTCGCAATCGCCAGCGGGACATTCAGATCCTGCATCCAGAATCTGTGGCTTGTTTCCGAGGAAAGAATCATTTCGACGTCCGGAGCCCGTTCCTCCTCCGGATCCCAATAGAAGCGGAGGCCGTCTCCCGTAGAGTCCAAATAGAGGTCTGTTTCAAGATCGGAGAACCGAAATCGGGCGAGGAGCTTTGTGCGAGATAACGGCCCCGCGACCTCGGGCGTACGCACTATCTTGTCCCAGAGCGCCGATAGAATCGCGACGAATTGCTCTTTTGTTTCGAAAGGCACCACGTCTTGCCGCCTCCCGCGACGGCCAAGACTAACACTCCTCCCCCGGCTGTCGCAATTGTCTTACCCGAAAATCCATCCGGAACAGTCTTTTCCAATGCGCTCCGAATCGCTTGCGCTGCCAGCGAATGACCGTGTCCGGTTTCACAAAAATGAGTGCGTTCTTCCATCCCTTCCAAGCCCTGGCCGGAAGGCTCCAGAGAATGCGGTCCGCAGGCTGCACCTTCGGCCTCTTGATGCTCCGCTGGTATACGCAAAGCGGATGCCGCAACACCAGATTCTCTGCTTGAAACGCCGCGCGGAACCTGAACGTCGAGGCCAAGAAACTGACGCATAGTTTGGTGAAATCGGTCATGTCCACTCTGATGACACGTCAAACAACGACGTTCTACGAAGGGAAAAACGCAGCAAATATGGACGGGACTTGACGAATTCAACGAGCAACGCCGCTACCGTAAGTCCTTGTCCACCAACGAGGTCGAATTCCCGGCAACAACCGTGGAACTATTGACCCCGCGGGCTTTTTGCGTACGAATACCGTATCGGGCAAGGGCTACCCCATTTTCCGCAGGATACGCCGCGTTTTGTTCGTTTTTGCGTCCTACGATTGTGTAAGTTCTTTGTTCTCAGCGCGAGTTTGTCTCCGTTGCGTGTAGTGCAGACCACCCCCTTGCCAACACGACCGATCCGTGTGATCATGGCCTTGCACAGGAGGCTGATGCACAGATGAACGGCTGCGGCCTCGGAGACGCCCCCAGAAAACTGCTTGAGCAAATGGCCGAGGTCCGTTCGCTCGACATCATACTGCCCACCGAAACCGCCACAGAAATCCGACTGCGCACCGTCAGCCGACCCGAAACCCACCTCGCCATCCTGCTCCAAAAACCCCCACTCCCCCTGCCCAACAAACCAAAATCGATCTAAACGACGATCAAAAATGTAGTGCAGACTTTTGGGGCAAATCTCCGTATTT
>DATKVG010000197.1:0-61074 GCA_035530195.1 Bathyarchaeia archaeon | reverse complement strand
GCCGGTTCTGTCCCTCGGCTGTGGTTTGATGGGAATCCCCGCTCAGGTATACTATACGCCCAGAAGACCGGGTTTGGCTGCTGGCTGTGGTTTGATGGGAATCCCCGCTCAGGTATACTTTGTGATCAGCCCGTACGTCGCAATGTTGGGCTGTGGTTTGATGGGAATCCCCGCTCAGGTATACTCAGAATGCGGACGGGTACTGCCTACAACGGGCTGTGGTTTGATGGGAATCCCCGCTCAGGTATACTCCATGGCGTATCCGGCCGGCGCCGGCATCTGCTGTGGTTTGATGGGAATCCCCGCTCAGGTATACTTGCAGGTTCACAAACGGTACTGTCAGGACCGCTGTGGTTTGATGGGAATCCCCGCTCAGGTATACTCCGGGCGTGCAGCGACCAGCGGTATTTTAGGCTGTGGTTTGATGGGAATCCCCGCTCAGGTATACTCTCGCCTCGTCCTTACTTTCTACGGCATCAGCTGTGGTTTGATGGGAATCCCCGCTCAGGTATACTTTAGACCCTCTGGAAGTCGCTGATTTCCAGAGGGTTCTGGTCATTCTTTGTGTTAGAAAAGGAGTATTTGTTCCGGGGGCTGTTCAGCATTCGTGTCTTTTTTCCCGATGAAACTCTGCATTTTTCCGAATTGATGGTCGGTAATTGAAATGAGGCGGACATACCCGGCCGGGGGAAGAAACCTCTGTACGGTTTTTCGATGTACGTCGCTGGCCTCTTCACTCGGACAGAAACGGGCGTAGACGGAAAATTGGAGCATGTTGAATCCCTGCTTGAGGAGCAGATTTCGAAAACGGGTGTATTGACGGTGCTCCTCCTTGGTAAGCATCGGTAGGTCGAACAGCGTAAAGAGCCACATCCCCTTGTACTCCGAGAGTTCTTTTTTGGTGGTCTTTGCCATTGGGTCCCGGCGGCGCGCCAGCCGCCTGACAAGAAAACACGTTGTAAAGCGGACAGATTCCCGCGTTAGAGATCGGGCAGCAGAAGGTTCTTCGTTTCCCCGCAATAGACGCTCGCGAGCGAGGAGGCGGTATGGGCGGCGGCATCGAAAACAGAGCGGGACTCGCCCTCGATGGGAATACGGTCGAACAAAGCCCGCGTCAGGGGTGCCTTGGCGGAACGGTCGAGGGCGACTTGCGGCCCGTATTGGAGCACGATGTGAAGGACCGCGCGGTCGACAATCACCCGGAACGGTTCCATCAGATCGTCGGCAAGGCAGAAGGCGTCGTAGCGGTTATGGTGATGGAGGCCGAGAGACGGATGGAGACCCGCGGCGCAAACGGCGCGAGCGATCACGGCGCGCAATACGCCGTAGCCATAGTTGAGCAATCGGTTCTGGTCCTGGGCCTCGCGGTTACGTTTGAACTCGGCGGAATCGAACAGGGCGGGCCAATAGCGGCGGGCGGCCTGAGCTTCGACGTTCTCGGGATCGCCTGATCGGACCTTTGCGCGCAGCGCGGCTAGCCCAAAGTCATTCTTTCGAAAGTTGACGAGGAGCCGGGCTTGGGCTTTTATTTTGGCACGGACTATTTGCCGCCACAATCGTTTGCGTAACGGCGCGGGTGCCTGCGCCTGCCGGAGAAACCGCTCAGCCTGAAGGTGGTGCTGCTCGACGGGCAGCATCATGCCCACGGGCATGAATCGCTGATCGCATGCGACGATGACGCCCCCGTTTGCGCTTATGCCGGAAAGGACCGCATGGGTCAGGCTGACTTGCCGGTGGGCAATCAGGAGCACTCCAACCTCAGCCAGCGGAATGATGGCGTCGTCCTGCCCGTTTCGCACGATCACCAGCCGTTCCAGGCTGACGTGCAGCCGCGCGGGCTCGAACGACAAATCTATGATCCGCTCAGTCATTTGCCCGGCGGATTTCACCCAGCGGGGTGACAACGACTTTGCGGCAGTTCAACTGCCGAAGCTTATCGGCAGAACGTTTCAACCACTCCTTTGCTTTCTTGATATCAAGCGCCTTTCTGCTGTCCGTGAGTGAGACGATCTCGACATTCCCATTACTGATGGAACGAACAATATAGGTTTGTTGTTCGCCAGACTTATCGTCGTCGATTTGGAAGGTTTCTCCCGGTGCCAGACTGAAGAGAAGGCGTTTACCCTCACCATGGTCTCGATTAATGACGGGCAATCCGCTCTTGTGTCGGCGCAGCGCCTCATACTGGCTTACCATCGCGCCTTCCCACTTGACACGACCGCCGGGTCCTTTGATCTCGACGACTTCCATGTGGTGGTTGGAATCGTTGGTAACAAACCTCTCGCGGCCGTCCCTGCCGACCTGGAACGGCTCCTGGTTCTTGCAAACGCGGACTTTGTGAATGGGGATCGTCCTTCCATCCCGAGTGCGCAACGAGGGATGATTCTCGCGTTGTGCAAATGCTTTTTTCGGATCCACTCCAGTCTGTTCGAGTTTGCGGATCACGGCTTCCCGCACCATGGGGTCGACGATGTTCTTCACGTCGTCCGGTGAAAGAGATTCGAGCCGCTTGCGGACATGCACGCGCGGCTTGCCCTCTTCGCCAGCCGGTTGCGGCGAGTAGAAGGTGTCCTCGTGCAGGCGGCCGTTCACCTTCCGGGCCACCCGGTGCGATACCACGATTCCGTCGGCGAACTGCTGCACATCTTCGAGGAACGAGTCCCACGGCGGCGGGACAATGCCGGGCCTGCGGCGGTTCTCGATGGGCGCGGACTTGGCCGCGTCACTGAGGGATTTGACGAGGGCGGGGCCGGTCAAAGCAATGACGACGGCATCGATAGCATGGTGGCGATGGTCATCGCGGTTCTTTGCGCCGCCGTCGCTAAGGATCTTGTTGAGCTTCCAGAGGTCGCGCAGATACGCAGTCACCATGCCGGAACTGACCTGAATGTGTTTGCGGTGCTCCGAACCGTAAAGGAGGCTGACGTATTGCCCGGCCAACCGGGACGAATAGCGGGTGTCGTTGAGCATCCGCGTGGAAAACTCGTCGAAATCCGCCAGGTCTTTCATGAGGAAACGGCGCAGCTTGCCGTCGCGTCCGTCGCCCTTGAAGTGTTTGACCCGCTCGACGATTTCGTCCCATCGTTCGGGCGACTCGCCGTAGGCCTCCCAGGGCGTCTTGTTCTTCTTGACGGAACGGTTTTCCTCGTGCAGACAGAGCGTCTTGTTTCCAAACGAGTTATCGAGGCACCGCGAGAACGGAACGATGTGCTCGACATCGAACCGAGACTGGCCGCTGAGGAGGTTCTTGATCGTGATAGACTGGCCGGTGTACGGGCAGATGCCGCCGCATTCCTCGTGAAGCAAAACAAGCTCGACTTCTTTCGCGTTGGGATGCTCGTTTCCAGTCTCGCGAAGCACTTCGAGCGCGGCCGAAATCCGCTGCTTTTCGCGGTTGCGGTTCTTTGTCCAGATGCGCTTGCGTTCGTCGCGCGACTTTTTCACGTCGCGCGCGAGTTCGATCCGAATCAGTTCGGGTTTGCCATACTTCTGAATGACGGCATTGACGACTTTGCGGGTTTCAGTAAGGACCCGTGTGACCACGGGATTGCGGATCTCGGACATGAGCCGTTGCTCGACGGCGTTGCGCAACGAGGGAAGACACGCCACTGCCGTCATAGTCTCGTCTTCTTTGTAGATCTCCTTTACGGCCGTCATATAAGGAATGCCCTTTTCCATGAGCGGCAAAAGCTTGGACAATGCCTGCCGGGAAAGACCGCAATAGCCGGGTTGGAGCTTGACGCTTCCGAGTTTTTTTGCTGCTTCCGCATCCAGGCCATAGTGGCGTATGCCGCGCTCGGCAAGGCCCGTTTCACTGTCGTAGCTTCGGATTTCGTCGACTATCGCATCGCGCTGTTCCGGCGAAAACCGGCACCACTGCTCGCCGAATATCTTGGCAAGCCGCGCCGCGGTTCGGTTGCCGAACAGCCGCTTCTCGCCGCCGCGCTCGAAATTGAAGGTGTAGTCCTTGGAGAGCTTGAAAAGTCGGCGAATCTGGTCGAACTTGTACTCGTCGTGAGTTTCGAGTTTGTCAAGAAGGAGTTCGCGTTCCGCGGCAGTGAGAGGCCGTTCCGAAAAGTCGGGCGCGACCACGCAAAGGTCGTTTACCTTCTGGAGAAGGCGAAACCGCTGCGCCGCCAGAAGAGCCAGCGGGGCGCGCCGCCGGGGATAATACCCTCTAAACTCGAATTGGCACATTCCGATCAGGTGCTTCTGAATCCTGAGTGGGCGCTGAAAGAAGACGGCCTGGAAAAGCCGGTTGCGGATATCGGTTGTCAGCAATTCGGGATGAAAAGGCTGCTGGGCTTGCCAGATAGCGTTGAATTCTTCCTTGTACATCTGCCTCGATGTCCAGCGTTCCCGTATGCGGCGCTGATGCGGATCGGCGGGATCTATTCGCGAAAGGAATTCGCCGAGGGTTCTCGCCCCGGATTCCGCCATTTGACTGGCGAGTTCTTCAATGGCCGGTTTCACGGTGCCGCTGTCTTCGTCTTCCTTCGCAGTGCTCTTACGGTTGCTGAGAAAACCGCGCCGTTGTGCCAAGTGGTAAAGGGCTCGTCCAAGTTCATCGGGCGCCAAGGCTATGTCCAGCGCGCGGGCACGCAGCCAGTAGGGAAACGTATGGAGAAATTGTGTCGGTGCTTCGGCCATGTGGCGGGCACAAATCGCGCGGTCGAGACTAAGAAAGAATTCATGTCTTTGGGCTAGAGTGTCCAGATCGCCTGATGGCAGGAGTCTTGCCTCTTGCAGAAGGTGGGCTACCTTGATGCGCCGCCGTGCGCGGCGTTCAGTTTGGCGGCGCAGCATTCGGGCATTTCGGCGCTTAACATTGGGCGACTGTTCTTTTCCGGCCTGAAGATCCAGCAACGTGCCGCCTACCGCGGCATCAAAGATACGCACGCCCATGGCAAGACACTGTTCGGGCTCGCCGTTGCTGGTGCGTATCAGCGCCCACCCCACCGAATTTGCGCCCAGGTCGAGGCCCAGAATCGTTTGTTCGCCGGTTTTCGCAGCCATGGCTGAAAGACCTCCCCGTTTTTTTTCCTTGACATTTGTCCGACTGTACGTATAATGGCTGTTAAGTATACCTGAGCGGCGATTGCCCTTCAATTCATAGTAAGGGACTTTCGTTCCGCAGGCGACGCCCTGAGGGGCGTTGTAACGCCTCGCCCGGTTCTGCCGGAGGGGCGTTTCTTTTTTGTTGCGCCGTAACGCCCTCGTCGCGCGGGGAGGGTTGGATGTATACTTTGTTTCGCCGGGTTTGGCCGGTTGAAGGGGTTTGGAAATAGGGTTGGGCGGGAAATGCTGCGTTATGTTTTGTTGAGTGTTGCGATCTTTATTGCGCTGGATGTGTGTGCGGTTGCGGGTGCGGGGGCGTTTGGGGTTGTTGAGGATGTGGAGTTTTTGGCGGGGTGCGATGGGGTGTTGCAGCGTTATGTGGTTGGGTTGCCGGAGGGGTTTGAGGGTGGGCGAGAGCGGGACGTCTGTGTGGCGTTGCATGGGCATGGGTCGGGGCGTTGGCAGTTTGTCCGGGACGGGCGGGATGAGTGCCGCTCGACCAAGTCCAGTGGCAACCAAGGGGGGATGAGGGTGTTGTGTGGGAAACTGACTGCTGCTACTTCAGCCGCAGGTAGTCGTCGACGCTGAACCCGGCGTCTTTCAGGATGCGGACGGCTATGCCGCGCCACATATATGTGTCGTGGCCCAAGTCGCAGCCGGTGTGAACGGGAACGGTGACGGAGATTTTCTTGTCTTCATGCCAGAGCGTAAGGTGGCTCCCGGATTGGCGGTCGTCTACAAAGCTTTGTGAGCGAAGGAACCGCAGCAACTCGTGCGGGGTTATCTGGGGCATCCGGGTCATTCGGGGACGCCGACCGTGAGTTCTTCGACGTGGACAAGCCGCTCGCGCTGCTCGATAGTCTGGCCATGCGCTTGCAGAGTGGCCACATGCTGTTGAACGGCCTCGCGGATGTTGTGCTTTGCATCTTCTATGGTTGCGCCATTGCTGAAACAGCCGGGCAACGTCGGACTGTAGGCAAAATACCCGGGATCCTCGGGTTCCTTTTCTATGATGATTTCGAACGTATAGAATTTCATTTTGGTCTTCCTGTCGTTACGTTTTCCGACGGCCTCTGCTACTCGTCATTGTAGCGTGCCGCCGCTCACTAAGCAAAGGTTTCGGTATTGGCTGCCGTGATTACGGCGGATTCCTTCCGCCGCTCGTGCCCCGGTCCCGGAGTTCCCTTGCTGAGTCTTGCGGGTGAACGGCGGTACGGCTCGTTGCCGTCGAGGGCAGCCCCGCCACCTTCCGAGGCCCAGTTTTTATTCTTGTCGTTTAGTTGCCGAGAGGTCTAATCTTAGAGGAGCCGCGCATGAGCGCGGGTGGGATGAGAGAAATGACACATCGTTTTTTGCCGGGTGTTGCGATCCTTATTACGCTGGCAGTGTGTGCTGCGGGTGCGGGGGAGTTTGGGGTTGTTGAGGACGTGGAGTTTTTGGCGGGTTGCGATGGGGTGTTGCAGCGGTATGTGGTTGGGTTGCCGGATGGTTTTGATGCGGGCGTGGCGCGGGACGTTTGTGTGGCGTTGCACGGGCATGGGTCGGACCGGTGGCAGTTTGTTCGGGATGGGCGTGATGAGTGCCGTGCGGTGCGGGATGTGGCGCGGGCGCATTCGATGATTTTTGTGTCGCCGGATTACCGGGCGTCGACGTCGTGGATGGGGCCGAAGGCGGAGTCGGACGTGGTGCAGATTATCGGCGAGGTAAAACGGGCGTACCGTGTGGGGCGTGTGTTTGTGTGCGGGGGTTCGATGGGGGGTAGTTCGGCGTTGACGTTTGCGGCGTTGCATCCGGAACTGGTGGACGGGGTGGTGTGCCTCAACGGTACCGCCAACCATATCGAGTATGACCAGTTCCAGGACGCGATCCGGGATTCGTTCGGCGGGACGAAACTCGAGGCGGTCGAGGAGTACAAGAAGCGGAGCGCGGAGTATTGGCCGGAACGGTTCACGATGCCCGTAGCCATCACGGCCGGGGGAAAGGACACTACGGTGCCGCCGGGGAGTTCGGTACGGTTGGCGGGCATCCTCGAGCGGCTCGGCCGGCCCGTCCTGCTGATTATGCGGGAAGACGGCGGCCACGCGACCAATTACGACGATACGAAGGCCGCGTTCGAGTTTGTCATACAGCAAGCGGCAACCGAGTAGCGGCCGGCAATATTGTTTTGACAGGATTCGGTCGGCCGTCCTGCACCCGGAGCCGCTTGAAGAAGCCATGAATCGATACCTGCGCTATAAGGTGACGTTGCCGCAAAGGGAGGTCTAGAAATGCTGTCGACTGGCGAGATCGTTCGGAAAGCCTGGAATTTGGGCAAAGTGATACCTGCGTTCAACATCCCGTACCTGCCCATGATGGAACCGGTGGTGCGCGCCGTTGTCGAAACCGATTCAGTCGCCTTGATCGAAGTCGCCCGCCTCGAGTGGGTGAAGTTTGAAGCGCAAAGCCCCCGGCGCGTCATCGAAGAATACGCCAAATGGGCCGACCCGGCCCACGTCCGCATTCACCTCGATCACGTCCCCGTAATCGACGAAGACGGGTGCGAGGTCGACTATCTGGGTATCATCCGCGAAGCCATCGAGTTGGGCTATCAATCCGTCATGGTTGACGGCTCGCGCCTGGACCTCGCCGCCAACATCGCGGCAACGTGTCAAGTGGCTGAACTGGCGCATGCCGCGCAGATTCCATGCGAAGCGGAACTGGGCGCCGTGCTCGGGCACGCCGAGGGGCCCCTGCCCCCGTATGATGAATTATTCGAAACACGCCGCGGGTTTACAGACGTAGCCGAGGCCCGGCAATTTGTGATCGAGACACAGTGCGACTGGTTGTCCGTAGCGTTTGGAAGCATCCACGGGGCCATTTCGAAAGCCGCCCGCGACCAGAAAAAGGTCGAGGCGCGGCTGAACCTCGTCCATCTGGAACAACTGAGGCGAGCGACACAAATCCCGCTGGTGCTGCACGGGGGTTCCGGCGTCAGACAAGAGTATGTCTTGGCGGCGGTTGAACGGGGCATCGCAAAAATCAACGTCGGCACGGAAATTCGCCAGGCATACGAGGTCGCGTTGCGCAAAACCGGCAGCGTACCCGCCGCCCAGCAGAAAACCTACGACCGGACCGCATCCCTTATGCGCGACTACTTCTGCACCGCCGAAGTCCGTGCCGCCATCATGGGAGACACCCAGTGAGTTTGCTCGGGATCGATGTCGGCACAACAGGCTGCAAGACGTGCGCATTCTCCATCGAAGGCGACCTGCTTGCGGCGGCTTATGAGGAGTACGATATCCTGCGCGGCCAGCCGGGCTGGTCGGAAATGGACGTGCCACGCGTTTGGGAAAAGATCAAGCAAACCATCCGCGCCGTCGCCACACAGACTCGCCACGATCCCGTTCGAGCCATTGCGGTCTCTTCATTAGGCGAGGCCATGGTGCCGGTCACAAACGATCGCAGAATCGCCGGGCCGTCGCTCCTCAACAACGACGTTCGGGGTGAGGAGTTCCTTGACGAGTTGCGGCTGCGTCTTGACAACGCGCGGCTGTACAACATCAACGGCAACACGCTCGGCAATCATTACAGCCTCACCAAACTGCTGTGGCTTCGCGCGCATCGCCCTGAAGTGTGGCATGCGGCCGATAAATTCCTGTTGTGGGGCGGTTTTGTTCCGTTCATGCTGGGCGCGGACCCCGTGGTTGACTTCTCTCTCGCCAATCGCACCTTGCTCTTTGACATCGCACAGGCGAAATGGAGCCGCGAATTAATCGGCGGCGTCGGGCTGGAAGAAACCAGGTTGCCCGGGCTGGCCCCTTCCGGAACGGCCATCGGCACAATTTCAACGGCCATGGCCGACGATCTCGGATTGCCTCACGACGTCCTCCTTGCCACCGGCGCGCACGACCAGTGCGCTAGCGCCTTGGGCTGCGGCGCCATCCTGCCCGGGCGCGCCATGCTCGGGATGGGGACGTATCTGTGCCTGGTGCCCGTCTTCAACGGCCGGCGCTCGCCCGAACTCATGATGCCACGCGGGCTCAATACCGAGCACCACGCCGTTCCCGGCCAATTCGTCAGCTTTATTTACAACCAGGGCGGAGTCCTCTTGAAATGGTACCGCGACACCTTTGCCGTGGCCGACCACGAGGCCGCACGACAAACCGGGGCCGACGTCTACCAGATGCTTCTGGCCGAGATGCCCGCAGGACCCAGCCGCGTCATCGTGTTGCCACATTTCACCGCAACCGGCCCGCCGGATTTCATCACGGATTCCTGCGGCGTCATCACGGGCCTGCATCTCGACACATCGCGCGGCGAAATTCTCAAAGGAATCCTGGAAGGCAGCGTGTTTTACCTGCGCGAGTGCGTCCAGGCCCTCCCCGAAACCGGCATCGAGGTCAACGAAATCCGCGTTGTCGGCGGCGGCAGCAAATCGACCGAATGGGTCCAACTCGCCGCCGATATTCTCGGATGTCCCCTCCTGCGCCCCCAGGTAACAGAAGCCGGCGCGCTCGGCGCAGCCATCATGG
Source organism: Bathyarchaeia archaeon (assembly GCA_035530195.1). Lineage (GTDB taxonomy): Bacteria > Hydrogenedentota > Hydrogenedentia > Hydrogenedentales > SLHB01 > JAPLKX01. Next base: position 51,505 of record DATKVG010000197.1, on the reverse strand, counting down.
CCGGAGTGGCCTCCGGCGCCTATGCGTCATTCTCCGACGGCGTCGAAGCGTCCGTACGCATCGAAAGACCCTTTGAACCCGCGCCACAATTAAAGGCCCGGTACGACGACCGGTTCCTCCATTACGCGCAATTGTGGCCGCGCATGAAGGGTTACGTTCAGATGCCGGCTGAACGACCCCAAAAAAAGGGCTCTTCGTAAACGGTAGTGGAGTCAAAAAAGCGCCTCAGCCCCACTGCTTTCCGCAGATCTTACGCTGAAAGCGCGAGTTACGCTGAAAGTGTAACACGTAATAGGCCGGGGCAACGCCCCGGTAACGGGGGATTCCCCAGAGAACCTTGCCCTGAAAGGGCAACAAGAGGCAGAAACGGCAATGCCTCAATTCTTGTGTGGGATTAGAGGCTCCTGCCACCCTTTGCAGCGTGCTCTTATAGAGGTAGTGTCAAGCGCCGAGGATGGTGTCCACTTCTTCGCGGTCCACGTCCATCACATAGGGGATGCCGGAAATGGCCGCCGCTTCGCGCGTCAGCGCGGCGAGATCGTTCCTGGACATGTGCTCGAGTGAGAACTCTCGGCTTCCGGCCATGAGTTGGCTCAACCCTTGCGCCAGCCGCTCGTAATACGTGTAGAGGCCGAGGGCGCCGGCCGGGATCTTTTCAAAGTCGCCGTTACACAGCTTACGCCGTATATCGACGGCCGTTACGAAGATCTCGTCCTTTGTGCAGCCGAACCTCGAGATGTACACGGGGACTTGCCGGCTGTCGATGCTCCGCCCGATTGTCTTGCCCACCATAGCGGCCGCGATGGGGGCACGCGCCATGCCGACCAGCTTGACGTATGGAGCGCCAAGCGCCAGCCCCTTGAAGATCTGGTCCTCGAACGAGAAGCCACCGGCGACGGCGAGTGCGGGCAGATAGTCGCCCCGCTTAGCCAGGCGGTCGGCATATTGATAGAGCATCGAGTGAAGGTGTACAGGCGGGACGCCCCATTCGTTCATCATGCGCCACGGGCTCATCCCGGTGCCGCCCCCGGCGCCGTCCACGGTTAACAGGTCGAGCCGGTACCGTGACACGTAGGCCACGGCGCGGGCGAGATCGGCGGGCCGGTATGCGCCCGTCTTGAGGAAGACATACTTTGCGCCCGTTTTGCGCAGTTGATCGACGCGCTGCGCAAACGCATCTTCCTCGACCATGCCCACACGGGAGTGGCGTTCGAACGCCTTGAACGCGCCCTGTTCGAACGCGCGGATAACATCGGGATCGGTCGGATTCGGCAGCACCACATACCCGCGCTCGTACAACCGCTGCGCCTTTTTGAGGTCGGCGATCTTTACCTCGCCGCCGATGTCTTTTGCGCCTTGCCCCCACTTTAGTTCGACGCACTCGACGCCCAGCTTCTCGATTGCGTATTCCAGCACGCCGAGTCGGCTGTCTTCCAAGTTGGCCTGCACGATAATGGTGCCGTAGCCATCGCGCTGGTGGTCTTGGTAGAGCTTGACGCGCCGCTTGAGGTCGACCGTATCGACGACACGGCCGTTCTTGATAACGGCTTCTTCGTCCATTCCGACAACGTTTTCGCCAATGGTGAGGCCGGTCCCGGCGAGGGCGGAGCCGATGGCGAGGCCTTCCCAATTGTTTTTGGCGACATCGGTCGAGCCGATCCCCGGGATATGCCAGGGGTAGCGGTATTTGATGCCGTTGTCGTGGCCGAACCGGACCTCGAGATTGACGGCGGGAAAGATGGCCTTGTCGCTGTCGGCCTCGATTCCATGCGCCCCCACGGCGGTCCCCATGATGTTGAAGTGCGAGTAATCGACCGGGTAAGTCTTTTCGCCGGCGGTGGTGATGACGCCGAACGGCTGCGGGTAAAGGACTTCGTGACCGCGATACGCCGATTTGCCCACCTCGCACATGCCAATGCACCCGTCCACGCAGGTCACGCACAACCCCGACGAGGGCACCACGGAATCTCCCGTGCGGTTTTTGGTCAACGTGGCCGCAGACGCATTGACTTTGGAAAACGTGCTCGACATGGTTCTATTTTCCTTTCCGCGCGCACGCGCGCGCCTATGCCGGTTTGGGCAGTTCGCACGCCACACAGGGCGACATATAACACATCATGTCATCGAAACCTTCTTTTTCAACACAGGGCGGGGACAGGTTGGCGCAGCCGCCGCAGACCGCCTTGTCGGGCTCGGTATAGGTGCACCTCAATTGGCATGCGGGGCACACGTAGATGCACCCGCCGCACATCCGGCATTCTTCCGACTTGACGTCGAACGGCGTGCCGATGCTGCGTTTTTCGCCGCGCCCCCGGAAACCGATCGCCTTGGCCATCATTTGTTCTTCGCACATCCGGACGCAAAGGCCGCACAGAATGCAGGTTTCGTGCTCTTGACGAAACCGCTGCTGCCGCACGTCGTGTGCCGAGGCGAGATCCTGGATTATCTTTGATTGCGGGCACGATGCCAGCAGCAATTCCAGAACCATTTTCCGGGCGCGGATGACGCGCGACGACGAGGTCCGCACGCGGAGGCCGGGCTCGACGGGATAGGTGCACGAGCTGACCAGCCGCGCCCTCGGCCCCTCGCCAATCTCGACCACGCACAGGCGGCATGCCCCATACGGCGACAGGCCCTCCATGTGGCACAGGGTCGGGATGGGAAACCCAAAAAAACGGGCCGCCTCGAGAACGGTCATCCCTTCCTCGACCGTTACCTCGAGCCCGTTCAGCGTCAGCCCGATCATGCCTGGTGTTCCTTCCTGCCCGCGCATTCGGCCGAACGGCTCTCGCCGCAATTCGTAAACTGCAAATCGCACCGAAGACACCGCCGCGACTCGGCGAGAGCCGCTTCCACCCCAAAACTCAACTCGACTTCAGCAAAATTCTTCTTTCGGAAGGCCGGCTGCAACATGGGGGGTTCCTGCCGCGAGGACTCATCGAGATCCTGATCACTCACCACGACCGCCTCCAGAAACACGTCGGGCAGATTGGGCCGCGCGGGCCGCGCCAGGGGCTGGCCCTGCAAGTACCGGCCAATCATCACGGCCGCCTTCTTCCCTGCCGCAATGGCGTCGATCACGGTGTTTGGCCCCGTGATCAAGTCCCCGCCTGCAAACACGCCTTCCCGTGCCGTAGCCAGCGTCTCCGGATCGACCCGGAGACGTCCGTTTTTCTCCACGGCCAGGCCCATACTCGCAAAGCATTCCGTGTCCGGGCGTTCCCCAATCGCGACAATCAAGGTGTCGAACGCTATCGAGAACTCAGAGCCCGCCACGGGGTCCGGCTGTCGTCGGCCGCTCGAGTCGATGCCTCCCAAGGTGTTCCGGACACAGTCGATGCCGGCCAAATGCCCACTCCGGGAATGGATCTTTACCGGAGACACCATGGTCTCGACTTTGACGCCTTCTTTCATGGCCGCGTCGATGTACCGGATTGCCACCGGAGATACCAGCGTATGAAGCTGAATGCCCTCTTCAAGCGCGGCGTCCACTTCTTCGGCATACGCCGGCATTTCGTCACACGTTCGCCGGTACAAGAGCGTGACACTTTCAACGGCCTTCTGTCGCATGGCGACGCGCGCCGCGTCGACGGCGGAGTTCCCTCCCCCGATGATGCCCACGCGGCCGCGCGCCAGTTCGATGCCCCGCAAGTTGAAGGCTTTCAGGAATTCCATCGAGGAATACACCCCTTCCACGCCTTCACCATCCAGATCCAGCCGCCAGCTCTTATCGGCGCCAATAGCCAGAAACACCGCCCGAAATCCCTCTTTGAACAGATGCTCCAAGGTGAGGTCCCGCCCAAAACGCACGCCATACCGCACGGTAATGTTCTCATTCAAGAGGGATTGCACCTCTTGGCGCACGACATTGTGGGGCAGCCGGTACTCAGGAATGCAGCTCATCAGCATCCCGCCCACCTCTTGCTCGGCGTCAAACAACGTAACGCCATAACCATCGATTGACAAATAGTGCGTCGCGGTCAGGCCCGCGGGGCCCGCCCCCACCACAGCTACGTTCGCCGCCTCGCCGGCTTTTCGGCGCCGCAACGACGGCGCGTATACGGAGGGATCGACACGGTCGGTGACAAATCGCTTCAAAGCCCGAACCGCAAGCGGTTCCGCACCGGTGGTTCCGAGTCGGCACCGCTGCTCGCACTTCCGGTCGCACACCCGCGCCGACACCGCCGGAAACGGGTTCACCTCACGAATGATGCGGTAGGCTTCGTCGTATTGGCCTTTCTCGATTAGGGCCGCGTAGCGCCACGCCTGTGTCTCGAGCGGGCAAGCCATCTGGCATGCGGCGCCAACCAGGTTTGTGCACACGAATGCGTCGCACCGTTTCTGCACCACATGCCGCTCGTACTCTTCACGAAAATAACGCAACGTGCTCAGCACGGGATTGGCGGCGGTTTGGCCCAACCCGCACATGGTGGTGTCCTTCACCACATGGGCCAATTCCTCGAGCAAGTCGATATGCGCCAACGTGCCCCGGCCCTGCGAGATGTCGTCGAGGAGCTCGTACATCCGCTGTGTACCCTTCCGGCAGGAGAAGCACTTGCCGCACGATTCCCCCTTCAGGAAGTTCATGAAATACTTGGCAAGATCCACCATGCACGTAGTTTCATCCATGACGATCATGCCGCCGGAACCCATGATGGTCCCCGCCTCCGCCAGGCTGTCGTAGTCGATGGGAAGATCGAACAGGCGCGCCGGAATGCACCCGCCGGATGGCCCCCCCGTTTGAACCGCCTTCACCCTCGACTTGCCGAGGGCCCCGCCCCCGATATCGTAGACAATTTCTTTGATCGACATCCCCATGGGCACTTCCGCCAATCCCGTGTTTCGGACTTTGCCCACCAAGCTGAACACCTTGGTGCCCGTGCTGCCCGGGGTGCCGGTTTCAAGGAATTTTTCCGCACCATGCATAATGAGCGGCGGAATGTTGGCCCACGTCTCCACGTTGTTGATGGCGGTGGGTTTGCCGTCGATTCCTTTCTGTATTGGAAATGGCGGGCGTTGCCGCGGCTCGCCCATCTTGCCCTCGATCGACCGAATAAGCGCTGTCTCCTCCCCGCACACGAACGCCCCCGCGCCCTGAACGACCGCAATATCAAAACAGAAATCGGTGCCCAGAATGGTGCTTCCCAGCAAGCCCAGCGCCTGGGCTTGCGCCAGCGCAAGGTGCATGTGCTCGATCGCCAACGGATATTCGTTGCGGACGTATATAATGCCTTTGGTCGCACCCGTCGCGTACGCGCCAATCAACATGCCCTCGATAATACTGTGCGGATTCCCCTCGAGCACGCTGCGATCCATGTACGCCCCCGGATCGCCTTCATCCGCGTTGCACACCAGGAACTTACCATGCGGCCCGGGCTGATTCGCCAACATGCGCCACTTTGCGCCGGTCGAAAACCCGGCGCCGCCCCGGCCCCGCAATCCCGATCGAACCACCTCCTCCACCACCCATTGGGGATCGCCACGTTCCAACACCTTGACCAGCGCGCTATACCCCTCGGACTCGATGTAGCTCTCCACGCGAACCGGATCGACCCTCTCGTTGCGCGACATAATGGTCCGGACTTGCTTGCGGAAAAACGGTAAATCTGTCTGCCGCGCCACCGGTTTTCCCGTGCCTGGATCCAACCAAAGCAGATCTTCGAGAATCTCGCCGCGGGCTGTTGCCTCCACAAGCCGCCCCACATGCTCGAGGCCGACACGCGGATAGAATGTACCCTCGGGTTCAACCAGCACCGACGGTTCCTGCTCGCAAAACCCGTGGCATCCCGTTACGCGCAAACTCAACCGCGCCGCCGCCGCCTTCCGGATCGCGTCCTGAAGTGCGGCAATCAACTGCCCGGCCCCGCTGGCCAGCCCGCAAGCCCCCGCCGGCACGACAAGCGTGCGGCAGTTCCGACCGCGTTTTTGAACAAGCCTGCGCTGAAACACCCTGAATCGTTCAAACGAAATCAGTCGCGGGGCCAATGCGTACCTCCTCTACATGCTTGAGACGTCTTTGCCCGCGGCCGCCGGAGAGGATCCCGTTGCTCGGCGGGCGCGGCCTGGCGTCAATCGACTTTTTTTCAGTATGCCCTTCACGGCCGCGGGACGGACCTTTGTATGACAGTCCCCGTCGGTGACGACAATGGGGCCCAGCGCGCAAGCCCCCAGGCAATTCACCGTCTCGAGAGTGAAATTGCCGTCCGGCGTGGTTTCTCCGGCCGGAATGCCCAACTGGCGTTCAAACTCCGTTGCGACAGCCTGGGCGCCCCGCACATGGCACGCCGTGCCCTGGCAGGTACACACATGATGTTTTCCCCGCGGACGCAGACTAAACGCCCGGTAAAAGGTCGCCGCCCCATACACGTCCACCAGGGAAGTGCCCGTGGCGGTTGCCACTATCCGCAGTGTCTTTTCCGGCAGATACCCATAGACCTCCTGGATCTCCGTAAGAAGAGCTATCAAGCCGCCGAGATTCCCCTCGTGCTTGCGTACAATCTCCAGAATTTCTTCTCCATTTACCTGCGTTTCCACGCCTATCTCCTTGCAGTTTGCCCCCGCCCCCAGTCAGACGCTCAGCAGTATTCTTCGCAGTGCCAAGTGCCGCCTTCGCGCCGGCGGAATATGCACGTATCCCGTGCACCGCAATCGCCGCACAACCCCGCAGCACGGTTTACGGCATCCCACCCCTCATGCTGGATTTGCCCCTGCAGAATCGCCGGTACAAAGTATTCAAAACTCTCAAAGGCCTTGCATTGGCCCACCGGCTTGGTGGCTTTGCGCGGAACGTTGCATCCCGCCGCTCCTTTGCATGTTTTGCACAGTTCTACTTGAGGTCTTGTGTGCATGACGCAACTCTCCCGAGTTTGAGCCGTATCGTCGCAATCGGAGAGCGCAAGAAGGATGCCAAGGGCATTACCAGCCAAAACTGGGCAAATTGGTGAGATTATGGGCGGGCGATCCTGGGGAAAAACGGGCCACTGGGGAAAAACTCCCCGGCTCGGGCTTGAACGCTACCGAGGCTCAATCATCGGTCGGACCGCTGTCGATAGCGCCATTTTGCAGCTTCTGTCGCAGGGTTTTTCGATCGATTCCGAGGATTTTTGCGGCTTTGCTTTTGTTCTGGCCAACGCTTGCCAGCACGCTGGCGATGTACTCGGCTTCAACCTCGGCGAGGGTCCGGTCGAGGCCGGTCGCGCGCAACGCCGAGAACCGCATCAGCGGCGGCAAGTCGGGCGCGTCGATAACGCTGCCTTCCGTCATCAGAACAAGGCGCTGTACAACGTTTTCCAGTTCCCGTACATTTCCGGGCCACTCATAGTTGCGCAGGACCTGCAACGCCCTGTCGGAAAAGCTGGGGGTGGGCTGGTCGAGTTCGCCCGCAAACCGGTGCACAAAATGGGTCGCAAGCAAGAGGGTGTCGTCTCCGCGGTCCCGCAGAGGGGGAAGGTTTATGGTCAGAACGTGCAAGCGGTAGTACAAGTCTTCGCGCAGACGGCCTTTTTTGACCAGGTCCGTGAGATCTTTGTTGGTGGCGGCCACAATCCGCACGTCCACCCGACGCGGCCGGGTTGAACCTACCATGCACACCTCTTTCTCTTGCAGCACCCGCAGGAGCTTGACCTGCATCGACGGGCTGGTTTCGCTGACTTCGTCCAGGAAGATCGTCCCGCCGTCGGCCGCGTGGAAGAAACCGGCTCGGGCTTCGGTGGCGCCCGTAAACGCCCCTTTGACGTGGCCGAACAGCTCGCTTTCAAGCAGGCCATCCGGTATCCCGCCGCAGTTGACCGGCACAAACGGAGCCGAGGATCGCCCGCTCCCGTAGTGGATGGCTCGAGCGGCAAGTTCCTTGCCCGTCCCGCTTTCACCCGTAATCAAAACCGTGGCCGGCGTCGAGGCCGCTTTCGAGATCAAGCGGAACACCTGTTGCATCACAACCGACTTGCCCAACAGGCCCTGGGGCGCGCCCGGCGTCTGCAGCGGGGTGGACCAGCGGCACTTGCGGGTGCGCAGCGTGTCCAGGGCCCGGTGTACCGCCGCCAGCAGTTCGGTGTCCGTGAACGGTTTGGCCAGATATTCGTCGGCGCCGGTCTTGACGGCTTCGACCGCGCCTTCGATCGTGGGGTAGCCCGTAATCATGATGACTTCGGTGTCTTTATAGTTCTCGCGCACGTGCCGTACCAGGTCGAGCCCCGTCACTTTCGGCATCTTAAGATCCGTAATTACGAGATCAACCGGCGCCGACTCGAGCAACTCGATCGCCCTCGCCACGGTCGAGGCCGTTATGACGGCGTATCCTTCGGCAGCCAGGTTGCGCTCGAGCACCTCCACGGTCGGCGCCGAATCGTCGACAACCAGGACTCGTTCTTTGTTGGCAGCCGTGGACATCATTTGCAGGCCCCTTCTGTTTCAGCCGGGGCGACGGCCGGCAACTTCACTTCCACGCGCGTACCGCGCCCCGGTTCGCTCTGCACATGAATCTCGCCCTGATGCGAGGTCACGATCCCATGCACCACGGGCAAACCAAGGCCCGTGCCCTGGCCGATGTCTTTGGTGGTGAAGAATGGCACGAAAACCTTCTCGAGCACCTCGGGCGGCATCCCGGGCCCGCTGTCTTCCACGGCAAGGTACACGCACCCGGAGCCGGCACGCGTCCAAATGCACAGGGCGCCGCCATCCGGCATCGCCTGAAGCGCGTTTACAACCAGATTCACCAGAACCTGGTTGAGTTGGGCGGGATCGGCCAGCACCGGCGGCAACCCAGCCTCGAGGTTGCATTGAACCTCGATCCCCATTTTGGCGCAGCGCGACTCGAAAAAAAACAGGCTCTCCCGGACTACTTCATTGAGGTGCACGCACATTTTCTGAGCCGGGATCTGCCGCGCGAACGTCAGCAGTTTCTTGATCACTTCCCGCGCGTGCAGCGAGGCCGCCTCGATCTTGCCCAAATCGCCCGCTACCGGTTCGGGAACCCCGCATTGTTTCTTGGCCAGTTGGGCAAACCCCAGGATGTTCGCCAGCGGCTCGTTCAGTTCATGGGCTACCCCGGCCGCCAGCAAACCAATCGTGGCAAGCCGGTCCGCATGGCGAAGCTGGTTTTCCAGTTGCGCCCTTTCCTGCTCCGCTTCTTTCCGCTCGAGGATCAGCGCCACCTGCTGCGCGATCGCATTGATCAAGTTTCGCTCTTCCCGGAGAAACGGCCCTTCGTCGCGCCGCGGCCGCTTTTCCAGGTAAACAACTTCCACGAAGCCTCGGTTAACGCGATCCACGACGATATCCGCCCGCTGGGTTTGGCCAGTTACACGGAAATTGGGCGCCTCCCGGCTCTGCCCGTCGATTACTATACGCGCCGACGTTATCGAAGGATACTGCCACGCCGGTATCAGCAACTTAACCGTCTGGTGAAGGATCTCATCGAGAGAAACTCCGGGCTCCGCGGCAATTTGTGCCATCTGAAGCAGGCACGTTAGTTCCTTGATTCGTTCCGTCAATTCGGCTTCGGCGGGCCATCTGCGGCGTTCCCTGCTCATGGCGTCAGACCTGCGTCACAAATCGTAGTCTCCTGCGGATTCCGGTTGATACAAAACCGCTTCCACCCGAAACGTTTTCCGGCCCTTGGGCAAATCCAACTCGAAAACATCACCCACACGATACCCGAGCATCGCTGTTCCCAACATCGCAAGCACCGAAATCAGCCCCCGGTCCGGGTCCGATTCCGGCGGGTAGACCAGGTTAAACTCCTGTTCCCGGCCACCTGTCATGTCCCGCAGCCGAACCTGCGACCGCATCGTGATTACATCGCCCGGCATATCCTGCGCTTTTAAAACAATCTCGGCACGCTCAATTTCCCGCTCCAGTTGCTCGATGTGAGGTAACTCTCGCTTGTCCCGAGACTCCCGCAGTAAGGCAATACTGTCCAACAGCCGCTGCCGATCCTGTTCGGTCAGGTAAATCTGTTTGCTCATGGCATTGCCTCCATGGGTTTCCAATAGCCATTTTGACATGTTCTGCCGCACAAAATCGACTTTACCGCACCACCGGGTGCGCCATGAGGTTAGAAGCTTTATTTGCAGCATCTGCGCATGACGCGTAGATGTTGGCGCAAGGTCGCGAACAAAGTCGGAGGGTCTCGCCCACTAGAGCGCGTTGAAAGGACGTGCGGTTACGTCCGAGCCCAGAGGCAACCAAACATCGCCTGGATGAACGACGTACCCCCGCATGACCCAGTAAGCACATACTGCCCGGAAACGCCTCGCGCGGCGTCAATCCGCTCCTTGACGTAGGGTAACAACTCGGCCGCGTGCCGGGCCTCATCGAAAATCACCGGCGGAGCGTGCATATTCGGGAAGCTGCGAGGATCTTCAACGGCGGCAGCCCTGACATCCGGCGGCTCCAACGAGACGTATCTGTACCGCCCGGCAAAAAGTCTCTGGAGCAAAGTCGTCTTGCCGGACTGCCGCGGCCCCCTCAACACCACCGCGGGAAACTCGGCCGCGGCTTTCTTGATCACCGGCTCCAGCGAACGTGAAATGTAGCCCATCGGGAACCCTCCTTTCCTGCAATTATGATTTTAAACGCAAAATTGCAGGCTTCCTGAAGTGTGAATCGAAGCGTAAAAGTAAAAGCCCGCGCAACGGCACGTGCTGCGCGGGCAACAACTACAATCTGCGCGTAATACCTACTTAAATGACCCCCGGCAAAGCCGGGGGCTTATTGTTGCGAGCCCCCCAAGGGGGCTGGTTCGCAAACACGGAGCCAACTCCATAACCCCTAGATTTAGCCCGCTTCAGCGGACTCCTCTTTGCACCCTGCTTTAGCAGGGGTGGATACGGCATTCTACCCTTCTTATTCCAGCGCGCTTCAGCGTGACTTCTCTAATCGCGTTCAGCGTTCGTGACAAACCGTCCATGCGGTGCCATCACCTAATGCCCACCAACCACTGCCGAAAAGGTCAAACCTTTGTAAGTCCCCCGGCACAGCCGGGGGGGTACCTGTGTCTTACTGAAACAGCGCCCGGCCTACCGCCTATCGCGGATCGTCCATGGCGCCCACTTCGGACACGAGTGCCCAGACCTTTGTGACCGGGAATTCCGTATTGCTTTCGTTGTACTTGATGAACTCGACGTGCCCGTCCATGTACAGCACATTCGACCCGCCGGGAATATGATTGAATACATTCACGTCGGTCGACGTGACATCCCACATGATCGCGAGTTCCGACTGGGCGAGCGCACTGGCCGCCGGATTGTTGATGTCCGTGATGAAGAACCGTTCGATACCTTCCCGCAGCCGGTACGAGGAGATTTCAGTGCCGGGTTCGATAATCTGGCTTACGGGCCCCTGTTCCAGGGAGGCGGCCTCGGCGGCGTTGCCCGGGTGCGTGTACGTCAGGTCGCTGTCGTAATTGTTGCCCACTACGACCTCGTCCAGGAAGAAATTGAGAAACGGCATGTACGGGATCACCCAGTCGTTTTCCGCAATGGCCCAGCCCACGTACATGTACGAACGGTCCGCGGGCGGCGCGCCCTCGGGCGGACCAACCCAGGGATCCGAGGTGGCGGTCACGTTGCTTCCCTCGATCTGATTGATGTTGATGGACCCGTTGCTGTTGACCCACCCCGTGCCCGGGGCGACTTCGAGGTACAACCCCGGCGCCTCAGAATCCGACGGGCAAAACAGAACGTTGACATCGGAGAGGTATTCCGGGTACATCGCCGGAAACGACCACATGAAGTTCCCGAGGTTGGCCGCTTTCGGCGGAAACTTCTCGCCTTTCGATTCGTTCGAGTACATCTTCAGCGACAGGCCAATCTGCTTCAGGTTGTTCGCGCACGATGAGCGACGAGCCGCCTCCCGCGCCCGCGCAAGCGCCGGCAACAAGATCGCCGCCAGTATGCCGATGATGGCTATCACCACGAGCAGCTCAATCAAGGTAAATCCTCGTCTTTCGCGAAGCTTATGCATGCTAATCCCTCCTTTGTCTGTTGGGCCCGCCTCAGAAAACCAAGCCGGCCCCGCCATAGTCCTCGGTCCGGCGTCCATTCTACCCCCCCGCAGCTTTTCCGTCAATCCATCCCAACATCTGTCGCCCCTCCGATCCCTCCTCGTACCCCCCCACCCCTGCATCTCGCGCCGTCGGGTGTCACGCGCTGGACTGCGGCGGCGCATCCAAACGTTCGCCCAGCAGCGGCGGCGACGCGCTGTAGCACTCCTGCAATTCGATCAGGCCGCAACCCCCCATTTCGCCCCGGTATGTCCCTTTGACCTGGTACGCAATCGGCTCCATCGTGATCACCGCGACCGCCGCCTCGGTATCGGGAGCCAGCCGGATCCGGCGGCCGTCGAGCATGGGCCCCCTCAGCAGCAGCCGCCCCGGACCCGCCGCAATGCACGCCAGGATCGGAAACGCCCGCGGATACTCGTCCTCGTCCCGGAATGCGAGCGCCCGAACCGCCTTCATCCGCTGGAACTTCTCACAAACCCTGCCGGGCATGCACGGCCGCCCCGAACCTTTCAAAAAAGGCGCAACAAGCCGGACTCGCCCAAAATCGCTCACCAGCCTCCATCGCGATATGGCTGGCAGCGCCGATACCTGCTCGATTCGGATGGCGCCCGCACTCCGCGCGCTGGTGTAGGCGTTGTAGCGGAACAGCGGCGTCTGGTTGAGCCAATCAACACGCCGACCCGCAGTCTCGAAACCCAAAAACGTCCCTTTAAGGCTCCACCCTTCGAGTTTGTCGTTGATCGCGGCCACCCCGACCTTGGCGTTTATGAGCAGATTTCTGCGCGTCTTGTTCATGAAAAATTCGCCGAACACGAGCGTCGTGTCGTCCCACGGCGTCAGGCTGATCACGGGGACGCAGTTGGGCCGGTCGTCCGCGTCGAGCGTGGCCAGAAACTTCGGCGTCGTTTCGCCCGACAACGCGGCCTTGAGTTCGGGGGTCAGCATCGGCTACGTCTCCGCGTCTGTCCGGAGCGTGGGCCCGCTCCAGCATGCGTGCTTAGACCCCTCCTCGCGTGCAACCCGGCACAAACGCTCCATCGTGCCGGCACCGAGCAGCGGCGTTCTCTCCAGGGCGAACGGCCTTCCCAACTGCGCATACTTGTCGGTGCACAGGTTCGAGAAGGCAAGCAGATCGTGCCGCGCGCAACTCGGGAAAGTTCTTGCCACAAACCGGGCGACGCCACGGATGGTGTCCTCGCCGTCCGTGTAGCCCGGGATCACCGGCGTCCGCACCCAGACCTCGATCCCGCGCGCACGCGCCGATTCCGCAACGGTTCGCGCGGCCGCCTCCACCCGGTCAAACGGGACTCCCGTGAATTCGGCGTGCCGGGCAGCGTCCACGGTCTTCACATCGAACAACACCAGATCCGTCCATTCCAGTATTTCCCGCAATCCGCTGCCCGAGCCCGCGCCGCACGTATCGAGCGCCGTATGTATCCCGTCCTCGTGCAACCGGCGAAGCAACGCCGCGCACGCCTCGGGTTGCAGCAGCGGCTCGCCGCCGGACACCGTCACGCCGCCGCCCGATTGCTCGTAAAAAACCCGGTCTCTTGCCAGGACCTCGAACAACTCGGCTATCCGCATTTTGCGGCCGTGCATCTTAAGCGCGGCGGATGGGCAAAACTCGGCACACCGGCCGCACCCACGGCAACGTGTCCGGTCGATGCGGATGCCTTCCGGCCCCGCGGTCAACGCCCCCTCTGGGCAGACTGCCACACAGCCCCGATCGTTCAGGCAGCGCCCACGGTGCCACACCACCTCGGGCTGACGATTGATCGACTCGGGATTGTGGCACCACGGGCATCGCATCGGGCAGCCCTTGAAAAATACCGTCGTCCGAATCCCTGGCCCGTCCTCCGTCGAGAACTTCTGAACATTAAAAACAACCGCTTCGATGTCGCACTCACTCACTCGGCGCGCACCTCCCGCGCAATGATCTCTTCCTGAATTTCCCGGCCCAGGTTCACAAAATACGCGTTGTAGCCTGTCACGCGCACCAGCAGATTCTGAAACTCGTCGGGCCGTTGCTGGGCCTGACGGAGCGTGGCCGCGTCGATAACGTTAATTTGGAGGGCCGACCCGCCGTCACGGCAATAAGCCCTGAGGAAACCCGCCAGTTTCTCGAGGTGTTCCTCGTCGCGCATCAACGACGGAGGCAGCGAGATCGTATGCGAAGCACCATTCGGCACAACCTCGAGCCCGAGAGTCCCGACCGCGCGCGCCGCCGAGGTAGGACCCGCCCGGTCCATGCCCGATACCGCCGCCACGCCGTTGGACAGATACGTCCCCCGTTTGCGCCCGTCCGGCGTCGACGCCGTCAGCGGCGCATACGCAATGCCATAGTTCCACGACAGATATCCCGCCCGATACCGTTTGCCCGTCACTGGCGTCCTCAGCGTCGCCGCATCCTCCGCCCACCATTGCGTAAGGTCCCGCGCCATTCTGTCGGCGTCCGGCTCGTCATTCCCATATTTGGGCGCCTTATTGAGCAACATCTGCCGGAGAAACTCGGCATGTTCAAAGTTGGTTCCGACCGCTTCCAGCAGGGCGTCCATCCGGATCGTGTTCGTCTCGAAAACGAGCCGTTTCACGGCCGACAGCGAATCGGCCGCCGTCGCCAGTGCGACGCCTTCCACGGTGATGAAATTGAACCGCGCACCGCCCGCCGTGACATCTTTCCGCTTCTCGATGCAACCCCCCACCAACGCCGACAAATACGGCGTCGGCTCATACGTCGCCCGCGTCGTATCCGCTTCGTTGTTCAACTCGACCAGGCGCCTCAGGCAAAAAGCTAGCTGGGCGCGAAACGCCCCCTCAAACTCATCCCAGGTCCGCATCGATCGCGGATCGGGCGTCGCCGGGCCTATCTGTTTTCCCGAGGCCTGGTCTCTGCCCTGGAACAGCGTGAACTCGACCGCCTTCGCGAGGTTGAGATTCACGTCAACCGTGCCGGATCGATCGTCCCCCTGCCGCGTATTCTCGAGGCACCCCACCGCCGCGTAATCCCACAGGTCCTGCTCGGGCAACCCTTCCCAGTGCAGGCCGCGCATCGACGTCTCGTCGAAATTGAGCAAAAACGGTGCGCCCTGCGCCCGTGCCAGCAGGCCGCACACACGCATCAACAGGCGATCCGGCGTTCTCTCGTGCAAGCGGATGTTAGGTTTGGGTTCGAGGAGGTTCATCTCCTCGATGACGTCCAGCAGCAGGTACGTCAGGTCGTTCGAGGCATCGGCCCCATCCCGCCCGCACCCCGCCAGCGTCATCAGTTGGCCAAACGACGAGTTGATGCCCTGGTTCCGGCCGACGCGCCCCTGATAATCATAGGCGTAGTTCGGTTTGATGAAAAAGCAGCGCAACAACTCGCCCGCCTGGTCACGCGTCAGACGCCCCGACTCGACGTCCCGCTCATAGTACGGCCAAAGGTACTGGTCAATCCGGCCAAACGATACACCCGCGCCGGGGTACGACTCGCTCGTCACCACCAGCATGTGCGTCAACCACAGCGACTGAACCGCTTCCCAAAACGTCCCCGCCGGTTCCCACGGAACTTTCCGGCAGACGTCCGCGATTTCCCGCAACTCGGCCGCCCTCGCCGGCTGCGCATCGGCCGCCTGACACGCCGCCGCCGCCGCGTAACGCGCCGCAAACGCGCGCGCCGCGAGGCCCGCGATCGCGAACGATTCAAGCACGGCCCGCTTGTTGCCATCCGGTTCGATCCGCTGCTCGCGGCGCACCTCATCCAAGATGCCCCGAAAACCAACCCGCAGCACCTTCGCATAGTCCGGTATCAGGTGGCCCGGGACGGCCCCGCAGTTGCCGAGGCCCAAGCCCGACGCATCGACAATCGCCGCGCGGAACGATTCCGCCCGCCGCGCCCGATCCCGCGCTTCCCGCTTCGTCAGGCACAGCGACAACGCCGTATTGAACTGCCCGCCGACTATCAGTTCGCCGTCAAGAATGTCCACCGGCAGGTGGCTGCCCACCACCTCCGCAAAAAACAGCGCCACCCGAACCGGCAGCGGCATCCCCCAGAATCCTCCCGGCAACGGAACCACGCGCGCCGCAGCCGCCAGCGAATCCTCGTACGCCCGCAGGAACGGCATCACTTCCGGCACATTCGTCCAGTTCGCATACCGGTACACCGTGTCCCAGGGCGTGCCCGTTGTAAACGGCATCACCTCATTCCGGAACCCGCGCGTCTCAAAAGAGAAATACTCGTCCCGCAACCGCTTTACCCGGTCTGAAAGCGCACCCGAAGCCTGCCAGAATGCCGCGCCAACCTGTGTCACTACGTCAGCCATAAAACCTACCCATTCCCGTTACGCTTCACCAAGGATTCTACCACCAATACGGTGAAACGCATCCCGGATCCACTGGTAGTTTTGTTCGCTCATGCCAAGCGACGCGTAGTCTTCGATATACGCGATAAATCCCCCGTGAAATCGACCAAACGTCTCGGCAAGTTTGCTCGCGTAGGCGAAAATCTCCTCGCGGCTGCCCGAGATTGCCACCCGCTGGTGGTCCACCGAGCAGCAGAAACAGATCCGGCCCCCATACTCGTGCGCCAGCCGCTCGACGCCCATCAGGTCCGGTTGAAGCAACTCGATCACGTCCACCCCCGCCTCCGCCAGATGCCCGATGATCGAAAAGACGTCGCCGCACGAATGAAACCACACTTTCTTGCCCGCCCGGCGCACCCGTTCAAACTGATCCGCGTACCGCGGCAGAAACAGATCACGCCACAGACCCAACGGGATCATCAGCCCCTTTTGCGTGCCCCAATCGTCGCCGAACGCCACGCAATCGATCGGCAGCTCCAGCGCCTGGTCGATAAGCCCGTTCTCAAACTCGAACACCAAATCCAGCACACGGTCCACGCGATCTGGCGCCTCGTACAGGTCTGTCATAAAGGCGTCATACCCGCGCAGGAATGTCGCCTGGTTGAACCCCGTGATGCCCAGCCCAAACTTCATGAACCTGCCCGGCCACCGCGCGATCTCTTCGCGCACCCCCTCAAACCGCCCCGCCGCCCGCGGGTCCGGCGGCACGTAACCCGACGCACGCGACCAGTCCGCCAGCGGATGCCAACGAGGCTGGCCCATCGTCCCATCCAGCACTTCCCACACGTACCCCCACTCGCTCGCACCCTCTCGCCCAGCAACAAAAGACGCCGCAGGCTTCCACGTCACCGAGATCGTGTCCGACGAGTCAAAGTCGCGGTTGCAGTAATTGATCGGAATGCGCGGCGGGTCACGCCGCTCGATCGCCCGCAAAACAAGTTCCCGGCTCTCCATGCGCGCATGGTTTTCCATGCGTGCATCATACTGCACTGGTCAAGATCGCTCAAAGCATGATCTGCCTGATTCATTCGCTGCTGACAACGTCCCGCCCTCGTCAAGTTGCCGTTGTCTGTCGTGTGTTCTCCGGTGAAAGTCTCCGACGCAGTCACCTGCAACAGAATGGCAACCGGCAAATCAAGATTCTGAATCTATTGACTGTAACAGCCTCATGTGGTAGGCTGCCGGTATCAACTAGGGAGAACGGAACGGGGGCAGGTCACGTCTCCGCGTTTCTGGGGGCGTGTTTCTGCTCACGGGGGTGCATGCTCATCTCATACAAGCAGACCTCATCAGATTAACTCACCCCAAAACAAGGAGGGACGAAAATGCCAAGTTCTTATTTGGGTGATACCCGAGGAAAACTTCGCTTGTTGGAATTCCCATTCATCCGGAGAGCCTCAGCAATTGCCGAAGATATCACTAGACATACCAACAAAAACGTGAGAAGTTTGGGCGGCTTCCTGCCTCACCAGTTTTCGGCTGCCGGCATCGGTGTTTTGTCCGTCGTCGTTGCACTCTTGGCAGGCTGGAAGGCAAATGCCCCGTGGCTCGCTTTTCTGATTTTTCTTGCCGGTAGCGGGGCGGCAATTTACGTGGGTTTTGGTCCGTGGTTTAACGCGGCAAAGGCTCTGCTGTCGCATTTTCTGGAAGAAACGGGAACCCACGTTGCCGATCCCGACGCCGGCCTCGATGCTCAGCGGATCGTCAGCATGCCGGTAGGCAACTGGGAGATCTGGAAAACGGTAACCATTGAGCGAAAGGAATTCGCCAACGGCTGGCCTGTGGTCTGGTCGGTGCTGCATGGATCGCCGAAACGCAAGCTGGACGAGTTACAGGACGCGCTAAACCGCCATTGGGCTTTTCATAAGAGGTATCCCCGCCTTAGCGGCGACATGTCTTCCCGCAGCTAAACCATTGCAGCACGCCACCACCAAGAAGCGTGTCGGATGGAGTAGCTGAGGCATAAAGGAGCGGGAAACGGGCAGCGCAGCGTCTAACACAATTCAGTCAGGCATCCCGCCTTCCCCAAGGCGGTCGATAAGCCGCATTCGGAACTCTTGTTCGGCCGCCCTGAACCATCTTCCACGCGCCGTGTGCAGATGTCGTAAACAAAGGGCCTAAACATGCGCCAGCCTCCCGGTATATTCCGAAGAACTTCAACGCTGCTCTTGAAGTTCTCGGCTGATGCACAACAAGCCAAGAGAAGGCACAAAGATGCGCTCAAGTAAGGACTCTTCCCTGGCGTATTCGGCCCGATTGGCTTTTGCGTGCCTGTTGTGGTTCGTCGCACCCGCGACGGTTCTAACCTGGTGGTTAGGCGGCGCGAAATGGGGCAAAGCCGTCCTGGCCATCATGGTTCTAATGACCTTTTGTGTGGTGTCCCTTACGCCCCTTTACAAACGGAGGTTCAAAGAAATAGAAGCGTATCGGGTGCGCAGCACCGGATCAATTCGGTGCCACAGATGCAACGGTTCAGGATGGATCGTCTTCGATGCCTATAGCGAGGAAACGTGCCCACTCTGTAACGGAAGCGGTTGGGAGGATGATCTAAGACCCGGACCACCGCTCTCCCGGGCGCGCGAGGGAGACTAAGAAATGGATGCCGACATGCCGGTGGATGAACCCACTGAACTGATGGAGGCCCGGAATTATTTGGGCGCCGTGATACTCCACGTTCTGAAGGTCGGGATGACATTAAGTGTAGTTTTCTGCTTGCTGCTTTTTTTGATGGGTCTCTCCGTAGGTTATCAGCAAGGTGGCATTGGGGAGGCAATCGGTGTTGCCCTGCTGCTGGGATGGCTTGGAGCAATTGGGCTAGGGCCGGGCTTCGCCGCTATCTATTGGGGGGTTCTCATGTGGGGCCGTGAGGAGGAGGCCTACGACGCATTTGTCATCCAACAAAGACGTAGTGGACACTTCCAGTTCATGCCTGGGCAATATGCACCGGATGCCAGAGCTTCTTTGCTTATGCTGTTTATACAGATCCTCTTCTCCCCGTTCACGTTCCTGAGGTGGCTGTGGCGTTGGTGGAGGCTCGCCTCCGCCATCAAAGCATATGCCCGGCTCCCTCACGTCCAGGAATACCTGACCCAAGATAAAACCACCCTGTGGGGGCGACGCATACTGGTCGGCTATCTCGCGGTGGGCATGCCAGGATTTTGCTTGTTTTTCTTGGCGGCGATCTTCGGTCAGCCATAAAGGTAACCGCATCTCCTGCGCTGCATCGGCACGCCGCGAAACATGCTGGTGGGCTCTCCGAGAAATCTTGCCGGCAGCGAGAACGAGGAAATGTATCAAGGCTTTCAAAAAGATTACGCGGACACAATAGCCACGTTTGAAAAATCTGTACGCAATGAACCCAACAATCCCGCGCACCGGTGTGCACTCGCCAGCATCCTCGAGGCGGGACGAGAGTTCGACCGGGCGGCCGTACAGTATATGGCTGCCCTCAACCTTGATCCGGGTATTCGCGAAGCTCAGATTCGGCTGTCAATATATGGCCAACGGCTGGCCCGCTCCGGGTCCCACGAGGCCGCTGCAAAACTGTTCGCGGGTCCGGCGCCGCGTAACCCGACGCACGCGACCAGTCGGCCAGCGGGTGACAACGAGGCTGGCCCATCGTCCCATCCAGCACTTCCCAAACGTACCCCCACTCGCTCGCACCCTCTCGCCCGGGAACAAAAGACGCCGCAGGCTTCCACGTCACCGAGATCGTGTCCGACGAGTCGAAGTCGCGGTTGCAGTAATTGATCGGGATGCGCGGCGGGTCGCGCCGCTCGATTGCGCGCAAAACAAGTTCCCGGCTGTCCATACGCGGCATCATACTGCACCGGACTAAAACCGCTCAAAGGACCCTCTTCTTGATCAGCGCCGCTCCGAGAGCAAGGACCGACACGACAAGCCCTCCCAGAGCGGGAAGGGTCGCGGCCGGCATGGGCGTGAGCCCTTGGGTGAAAGGTGACATGGCGGCCCGCGCGTAGTCGCGTTCCGACCCGCCCCAGGCAATCACGTTGTCGTACTCTTCCTGGTTCGTCGCCGCGTCGGAATCAAAATCCCCGTACGGCGCCACTGGTTCATATGATACCAACCCCTCAAACCCGATTTCCGCCAGCCCCGCCACGCAGAGCGAGTCCATCGTCGCGAGAGCCGCAAAATAATCCGCGTATTCTGTCCAGTAGAACCACCACCCGTCTTCGAGCAAGATTTGGTACGCCGGAGCCGCCAGAATGCGCGCGCGGTTCAGCATGAAAACGCCTGCGAGCTCCTCGTCGCCGTTGCACAACGCAGCGACCGGCAACGCCACCTCGTACATGTCCGGGATGCCGTTGTCCCACGAGTCGATGGTAGACGGCAGTTCGTCGTTTTTCATAGCCCACCGCGCCAACGCCGGGCTGATTTTGCTCATGATGACGGTGCATTCGTTGAACGTGCAGTCGCCCGTCCAATCAACCAGCACGCCCCGCGACATCAGCTCATTGACTGCCCAGCACGCCGTCTGCGGGTTCAGCGGATTTCCCGCCACCCACACCTTATCGCCAACATCAAGCCCCACGTTTTCTACTAGCGGCGTCAAATCTGTGATGTCATTCATGCCTATCTGAAGTTGCGTCAGGCCTGTCGTCGTTCTCAGCGGCCTCAAATCGACGATGTTATTCCCATGAAGGCAAAGTAGCCTGAGGTTTGTCAGACCGGCAAGCGCCGATAGGCTAACCACCTGGTTGTATGCCACCCCAAGGGTTTCCAGGTTCGTAAGACCCATCACCGGTGACAATTCACTTATAGAATTGAGATCGAGCAACAGTGATTTCAGCTTTGTCAGGCCGGACAGCGGGGCAATATTCGTTATCTGATTTTCAGCCAATATCAGCCACTCCAGATCGTTCAGGTTTGACAGCGGTGTCAGATCGCTTATCAAGTTCCGCTCCAAGTACAGGTAATTCAACTTTGTCAGGCCCGACAGCGGCGTCAAATCTGTCACATTGTATCCGACAAACAGCAGAGTCAGGTTGGTCAGCCCGGCAAGTGGAGCCAAATCGCCTATCTCGTACCCTGCCCACAGCTCCTTTAGACTAATCAAGCCCGCAAGCGGAGACAGATCCGTCAACGGGTTGCCGTGTAGCATCAACTGGTTAAGTTTGCTCAGGCCCGACAACACCGCGATCGAGCCAATATTGTTATTCTTCAACCACAAATACTCCAAGTTTACCAGGCCCGCCAGCGGCGTAATGTCTGAAATCTGATTGTCCTCCATCGTAAGCGACTGAAGGTTGGTCAACCCCGACAGCGGCTCCAGGTTTACCAACTGATTGCTGCCCAGCAAGAGATTTGTCACGTCCGTACAATACTCAATCCCGGTTAAGTCAGAGACGTTGCGGCCAAAAGCACTCAGATACGTCAGCCCCGCCAAATCAGTATCCAGGATTTCCCCGACGGGTTGGCCAATGGCCTCACGCACTGCTGCCTCGAGCCCCGGGTCTGGAAAACTGACCTCCACCCCGTGAGCCAAACTGCAAAACAGAATTGCACAGGCCAATGGCAGTGACATTGTCCGCGTCATAGTGTGACGTGCCTCCCTTAATAGCCATTAACACAACAAGTTTACCCGGCTAGTTTTGCATAGTCCCGGCCCGTATGTCAATGACATCCGTTCCCAACATGTTGCTCTGGAACTATCGTCATGATACAATACACATAAGGCCGCGGGCTGCGGCCTGCCAAAAAGGGTACACTTGACATTCTCTCATAGGGTACAAAGGGACCCGCTGCACGAACTGCTGTTCAGTCTGCTGCCTACGATCCTGTCCTGTCCGCGAATGGTCCGGGTGCGATCCGACAGGAGAAGAGAAACCACATGAAGATCTACGTAGGCAACTTGTCGTTTGACACGAAAGAGTCCGACCTTGAAGGCGCATTCGCGGTGTATGGCAAAGTCCAATCCGTTTCCGTGGTCATGGACCGCGCAACCAACCAATCCCGCGGGTTTGGATTCATCGAGATGGACGATGCCGACGGCCAGGCCGCGATCAAAGGCCTTAATGGCGAAGAGTTCATGGGTCGCGCATTGAAGGTTAATGAAGCGCGCCCCCAAAACGTTGGCGGCGGTGGCGGCGGCCGCGGGCCGCGGCGCTACTAAAATAAATCGGATCGGGAGGGGGAAGCTTCCCCCTTCTGACCCCGCCTCCTATATGCAATGAGCCTCCGTCGGCCCGCACTTTTGCAACACGAGGCACTGACCCGGTCACGATACGGACCACGGCCGGTGCGCACGGGGCCAAAAGAACAGGCATCCCTACAAAGGAGTGTGACATGTACTGCCCGAGATGCCAGCTGCAATACCGGGCCGGCCGCACCCAGTGCTCCGAGTGCGATTTCGAACTTGCATCCAACACCGAAGCCGCACCAGAACCGCCAGGCCCCGAGATGGTCGTCGTATTCGAAGGTCATTTGGATGAAGCGGAAACTGCCCAAGCCGCCATGGAAAGCACCGGCATCGAATCACGGATCACCAGTTGGCCGCGGCGTGGCGTTTCTGTTCACCATGGGTTAAGCCAACTCCAAGTCCGGGCCGAAGACGAAGATGCGGCAAAAGAAGCCCTTTTCTATCCGAATGGATGACGCCCGCTGACGCGGCATTGATATCACCTCCGAAGCGCAATCTCACCCGACCGTATATGATCCATCGCCGTCACCAGAAGCCGCCCCGTTTCCTGTGGCGCGTGGATACCCGATGAGTTCTCCGAAAACACATAGTCGATCAAAAACTGGCCCCTCTTCTGCCAGTCCGCCGCCGCCGCCAACTGTTCGTCCGTCACCGGATTGTTCGTCAGGCAAGAAGGACCCCGCGCAAATACAAACATGAAGCCGCCAAGTCCCCCCAAAACCAACAGCCCATTCACGTTTTACAGCCTCCACCCGCAAAACGTACAATCCCCGATAGCAGGCAAAGAAACAACCTGGCTGACTTAACATGTCCCAAACGTAGTTGTAACCATGCGTAGTTGTATGGCGGGTAGCCGATTTCGAGGGAGGAAACGCCTTGCACGATAAGCCAATGACTCGCTGCGCCCCAGCATCATCCCGGCAACTGCCGATACTGATGAACCGCGTCATGTCCGCCTCCCACAACCGGAAAACAGAGCAATCAGGTAAGACGGCGCATGAAATCTCGTAAGGAGCGCTTCGTAGCGGTTCTTTTTGGCGCGGGAGAATCTTGGCTCGAGTGGCCGTGGCGATTCCGGCTGCTGGGCCTCGTCCCGCTGACAATCTTTCTGCTGCATTTCCACTACAACTGGTCACAGGGCAACCCCGGCCATGTCCTGTGGATGTGCCACGTGTCCAATCTCGCATTGGCAATTGGCTTGCTTCTCGGTCACCGCGGCCTGATCCGATTGGCGCCGATCTGGCTGCTGCCAGGCATCCCCCTCTGGATTATGGACATGCTTTCCACCCGCCAGATGCCTCCAATCACTTTCCTTTCACACCTGGTGTGCCCCGTGGTGGGCCTAATCGCCTTGCGCGAGGTGCGCGCCGGCCGATGGACGTGGTTGCGCGCTTTCCTCTGGTTTTTGTTCATCCAGCAGATCTCGCGTATGTTCACGCCGCCGGAACTCAATGTAAACGTAGCCCACTCGATCTACCCCGGCTGGGAGCGCTTTTTCACCGCTTATTGGCAGTACTGGCTGTTTACCGCGGCCAGCTCGGCCCTGGCGCTTTACGTGGTGGGCCGGCTTCTCTTGTGGTTTGCCCCGCCTCACAAACCCGAGCCTCTGGCTACGGCTGCTGCCCCGCCGGGCGATTGAACAGGGCTTCCCGGAAGATCCAGAGCACCACCGCGATTCCAACCACAAGAATACCTTCGGTGATCTCTTCCCAGAAATTGAACCAAACCATGTTGTCCCGGTACGCGCCCAAAAGCAACATCCTGAAGAAACTGAACAACAGTGGCCCCATCCCCGCCGCAAATAACACCTTCGCCACGGGCACCCGGTCCGTCTTTTTAAACGCCAGCACGCCAAAACACGCCCCAAGGCATATCAGCGCCGCCGCCGGGCAAATCATAATCTCGTACAACTGGTAAAACGCCGAATGACTGTAGTTATAGACCGTGCCGAATATGGTCGTGTTGTAAGAGGTGGGATGAGGCCTCGCCGTCAGCGGCATCAGCGCCATTATCCACAGTGCCGCCGTCAGCCACAGAAAAACCCGCTCCAACCCGCAAGGCCCGCCCGTCCGCTGTTGGCAAACCCGGCAAAGACCCGTCGCCGCACACCGCGCCGACAAGTCCGACAGCCGCATTACGCGCCAGTCCATGCCTTCCAGCACCGCGTACGTCATGAACGAGAACCCGACCACCATTCCCAGGCTGTGCAGGTACTCCCACAAGTGCGAAGTCTCGTTGAATACCAGGTAGTTCGCCGCGCAAGCCGCCTCACCGAGAAAAAAAACAGCCAGCCCCCATTTCAGCGCGACCAGGTCGCGCCCGCGCGACCGCCAAAGCACCACCACGAGCACGAATGAAAGCACCATGTAAAACGGCTTTACGCCAAAACCCGTCGCTACCAGCGCCACCTGCTCGTGCAGCGGCGAATGCCGTACCGGCGCCGCCTGCGGCCCTTCAAACATCCCGCGCACCATGTCCAGCGGGCACGGTGTCTGCCCCGAGACGATGTAGCCGCTGATGCCCTCTTTGACCGAGAACGTTTCCCAGACCCCCAGCCCACAGAGGTGGCGCACGGCAAACGTGCTCATGATGCCGCTCTCGCACATCAGCATCATACGCTTGCCTTGCAGGGCCGGCGGCAGCGGGTCGCCCTCGCGCATCCCGAGGATCTCGTCCGCCGGCCAGTTTACCGACCCGGCCACATGCCGCTCCCGGTAGGCCTCGGCCGGCCGCACGTCCACCAGCACCGCGGCGCTGCTGTCCACGGACCGTCGCGCCTCCTCGGCCGTCACGCTGGGCACACGGGCGATCACCACCTGGTACAAGACAATCGGCAGCACGCTGAAAACACCCGCGCCGACTGCCACGACCCACATGCCCTTGCCTGAAGTTGAAGCCATCATGTTCGCCCCCGGCAATCTGGGTCAATTCTACAGAAATCGCACCGGAAAATCTCTCTCCCCGCTGCTTGTAGAATTCGATCTTTTCTTGCATAATCAGGAAGCTATGCAACAAAGGGGGATGTTTTATGGAACGCAAAGGCTTTACACTAATCGAATTACTGGTGGTAATCGCCATCATCGGCATTCTGGCGGCGATTCTGTTGCCGGCGCTCGCACGGGCCCGTGAGTCGGCCCGCCGCGCCAGTTGCGCCAACAACCTTAAGCAACTCGGCGTCGTCTTCAAAATGTACGCCCAGGAGTCAAAGGGCCAGAAGTATCCGCCCCTACGTCGCCTTGCCGGCTCAGACTGCTCGCCGCTCCTGCTTGAAGACGTGCCCGTCATCTGGTCGCCTGACGGCCCCAGCATTTTCCCCGAATACCTTACCGACCTCCATACGCTCGCATGCCCATCCGACCCGGACGGCCTATACTGCGTCGACAGGCAGTTTCACTGCGACATCGAAGACGCCGCCTCCCCCATCTGCCCGTGCAGGATCTTCAATGTCTCCTACGACTACTATGCATGGGCGCTCAAACCCGATCATTACCTGCGCATACCCATCGACGCCACAATCAACTCACCCGATTTCGACATGGACACGCAGATGGATGACGGGTTTAAAGAGAAACTCGTCGAGATGATCGTCGCGGCAACCGTAACACACGACATGGCCATATTCGACACAGACATGTCCTATGAGCACGCCGATTTGGACACCGTCACCGTTTACAGGTTGCGAGAAGGCATCGAGCGATTCTTCATAACGGACATCAACAATCCTGCGGGGTCAGCCACTGCGCAAAGCGAAATCGCCATCATGAACGACATGCTCGCCGCCCAGATCGTTGTGCTTGAAACCACCGCCGCAAATCACGTCCCCGGCGGCGGCAACGTCCTGTTCATGGACGGGCACGTCGAGTTTATCCGCTACCCCGGCCAATGGCCGATTTGCGCATCCTGGTCGATCATCATGGGCAACCCCATGGCCCTCGCCGGCTGATTTACCGCCGGCACGCGGCCCATTCGGCGAATGTCACGCCTCGTCGCCTAACGGCGACAGGCGGCCCATTCGATCGACTGAACCAGGATCTTCCTGAATTCCCGCGGCTGGCACGAAACCGGGTCGTGCCCCAACGCAAAATACACGCAACGCGCGTTATGCACATAATGCGTCGCCAGCATCGGCTCCGCCACCGTATGCCCGAACCGCTCCTCGTTGGCTGTCATGATGATGTGCATGTCCGGCCGCATCAGCAAATTGAAATACAGCTCGTCGTTCGTCGTAAACGGTTTCACACCCTCGACGATCGGATGCGCCTCGTCCACCATGTCCACCCGGAA
This sequence comes from Bathyarchaeia archaeon, assembly GCA_035530195.1. Lineage (GTDB taxonomy): Bacteria > Hydrogenedentota > Hydrogenedentia > Hydrogenedentales > SLHB01 > JAPLKX01. The sequence goes on along the minus strand of DATKVG010000197.1, from coordinate 24,717 downwards.
CTCGTGGTACGGCCCGTGCGTCGACTTCCCGCCTACCCACATCGCACCAAAGACGTCTATCGAGTCCCGCCACTCCTGCACGTTCGCCACCGCATAATGCGTCACCACCAACCCGCCACCGCCCTTCAAGAACTCGACAATCCCCTCTTTCACAAAATCCGGCGGCTGCCCATTTTCAACCTTAATCTGGATCAGCATCAGCACATCGTAATTCTTCAAATTCTCGAGCCGCAGGTCTTCCAGGTTCTCCGTCACCGTAATCGCCACGCTCCCATAGTTCTCCTTGATGTCCCGCAGCACGTCGTCCATCACCGCCTCACCATGCGGGCCCGTACCCACCAGCAGGCACTTGACCGGCTCCGCCGCTTCCGCCCCGAACGCACCCCAAGCACCAAGAACAACCAACCCGCTCAACAAAACCAAATAAACTCTCACGGCATGTTCTCCCAATCGCGGCCCATCCGCGAACACCAACGATGACACGCCCCCCGCCCCGTTTCAACAATCCCGGCGCTGGCCATCCCGCCGGAACCGTTGGGGCGCCCCCGGCCACGCCAAAAGCGTGGTGGGGGGTGTCCCATTTTTGACGCAACAGTGGGTGTTATACAGCATGACCGAGTTTTTGCACCTTCCTGTAGGCTCGGCATCTGTAGGTCCGGAATAAGTCCGGACCCACATTCAGCAAAAATTATATCGTCATATATAGTTGTCATGTGGGCGTTCCGACTGCGCGTTGTAGTGTGGGCGCGGTGGGGTCGCGCACGGTGGGGTCGGGCACGGTGGGGTCGCGCTCCCGCGCGACCGCGCTTTGGGCGGGCGGCTTGCGCCGCGTGTCCACAATGTCCACCGCTTCCACCGCCCCGCGCAACGCCCCCTCACCGCCCTTCCTTTTCCCGGTACTCTCGTATGGCCTCATCCCGCTGATCGATATACACCACCGCCGAATCCGGGTGGATCGTATCGTACACCCACACGCCCGGCCGGTTGCGCAGCCGCCCGTACACGTGCTTGATGCCCGTGGCCGAATCCGTCAGCACCGCCTGATAACTATAGCGCTCGTTCGTGATGATGCCTGAACCCCGCTTATGCGCCGCCCGGATAAGCGCCTGCTCCTTGCCATAGCTGCGCGGCACGCGCACCACCCGCACCCCACGAAGTTCCCGCTCCGTCCAAACCTTGTCCTGCATCAACAGCGGCGTGTTCTCCACCCCCGCCCCAAGCATCACCCGGGTAAACTCCCGTTTCATCGAATAGGCCTGCGCCTCCCACACCCCAAGCACCCCGGCAAAGCTCCCGCCCAGCAGCAACACAATCGCCCACACTCGCCGGTCACCCATCACACGCCCCTTTCTGGCTCCTTCTTTCCAAACGCCGCCTCACCTCCCAGTATACGTCCTGTCGTTCCTATTTGTCCTATAGGCCCTATCCTGTATTTCCTCCGTTATCCAGACTCCGGTCTAATCTCCCATGCAGTTCGTTCAGACTCTCCTCCACCCGCGCCCGCATCCGCTCCACCTCCTCCGGCGAATCATCCCGCGGCGCCCCAATCGGCTCGCCGCACTCCGCGACAACCCGCGCTCCCGGCTTCGGAACCAGCATCTTGTCCCACGACTTCAGCCGCCACACCGGCGACGCCACGACTGCCAGCGGCACCACCGCCACGCCCGCCCGCGCCGACAGCACACCAATACCCGGCTTCGCCACCCGCCACGGACCCCGCGGGCCGTCCAACGTAAACCCGACACACGGCACGTGCTTCAGCGCTTCCTGCAGATTCTTGACCGCTTCCGATCCCCCCTGTGATGACGAACCCCGCACCGCGAACAAACCAAACCAACGCAACACGCGCGCCGCCATTTCCCCGTCAAAACTGTAGCTCGTCAGCGTGTGGTAGCCCGTGTTCCGGAAAACATAGACCGCCATGGCCAGCGTTTCGTGCCAGATGGCCAGAATAGCGTGGCCACGGTCAGCACAGGCCTGTTCGATTGCGTCGAGATGGCGAACCTCTTTTCTGCACGTCGCCATCAGGCTTTTCACGCACAGCGCGATCACCGGCGGCCCCCCACGAAGCAGCAAACGCTCCTTCACCGAAAACGTGTTGGGGCTTTTGTACAGCAGGCCCGGAATCTCGTTCACCGGCTTTCCATGCCCTTGACGAGCTGCCACACAACCCGCGTCCGCGGCGTCGGCAGCGACGCCAGTTCCGCACGCCGGATGATTTCTCCGCTGATGGCGTCGATCTCCGTTTTCCGGCCCGCCCGGATATCCTGGAGCATCGACGAAATGTTCGCCGCGGTCTCCCGGCAAATGTCCTCGGCACGTTCCACCAGACTGTATTCGAACCGGTATCCCTCCGTGGCCGCGATCTTCGCCGCTTCCACCACAAGGTCCCGCATGAGCTGCCGCACCTCCACCAACTCCAGCAGCCGACCGTTCGCCACGTTCAGCAACGCCGCCAGCGGATTGATCCCGCTGTTGATCGCCACTTTTTCCCACAGTTTCTGCCCCGGCGCCTCCGTCACTTCCACCTCAAACCCCGCTTTCGTAAGGATCTCCGCAGCCATCTTCGGCGAGCATGACGTCCACGATCCCACCGTCGTCATCCCCGACGCCACGTGCTTCACGTGCCCCTCCCCCACCAGCGTCGCCGCCTCGCACGTCGTTCCCGCCAAAACGCTCGACGACCCCACCAGCGAACAAAGCGCCTCCACGTTGTTCAGCCCGTTCTGCAGCGTCAGAACCACCGTGTTGTGAGGCAGCCGCAACGAGCCCGTCGTATACGCTTTCGTCAGGACGACTACCAAATCCTGGCCTTCCGGCGCCCGCAACGCAACGTGCGGTTTCGCCACCACCACACCCTCGCCCGTCTCCAATTTGATCCCCGACTGCAAAAGACGCGACGCCCGATCGCTCTTATAATCCACAAGCGTGGTTTGGATACCGCTCAGAGCCAGCCGCGCCGAAAACAGACTCCCCATTGCACCCGGGCCAATGACTGCCGCTTTCATAATCTTTCCCTTTCCGCTGCGCTGCTCATTCCATCCGCACGCTGTCGGGGCGCCCCCCGGCCACGCTTCTGAGCGCCGCGCTTCTTAGCGCGCCGTTGTCTGGGGGATGTCCCACTTCTAACTCCAGTATGCGTGTTACTCACACCGTCCGCACACCGCCGGGACGCCCCCCGGCCGCGCTTCCTAGCGCCCGTGGTGGGGTGTCCCCAAATGGCACTCTAAGTTAACGGTGCCAGATACGCTCGCTACAGTGTCTTAGCCTGCTTCAGCAGGCTCCTCTTTGCACCCATCTTCAGATGGGGTGTTCTTACGCTATCCCATGTCAACAGCCCGCTTCAGCGGGACTTTCCATGGCTTTAGCTGTGACGTCCACTGCCAAAGCCTCATCTTAGTGCCATTCCCGGGTGTCCACACTTCTTGAACACTCACCGCGTCCGAACAAAACAATCCGAAAACCCCTTGTTCTTTCTCAACTCATTGCAAGCCGCCTGCGCCGCCTGCCTGTCCGGATAACTCCCCACCACCACCGACACACGCGCCCCATCCCGCGAAATCAGCAACTCCGGCTGCAAACCGTCCGCCTCCAGTTTCTTCTTCATCCCCAGCGCCTGTTTTTTCCGCGTCGCCGACGTCAGCGAAGCCAACTGGACCGTATACAGGCCCTTCTTACCCGCAGGCGAGATCGGTTGCGCCGCGGCTGTACCCGCGCCCCCGGCCCCTGGCCCCGCCGCCGACGGCGCCACAACCGGTTCCAACGCTGGCGGCTCATTTTTCGCTTCGGCCTTCGGTGGTTCGGGTTTCGGCGATTCAGCCTTCGCTGATTCCGCCACCGGCGATCCCGCCGCCCCCTCGGCCTTATTCGCATCCGGCCCTGGTTGAGCCGCAGGAGCGGACGCGGTCTCTACCGCGGGCTGTTTCTCCGGCTCAGCCGCAGGCGCCGTGCTTGCAGCCCTACCATCCCCGGACACCGGTTTTGGCGGCGCCGGATGTTCGCTCACACGCGGGCCCGCCTGAACGCTGCCACTCACCGGCGATTCAGGATACCCCGGCTTGCCCGGCGATGGCGGCGCCGCAATCGCCCGCGGCGACGTTTGTACCCCCTGCACGGCCCCTGGCCCCGCTTTTGCCACGGTCGGCGGCCTGCCCGGCGACGGCGCCCGCAACGGCGGCTGACCTGGCGGCTGCAGCCCCGATTTCAGCACGAGCCGCGTCTTCTCCCGGTTGCTGGTTCGCTCGTCGTACTTCCCCACAATCACGCCCAGCGAAAAACAGATCAGCGCCGCGCACAAAAAAACGCAAATCGCCAGCACAAGCTGGCTTGGCGTAAGGTCCGCGCCGATCCGCAACTGGTTCGAGATTCTAGATCTGTTCGGCTTCAGCATCTGTTTGTGCCTCTTGCGGGGACTGCCCGTTTTCCAGCCGGTTCAGCCTTTCCAGCAGCGTGATACGTCCCGCCTCCAATTCCGCGTAAGACAGATCGGGGTCGCGCGCTTCGATGAGGCGATCCGCTATCCGGTCCGCGTACAGCGCCACACGTACTTCACTTTCCGGGCCGTCCGACTCCTTCAGCAGTCTGAACACCTTCTGGCGCCTGAGCAACTGCGCCGCAAGGTAAGCAACCGCCGTCTCACTGCGATCTTCCGACTCCGCCGCCTCGTAGAATACTTGCCGCAACGGCGAGAATACCTCCGGCGGGTCCTGTTCTGCAACCTTTGGGTCGTAAAACCGCGGAGACCACACCGAAAACGCACCCTGCGCTAAACCCGGATTCCAGCACAACGTGCAATAGTCTTCCCGGCAAAACGCCTGGTTCTGAATACGAACCAGCGAACTCATTTCCTGCTCGTGAACAAACGGCTGCTGACATCCCCCGCAAAACCGAGCACTCTTACTTATCTTGATTTCCATCTACCTTACCTTATGTACTATAAACTTTCTGCGCCACCGTTCCCATTCATAACTCCTCCAGACTCCCCTCTCCAAACTCCAGACTCATTTTCCTCCAGTCTCCTCTTCAATCCGCAATCCGAAATCCGCAATCCGAAATTCCTCCAGACTCCGGTCTCCAGACTCCAGACTCATTTTGACATCCCCACAATCCCCCCACCAATTTTAAGCAAGTCCACCAGGATTTTTCTAGGGATATCCAAAACTTTCATCGCGTCGCTCGTCACTTCCAACGCGCTGCTCACCACCGTCACATGCACCGGCGGCAACGACGACAACTCCGCCTGCGGATTAAATATCGGACCCTTCACATTAAACGCCAGATCCACGTTTTGCTGCGCCAGCCGCAAACCCTGAACATTCATGTTATCCCGGAGCGCCGGGATCTTTTCCGCAAGGTCCGGTGTCAGCGACACCTTCAGACTGTAGTCCACGTCACCATCCAAATAGAACTTCCCGTTCCCCGTCACGTTGATCCCATTCGATTCCAGCGCGAGGTTGTTCGTCGTCACCAAGTCCCCATCGAGGCCAATGTCCGTCTTGAAATGCCTGAACTTGAGGCTCACCGGCAACGACGTGATATGCTCCTGCAAACGCCCCTCCAACTTCGACACCACGTAATCCGCGCTCACTTGGCCGTCCGTAATCTGCACGTTCCCCGTCCCCTTCAGCGTACCCGGGTCGTCCGAGTCCAGCGAGTAAGCAATCTCACCCGACGTCGTGCCCGTAAAGATGCCGGCGTAGCCCAGTTGCCTCGTCAGGTAGACCGCCTGGATGCCATTCCATTTAAACGCCAGTTCGCCCCGGTTGTCGTCCCGGAACCGGCGGTACGCCCCGTCCACCTGACCCCCGCCCTCGAGCCCCGCACGAAACGCGCTCAGGCCCGTTTCATTGCCCTCGAGATAAGCCGTGCCCTTGAAACCCGAGCCCTTCCAATGGTCGATCTGCACATTCTCTCCCGCCAGATCGATCGCCCACGGCCGTTCCGTCAGCGTATGCTTCTTCTTCACTTCCTCCGGCACATCCAGCGGCACAAACCACTTCGACCGCAACGGCGGCAAAACCGCTTTCTTCACCGCCAGCGTCACTTGGCCCGCCGATCCCGGCGCATCCACTATTTCCGCCCCAAACTCCAGACCCGTCAACTGCATCGGAATCTCGTTCCCCTTCCCCAGAACCGACACCTCGTCAATACGCCCCTGCGCCGTCAGCGTCCACGGGTCGTTCGCGCCCTTCTGAGCCCATTCCAGCTTGACACCACGGGCTGCGCCACCCGCAATCTTGTACGGAGCAAGAATGCATTTCCCCAACGCGTCGATGTCGGCTCTCAACGCCGACGCCGTCACGGCGCGCGGCTCCCACTGCGACTTGCCACCCGCCGCAAACTCCGCTTCTATGTCGAATTCCGAACTCGCTACACCCGCTTTCCCCGTGATCTTCAACGTCTTGCCCGCAACCAGTTCAACGTGCGCACCGCTGCACGTCCCACCGATTCCCGCCGGCTTCAAAAACCACCACTGATACGCCAGATCCGCTTGCGTCGCGTCCACATCCACATCCGCAACCGTCTTCCCCGGAGTCCGCACCACGTTGCACCGGACGTTCACCGGCCCTTTCACCGTCAGGCCATCGAGCACCCCTTCCGGCATCAGCGCCTCGACCGCCGGAAGCACACCCGACGCCGTCAATTCCAATTGGCTCGCCGCAAAATCATAGTTGATGCTGCCTACGAACGGGTTGCCCCCGATCTCCGCCGTAAGCCGGTCCACCGTCACCCGGTTTTCTCCCAGCGTCAGGACACCCGCCACCTTCTCCGCGCTGATCCCCGTGCCCGTATGCGACAGCGAACCGTCAATTACGCTGAACGAACCCGACGGGCTCGACGACCCGCTGTTCCACAAAAGCGTCATCATGCCCAGCCGAAGCTTGCCCCGCGGCGAATCCGCCTCTTTCGGCTCGAACGAAAACTCGCCACCGCTGATGTTCCCCTGCACCGAAACCGCGGGCGCCTCCGTCGTACCTTTGAGCGCCACTTGAAGTTCGTATGGCTCCTCGAGCTTGATATCCAGCACCCCGTACTCGCTGGCGCGGCCCGTCACCGAATAATCGACCATGTCCGTCAACGGCAGTTGCGTCACGTCGAACCGCAGGTCAAACGAAGGCACGTCCTCCGAAAACGATACTGCCCCCTCGATCCGCCCTGCTACCTGGTTCGATTCCGCCTTGGCGCCCGTCAGCGTCAGCAGGCGCGTGCCCGAATCGTACGCCGCAACGCCCGTCAGCGTCCCCTCCGCCGGAATCAGGAACGCCGGCTGATTGTGCAGCACCACCCCTTCGAACCGCGTCTCAAACGCCACAATCAACGTGTTATTCGGATACCCCGCCACCCGCACGCTCGGCGCTATCACCCCCGACTCGATAAACCCTTCCGACGCCGGCAGGAACACCGCCAAGTCCCCCGCGCCAAACCCGGTGCACTGCATCCGCAAATCAAAATCGTCAAACGACGTGAACCGCAGATCGACTTTCGCCTCTTTCCCCGCGTCCTGCGCCAGCCGGCCCGAAAACTTCGCCGCGATATCCGGCGAGCCCTCGAGCCGCGAAACGTCAAAGTTGAATCCCGTCACCGTCAGCCGGGTTTCCCCAACCACGTTGACGATCTCGAGTGTCGAGTTGGACCCCGTAAGCCGGAACGACGGCATGTTCAACAGCGAATCCTGCTCGTCGAGCTTGAACCCACCCGGCGTCAACCATGGCGCATCCAGCGGCCGAACCACCTTGATCGTCGACCGGTCCGCCACCACCCGGTCGACCGTCACCGAACCGTAAAGCAGGTCCACCACATTAATATTGATAAAGCAACTCGGCGCCGAGACCGTCACCGACGGACCCGAATTCGCATCGAAACCTACCTCAACGCCCTCGATCCGCAAACCACGAAGACCGTTCACCAACACCGATCCCACCCGCAGACGCGCGCCCGTGCGAGATTCCACCTCCGCCTGAACCGTCGCACGAAGGTTCTCCAGCTTGTATTTGAGGTAAAGCGCGCCCCCCGCGAACAACGCCGTGATTACGAGCAGCACCAACAGCCAAGTCCGCGTCCAACGGCTGTAACGCCCCGCTTGAGAATCTGTGCTGCTATCGGGCAACTCGTCCGGTTCTTTCAACGCGTTGGGGCGCCCCCCGGCCGCGCCTCTCAGCGCCGTGCTTCTTAGCGCCGCGCTTCTCAGCGCCGCGCTTCTCAGCGCGCTTCGTGGGGCGTGTCCCGCTCTTATTTCTTCGCCGCCTTCTGCCCCTCCGGCTGTTCCTGGCCGCCCGGAGCCACCCAACGGATTTCCCGCGTCTCGATCAGTTTCGCCCGCAACCGCTCCGTCACATCCGGATTGGACTTGAGATACTGGCGCGTCGCTTCCCGCCCCTGCCCAAAATTCTCGCCGTCCATCGAATACCACGTCCCGCTTTTCTGGATCAGCTTGTCGTTCACCGCCAGATCCAGCAGATCACCCTCCTTCGAAATGCCTTCCCCGAACAGGATATCGAACTCCGCCTGCTTGAACGGCGGCGCCATCTTGTTCTTCACCACCTTCGCCCGAACCCGGTTCCCAACGTCCTGCTCCCGTTCCTTGATGGTCGTGATACGCCGCACGTCGATACGCAGGGCCGCATAAAACTTCAGCGCCCGCCCGCCCGTCGTCGTTTCCGGGTTGCCGAACATCACACCGATCTTTTCACGAAGCTGATTAATGAAAATCACCAGCGTCTTCGACCGGCTGATCGCCGCCGTAAGCTTCCGCAGCGCCTGCGACATCAGCCGCGCCTGAAGACCCATATGCGAGTCGCCCATCTCGCCCTCCACCTCCGCCTTCGGAACCAGTGCCGCAACCGAGTCGATCACGATCACATCCACCGCGTTGCTCCGAACCAGCCCCTCGCAGATCTCCAAAGCCTGCTCCGCCGTGTCCGGCTGAGAAACCAGCAGGTTGTCAATGTCCACCCCGATCTTCCCCGCGAATGTCGGGTCCAGCGCGTGCTCCGCGTCGATATAACACGCGATACCCCCGTCTTTCTGCGCATTCGCAACCACGTGCAGCGCAAGCGTCGTCTTCCCCGAAGATTCCGGACCAAACACCTCCACCACACGCCCCACCGGAAAACCGCCAACGCCCGTCGCGATGTCCAAAGAAAGGCTACCGGTCGAGATCGCACGCACCGGGTGCACAAACGTGTCGTCCCCCAGACGAACCAGCGTCCCTCGACCAAACTGCTTCTCAAGTTGAGCTACCGCTATCGCCAACGCCTTCGTCTTCGCCTCGTTCTTCTGCGCTTCCATTTAATGGGTCTCCCGGTTCCGACACCTGAACATATATTCACCCCAACCGTATCTTGACATATTACAGCGTCCCTGTCAAGGTGCTTCTTACACCACGCTTCACCCAAGTATATCAAAAACTTAACCCGTAGGCGCAGCACCAGCCATTCTGATCCGTCTGATCGGTCGGATCGGTCCTATTTTGGCCACTGAACAGCCCATGCTATACTCAAACCTCGCCAGGCATAACGCCAACCGCATCCCCGGTTGAGGTAAATACATGAACGACAAGCTCTTTGGCACCGACGGCATACGCGGCGTCGCAAACGTATACCCGATGACGGCCGAAATCGCCCTCAAAGTGGGCCGGGCCGCAGGCGCCGTGTTCCAGCAGGAAGACCGCCCACACACCATCCTCATCGGCAAAGACACACGCCGCTCCGGATATATGTTCGAAAACGCACTGACCGCCGGCCTGTGTTCGGTGGGCGTCAACGTCCTGCTGGTCGGCCCCCTGCCCACGCCCGGCGTCTCCTACATCATGCGCAGCCTCCGCGCCGACGGCGCCATCATGATCTCCGCATCACACAACTCCTACCACGACAACGGCATCAAGTTCTTCGGCCGCGACGGCTACAAAATCCTCGATTCCACCGCCGACGAGATCGCACGGCTCGTCTTCGCCGAATCCAACGGGATCAGTCTGTCCGCCGACCGCATCGGCACCGCACGGCGGATCGACGACGCCATCGGCCGGTACATCGAGTTCGTCAAAGCCTCGTTCCCCAAGCGGATGCGCCTCGACGGCCTCAAAATCGTCTGCGACTGCGCCAACGGCGCCTCCTACAAAGTCGGCCCATACACCCTGCGCGAACTCGGCGCCGACGTCATACCCATCTGCGACCGGCCCGACGGCCGCAACATCAACCTCAACTGCGGGACCGAACACCCCGAAGAAATGCGCGCTACCGTCATCCGCGAGCGGGCCGATCTCGGCATCTCCTTCGACGGCGACGGCGACCGGATCGTCATGGCCGACGAACACGGGCGGACGCTCGACGGCAACGCCATACTTGCCATACTCGGAATCGACCACATCGAACGCGACGTCCTGCCCGGCAAAACCGTCGTCACAAACATCGTCGCAAACGCCGGGCTCGATCGAGCTCTCGAACAGTACGGCGGCAGCGTCCTGCGCGCCCAGGTCGGCGACCGGTTCATTGTCGAAGCCATGCGCGAACGCGGCCTCGTGCTCGGCGGCGAAAGCTCCGGCCACATCGTCATGCTCGAACACAACACCACCGGCGACGCCATCATTGCCGGCCTCAACGTGCTCGCTACCATGCTGCGAAAAGACCAGCCCATGTCCGTCCTCGCCTCCGTGTATCAGCCGCTGCCCGAAGCGCACGCCAAAGTCTCCCTCAACGGCCGGCCCGTCCCGCCGCCCGAAATGATCGAGGCGCTCGTCCGCGACGTCGAGAACGAAATCAACGGGGCCGGAATGACCATCGTCCGTCCGTCCGGCACCGAGCCCGTCATACGCGTCATGGTGCAGCACGAAACCCTGCGAAAGGCCGAAGCACTCGCCCGGCAACTGGCCGGGCGAATCGAGCAACTCATCGCCGAATAAGACAACCGGACCGCGCCGCGGCCGTTTATTTGCGAGGGTACAAACATGATCGAACTCGGCGTCAACATCGACCACGTCGCTACGCTCCGCGAGGCGCGTAAAGGGTTCGCACCCGACGTTATCGCCGCCGCGAAAGTATGCGAGATCGCCGGCGCCCACCAAATCACCGTACATCTCCGGCAGGACCGGCGGCACATCCAGGACCGGGACGTCCAGTTGCTCCACCAGGTACTCCAGATCCGGCTCAACCTCGAAATGGGCGTTACCGACGAAATCATCGACATCGCACTCCGCATCAAGCCGCACACCGTATGCCTCGTCCCCGAGAACCGCCAGGAAATCACCACCGAAGGCGGGCTCGACGTCGCCGCGCAGGTCAAACGGCTCGTCGACGTCGTCAAAAACTTCCACCAAGCCGGCATCTGCGTCAGCACGTTCATCGATCCCGACCAGGCCCAGGTCGCCGCCAGCTCCGAAGTCCACGCGGACGCTGTCGAGCTGCACACCGGCGCGTACGCCAACGCCAAAGGCGATCAGGTCCGCCTCGAGCTCGACCGGATCCAAGCCGCCGCAGACGCCGCACGAAAAGCCGGGCTTGAACTACACGCCGGCCATGGGCTCACCATCCGCAACCTCGCGCCCATCGCCCAAATATCCAACCTGCGCGAAGTCAACATCGGCCACGACATCATCGCTCGAGCCATCTTCATCGGCCTCGAAAACGCCGTCCGCGAAATACTCGACATCCTCAACCTCTACAGCGACTGATTGTGGTGCGGGCGTCCCGCCTGCACGTTGTGGCGCGGGCGCTTCGGAGGCTCATATCCTGCTGTTGGAACCACGGTCGAGCAGGTCGTCGAAAGTCGTTTTAGTGTTCGTGTCCATTTCATACCTCTCTGTTTTATATAGCCCGAGTTGGTGCACGTTTTTGGGGTTGGAAACGGGCGGAAAACGGGTCGAGATTTGCGGAACAAGGGGGATTTGGTTGACAAATCGGGGTTAATATGGTGTTAGGAAAAAAGGGGACGCTGCACTTATTTCAACAGTGCTGGTATCGGTTCAAGTCCATTGGCTTTGGAAATAAGTGCAGCGTCCCCTTTTTTCCCCTTTTTTCCAAGTGGGCTCGAGCGGCTTTCGGGTGGCGTCCCTGGCGCGGTTCCGCGCGCTTTTCTCGAGGCGTTCAGCCTAAAAGGCGGCTTGCAGGGTTTCGCGGAGAGGGCCTTGATCGTTGCGAGATGCAGCGCGTTTCGGGCAGTTGCGGGCCGCGCGGCCCGGCTGGCTCGAGGCTACTTCCCCCGCGGTTGCTTCCGAAGCTCTTCAAGCAGCGCGCGGGCATCGGCGGCAAGAGGGCTCTCGATCTGCTCAAAAATCTCCACCGCCTGCTCCGCGGAGGCAATCGCCTCGTCACGCCGGCCAGTTTTGGCAAGCTCGTCAGCGAGATTGTAGAGGCCGGTTGCCTCGCCGCGCCGGTCGCCGATCTCGCGCGCAATGACAAGCGCTTGCTCGTAGAACTCGATGGCCTTGCGCGGCTCGCCGAGGGCCGCGTAGGCGTTCCCCAGGTTGCCCAAGGCGTTTCCTTCGCCGCGCCGGTCGCCGATCTCGCGGTCAATTTCGAGTGCCTGCTTGTGGTACTCGATCGCCTTGCGCGGCTTGCCGAGATTCTTGTAGGCGATGCCCAGGTTGTTCAAGGCGTTTCCTTCGCCGCGCCGGTCGCCGATCTCGCGGTCAATCACGAGTGCCTGTTCGTAGAACTCGATGGCCTTGCGCGGCTCGCCGAGGTCCGCGTAGGCGTTCCCCAGGTTGCCGAGGACGGCTCCTTCGCCGCGCCGGTTACCGATCTCGCGCGCAATTACGAGGTCTTGCTCGTAGAACTCGATCGCCTTGCGCGGCTCGCCGAGGTCCGCGTAGGTGTTCCCCAGGTTGCCCAAGGCTTGCCCTTCGCCGCGCCGCTCGCCGATCTCGCGGTCAACCTTGAGCGCCTGCTCGTGGTAGTCAATAGCCTTGCGCGGCTCGCCGAGGTCCGCGTAGGCCAGCCCCAGGTTGCCGAGGTGGACGCCTTCCACCCCCCGGTCTTTCAGTTTCCGCGCCGCGTCGAGTGCCGCCTCGAGCCACGCGATCTGTTCGCGGGGATGGAGGCGCAAATCGAGGCAGTAGGTGCCGGCGCCGGGGTAGTCGCTGCACAGTTCCGCGGCGGCCTTATCTGCTTCCCAGTGGGCTGCAGCCCAGGCTTGTCCCGCGCGGATGTTGCCCCATTCGAGGTCGAACATACCAAGGCCCTGCAATACCGACTCACCGCCTTGTTTATACAGTTCCTTTGCCTTCCGAAGCTGCGCGGCGTAGTGCGCGGCGTGGCGTTGTGCGTACTCCGCGCGCTCGTTTGCGCTCAGTCGGGCGCGGGCGTAGTCGCGTGCGAGGTCGTGAAGCCGGTAACGGCGCGTCGCCTCGTCCCACTGCACCATGCTGGCCGTGTACAAATCGCCCAGCGCCGCCGCGCCATCTTTCTCCTCCAACTGCCAGACATTGGCCGCCGCTGGCGTGTCGAACTCGCCTGGAAACACCTCGAGCGCCCGCCACAACCGTTGCTGAGGCTCGTCGAGCAGTTTGTAGCTGGTCGCCAGCGACGCTTCGACGCCGTGCTCCTGATCCGTTCCATCTTTGTACGCATCCAACGCGGCTAGACGGTTCTGCTCCAACTGGTTGCAGTAGTCGGCCACGTCGAGCATTGGCCGCAGCTTCAGGGCGGACGCGGCCAGCCGCAATGCCAGCGGAAGCCGGCCGCATCGTTCCGCCAAATCTGCCGCCTGCCCCTTAATCCGCGGGCAGATCTCGAGGAGCAACTCGCACGCCTTCGGTGGGGGCAACGTGTCCAGATCGACTTCCGCCATGCCCGGCACGACGAACCGGCGCCGCGATGTGACCAGCAGCACACACCCGTCCGGCGGTGGGATCAGCGGCGCCAGTTGGTGGCCATTGAGTGCATTGTCCATCAACAGCAGGACGCGTTTGCCGTCGAGCACCGAATGGTAATAGCCCTGCAACGGGTCGACGGTATCCGGCAGTTTCAGGTCCGGGCGGAAGGACTGGATCACGTGTTGAAGCGCCTCGGCGGGGGTTGCGGGTTGTACCGCATCGTCGTCGTGTGCGCCGCGCAGGTTGAAAAAGATCTGGCCGTCCGGGAATTGTTTTTTGAGCCGTTTTGCGGCCATCTTGGCCAGTTCGGTCTTGCCGACGCCAGCCATCCCGCGTACGCCCGAAATTACGGCGCCACGTTTGTCGCCGCGGGCGTCGAACGCGGTCATCAAATGGCCGATCTCGTCTTCGCGGCCGATGAAATCGCCGACCGGCTCGCCGATCTGGTTCAGGTTGAGCGCGGGTAGCTTCGCGCCGCCGATATTCAGGTCGCGGAACTGGAAGATGTCATGCGCGGCGTTGAGTTGGTCGCCTCCGATGTTGGTTTGCTTGTCAATGCTGGGCGGAGACTTCTGCGGCGCAGTCGGGGGCGCGGGCGGGCTTGAGCATTCAATGGATACCTCAACATCGCCTTTTTTGGCCTTGACGGTGAGTTGGTTGTGAATCACGCCCAACGCGATGAGGCCGAGGACGGCAATGCCCCCCAAGATGATGATAGTCTGCGAATCCACGTCCCAGGTTCTCCGGTGTCGACTGCGCCGTGAAATCCCGCCCCCGTCGTCTGACAGTTACTGCTATAGGACTGGCAGCCATTATACACCGGGGACGGGGCGAAAAGAAGTCTGGAGTCTGGAGTCTGGAGGTAAGAACGGAAGTTCGAAGTTCGAAGTGCGAAGTGCGAAGTTTCGGAAGAGGGACGGTGGACGTTGTGGACGGGGAAAGGGAGGCTGGAGTCTGGAGGGAAGGACGGAGTGCGAAGTGCGAAGTTCTAATGTATTGAGTCATGCTGATTGTATCTTATCCTCTGGCCGCGAAAAGCGGGGAAAAAGGGGGACGCTGCACTTATTTCAACAGTGCTGGTGTCGGTTCAAGTCCATTGGCTTTGGAAATAAGTGCAGCGTCCCCCTTTTTCTGGGACGTGGTGGGCGGGAAGAAAATGGGGTGGTTTTTTGTTGATCGTTTTGGGATGGTATTTGGTTCGAGATTGGTGTTTGGGAAAATGTTTTGAGGGCGGGGCGTGTGGTACAATCGGCGTGTTGTTATAGACCCTCCAGGAGACCCGCGGAATTGGCCAAGCCACACTTGCATGTAGTTTATATTCGGCCGTCGACGTATGACGACGAGGGGTATGTGATCCGTTTTTGGCGTGGCGTCTTGCCGTCGAACACGCTGGCGTGCCTGCAGACCCTGACTAAGTCCGTGGCGGAGAAAGAGTTGGCGCATGCCGAGGTGACGGTCGAGCTGCTGGACGACACGGTGCAGCGTATTCCGGTGGACCGTATCGGGCAGATGCGGCGCGACGGGATGCAGGTGGTGGTTGGGTTCGCGGGGGTGCAGAGCAACCAGTTCGAGCGCGCGTCGGACCTGGCGCTCGAGTTCCGGAAAGCGGGCGTCCAGGTGATGATAGGCGGGTTCCACGTCAGCGGCATCCTGGGGCTGTTCGACAAGCCGACGTTCGAGCTCGAGCGGCTGCTCGACGCGGGCGTGTCGCTGGTACGCGGCGAGGCGGAAGCGCCGGGCGCGCTTGCGGGGATTCTCGAGGACGCGTTGATGGGCGAGATGAAGCCCATTTACAATATTGTCGATTTCCCGGATCTGAAAAACGCGCCGGTCCCGCGGATGCTGGGTGATTTGCAGAAGCGGTTCGTCTCGAAAGAGATGGCGACGATAGACACGAGCCGTGGATGCCCGTTCAACTGCTCGTTTTGCACGATCATCAACGTCCAGGGGCGGAAGATGCGCTACCGGAGCGCGGAGTGTGTCCTGAGGGCGATCGAAGAAAACCACGCGGACGGCATCCGGGTATATTTTTTCACGGACGACAATTTTTCGAGAAATCCGGTGTGGTCGGAGATATTTGACGGCCTGATCGCGATGAAGTCGCGCGGGATCAACATCATTTTCATGATGCAGGTGGACACGAATGCGCACAAGATCCCGGGGTTCATGGAGAAGGCGGAGCAGGCGGGCTGTTACCTGGCGTTCATCGGTATGGAGAGCGTGAACCCGGCGAATCTCGAGGCGATCGGGAAGCCGCAGAACCATGTGACCGAATATGCGGACATGGTCGAGACGTACCACCGCCACAACATCCTGGTGCACGTGGGGTACATCATCGGGCTGCCGGACGACACGCGGGAGTCGGTGAACCGCGACATGGACGTGCTGCGCAACGAGGTGAAGGTGGATTTCGCGTCGTTGTTCATGATGGTGCCGCTGCCGGGGTCGAAAGACCATTGGCGGATGATGCAGGACTGCGTGCCGACCGACGCGGATTACAACAATTACGACGGGTTGCACGAGACGTTCAAGCACCCGAAGATGGCGCCGGGCATGTGGCGGCAGGCGTACGACGACGCGATGAACAGCCTGTACGGCAAGGAGAACATCGTCAACACGCTGCTGCGGACGCCCGCCGGCCGGCGCGACCATATGTACTGGGTGTCGATCTGGTACCGGTACTGCACGCTCGAGGGCATCCACCCGATGGCGACGGGCGTGTACCGGCTCAAGGACCGGACGTCGCGCAGGCCCATTTTCCCGCGGGAAAACGTGGTGAAATATGCGTGGCGGAGGATCAAGGACGCGGCCCACGGGGCCCGGCGATACGCAGGGATGTTTTTCGAGTTCCAGGAAATCTGGATGCTCACGCGCGAGCCCGACGACCCGCGCTGGAAAACGTTGGCGGCGCTGCGGACGCGGTGGGCGGAGGTCCAGCAACATTTGGCGGATTACAACGTGCGGGGCCGGTACGACGACGCGACCCAGGAACTCAAGGCAATGCTGGCGTCGGCGTCGGAGCACATGTCGCAACTGGCGTGCGGCTCGCGGCTGGGCGTTTTCGCGCGCAGGCGGCTGCGCCGGATGGTGCGCGAGGTCGAGACTTTTTCGAAGACGTTTGACAGGCAACTTCCGGGTTGGCGCAAGGTGGTGGATGCCGAGCGGTACATCGGCGAGCGGATCGTCGCGGGCTACGAGGAGACGGCGATCCGGTACGTGGCGACACGCCGCAGGATGACCAACTACCGCCACGAGTTTCTCGAGCGGCTGGCGACGGGGCGCGTCTGGGTGGTGGACCTGCTCAAGGTGCCGTACGCGGTCCTGCTCGAGGTGTTGCTGGCGTGCAGGTTCAGCGTGCGGATGTTCACGCTCAACAAGTAAGCGCGCCAGAGGGCGCGGCCGAGTGCGCACATGGGCTACAAGTTTCTCGAACACACC
Source organism: Bathyarchaeia archaeon (assembly GCA_035530195.1). Lineage (GTDB taxonomy): Bacteria > Hydrogenedentota > Hydrogenedentia > Hydrogenedentales > SLHB01 > JAPLKX01. The sequence continues at coordinate 7,472 of DATKVG010000197.1, read as the reverse complement.
GCGGACGTCCAGGCGGAATGCCGGGCCGAGACGTTCACGGGCCTGCTCGAAACCGCTGCCCGCGCGCTGTATTCGGTCGCACTCAACAAACAACGCAAATCCGTTAAAGCGTCGCACGAGCTGTTTGTGTGTGGGGCAAGCCATGAGGATGCGGTGGTCCGGTGGCTGCAGGAACTGGTGTTCCTGCTCGAGACGTCCGGTTTCGTGGCGGTGCGGTTCGCGTGGGACGGGTCGCATCGGGAGGCGCCGGAAGGCGCGCTGACGGTTCGTTGCACGGCGGCAGGGTATTTCTGCGATCCCGCGGACAGGGACGAGGAAGTCAAGGGGGCCACGTACCACGGGCTGAACGTGGAGAAAACCGAAGAGGGCTTCGTGGCGCGGATCATTTTTGACTTGTGATTGATTGTCAGTGGACACAGTGGACATAGCGGACATAGTGGACGGTGCACCTTGGGATGCGGTGGGGTCGAGCTCCTGCTCGACCGTTTCTTGCCGCTGCCAGCTACAAATGTGTGAGTGCGCCGCCACCACCGCCGCACGGTCGCGCGGGAGCGCGACCCCACCGCATGCACCACAATTCGTGCAAGGTGTTTGGAGATGAGCGGGCCTGTCTTGAATCGCATTGACGCCACGACGTGGGAGATCCCGCGGACGGGCGGGATGCGCGTGCCGGGGCGCATTATCGCCAACGAGGAGTTGCTCAAGCCGATCCTGCGTGACAAGGCGGCGGAACAGGTGGCGAACGTGGCGTGGCTGCCGGGTATTGTGGCGTATTCGATGGCGATGCCGGACGCGCATTGGGGGTACGGTTTCCCGATTGGCGGCGTGGCCGCTACGGATCCGGCCGAGGGCGGGGTGATCTCGCCGGGCGGCGTTGGGTACGACATCAACTGCGGCTGCCGGGTGATGACGACGGCGCTCGAGTATGCGCCGGTGAAAGAGCGGCTGCACGACATCGTCGCGGGGCTGTACCGGGACATCCCGGCGGGCGTTGGCTCCGAGGGGGCGATCCCGAAGCTGAGCGAGAGCGAGATGAGGCGCGTGCTCAACGAGGGCGCGCATTGGGCGGTGAGCCAGGGCTACGGCACGCTCGAGGACCTCGATGCCACCGAGGATCACGGCCGGATCGAGGCGGCGGACGCGGCCGCGGTGTCGGCGCGTGCGCTGGCGCGTGGCGAGAACCAGGTGGGCACGCTGGGATCGGGCAACCATTTCGTGGAAGTGGGCGTGATCGAGCGCATCTTTGATGTGAAGATTGCCGAGGCATACGGGTTGCGCGAGGGGTTCATCACGGTGATGATCCACAGCGGCAGCCGGGGGCTGGGCTACCAGGTGTGCGACGACTTCATCCAGACGATGCTGCGGGCCGCGCAGAAGTACGGCATCACGCTGCCGGACCGGCAACTGTGCTGCGCGCCGGTCGAGTCGCCCGAAGGGCGGCAGTACGTGGCGGCGATGTCTGCGGCGGCGAATTACGCTTGGGCAAACCGGCAGATCATGATGGAACTGGCGCGGCGGTCGCTCGAGCACACGCTGCGGATCAAACCCGAGCAGTTGCAGGGCCGGCTGCTGTACGACGTCTGTCACAACATCGCCAAGATCGAGACGCACAATGTCGGCGGGCGTGTGCGGCGGCTGTGCGTGCACCGAAAAGGGGCGACGCGGGCGTTTCCAGGCACGCGGCCCGAGGTGCTCGAGCGGTACCGGGCCGTGGGCCAGCCGGTGCTCATCCCCGGCGACATGGGCACGGGCTCGTACGTGTGCGCGGGCACCGAGACGGCGCTCGAGAAAACGTTCGGCAGTTGCTGCCACGGCGCCGGGCGGATGTTGAGCCGGAAAGCCGCCAGCAAAGCCAAAGATGCCGCCACGCTGATGCACGAACTCGAGGCCAAAAGCATCGTCGTCATGGCGCGGAGCAAACGGACGCTGACCGAGGAGGCGCCGGAAGCCTATAAAGACATCGACGCCGTGGCGGACGTGGTGGCGGAATCCGGGATCGGCCTTAAAGTGGCGCGGATTCGGCCCGTGGGAGTGATAAAAGGGTAATTTCGGATTGCGGATTAATCGGAGCGAGATTTATTTGCCAAAGTTGGGGTTTCCCCGCATAATTAGCGTATGAAATCACCACTTTTTGGTTTAGCGGTCGTTTTGCTGATCATCGCTTTACGTTCGGTTTACATGCAGTGGAAACGGCGCCGTTTTGCGATCCTGCTGAAATCGGGTGCGGACGCGGTCAAGAACAAGGATTTCGCGGGCGCGGAGTCGGCGTTTCGGGATAGCGTGCGGCTTGCGCCGACTTCAGCGCAGATTCGATTGGCGCTGGGTGCGGTGCTGGCGCAACGGCAGAAGTTCAAGGAGGCGGAGGAACAGTTGCGGCTGGCGGCACAGCTCGAACCGCGCAAGCCGCTGGGGCATCTCGAACTGGGGTTTTTCCTGGCGCTATCCGCGCCGGATCGCTCCGATGAAGCGGTGGCGGCGTTTGCCGAGGCGGTCAAATGCGCGCCGCAAGTGCGTGAAGGGCTCGCAAAGGACCCGCGGTTGGCGGGGCTGAGGCAGCATGCGGAGTTTCAGAAGCTTCTTGAAACTCCGTGATAGGCGGCGGTTTGTTCCGCGGTTTGTTCCGCGGTTTGTTCCGCCCTTTGCCAAGAGGCGGAGAGTGTGCTAGACTCGTAGGGGAACGCGAGGGAGGCAGCTTATGGACGCAGTGCAGGAACATTTGCGCGAGCATTACAAGCTTTACGCGGGTATTTTCCTGGTGTTGCTTCCGCCGGTGGTGTTGTTCCGGCGGTACTCGATCCCGGCGATCCTTTACGCGGTGGAGTTTATGATTTACTGCTTGTTGATGCACTCGATTTTGGGTGGCGTAACCCGGCTGGTTTCGTGGTTTAAGGCGGAAAGCGCGATGAAACGTGCGTTCGACCGGCTGGCGGATACCAACCCTGGTTGGACAACGCCATTCTTGCAGTTCTACGACCGGACGCTGTACAACCCGACGTGGCTGTTTTACGCTGAGATAGGGGCGGTGGTGGCCATCATGGCGCTGATGTGGAAGTGGCGGCCACTGCGCCCGCAGAAAAAATCACAACCGTCGCTGACCGCGCGGACCCTTGCGCGGAAGATGTCGGCGAAAACCGCAAAACCCCCTTCGACGTGGTCGAAAAAAAGGTAGACTGGAGACCGTCATGATTCCAAACTTCATCCATGGGTGTATCTCGCCTGTTTTTACGGCATTCGACGAGGCGGGCCGGCTGGACGACGCGGGGCAGCGGTCGATCCTCGAGTATCTCTACCAGACGAAGAGCGTATCGGCGTATTTTGTGCGGTCGGGGATGGGGCAGATGTTCACGTTCAGCTACGAGGAGGTCCAGCAGATAACGCGGACGTCGTGCGAATGCCTGGCGGACCGCGGGGCGGTGCTGGCGGGCTGCTCGGGCATCTGGGATAGAAACAGGGACAAGCGGCCGGATCCGGAAGTGTTTGCGAGGCAGGCGATCCAGTTGAGCAAGTACGCGCTCGAGACGGGCGCCGCGGGCGTGGTGCATACGATACCGGAGGCGATTCTGCCGCGCGAGGGTGAGACGCCGCACGACGTGGTGCTGCGGTATTTTGAGCGGCTGAACAACGAGATCGACGGGCCGATCCTGATTTATCAGTCCCCGGGGACGGACGAGCGGTACCTGGTGGATCCGGAACTTGCGGGGAAGCTGGCGGCCCTGCCGCGGGTGGTCGGGATGAAGGCGTCGACGGACAATGCGCAGTATATCTTTAATATCACGTACGCGGTGCGGAACAAGGATTTCGGGTACATCGTCGGGCATGAGGCGGCGTTTTTGGCGGGGCTGGTTACGGGCGCCAAGGCGGTGATCGGCCAGGGAACAACGTTGAACCCGGAGATCCTCAAGGCGGTCCAGGACAGTTACGAGGCGGGGAATCTCGAGCGGGCGATCGAGGCGCAGCACTCGACCAACCTGCTGCTGTGGTACAAGCAGAACCCGACGGAGTTTTTCAAGCGGTGGATCAATGAGAAGGGGTTTCCGGTAAAGCCGATCGCGCGGAGCGGAGACACTTCCGGATACAAAACCCTGGGTGTGACTATGAGCCAGGCGGAATACGAGGGGTTCAAGCGGATCCTGGAGGCCGAGATCGCAAAGTTTGTGTGAAGCCAAGGCACCACGGATCGGACTGATCCGACCGATCCGACCGATACGTCTTGAAACGCGCCCCCTTCTACTGCGCGGTTCCTTCCTTGATCCAGTCTTCGTTGAACCATGCGTGTTTGATGCAGGATCCTTCTACGTCTTTTCTTACGAATGAGTAGGTGCAATGGATGGTTGCGTCGGCGGCCTGGATGACGCAGGGGTATGCGCCGGATCCGGCGTCGGGCGCGAAGTTTTCGAGGGGCCGTTTCCATTTCCACGTTGCGCCTTCGTCATCGGAGAGGTAGGCGGTGAGCAGATGACGGCCGTTGGTGGTGTCGTTGCAGACGAGCACCCAGTTGCCGCTCGAGAGCGAGACCGCGTCGACGCTGCTTCCGGGGTTTGGTATTTCCATGTTTTCGATGTCGCCCCAGGTGACGCCGCCGTCGGCGGATTCGGATCTGCGGATGCGTTTGGGCAGGCCGTTGTCGCGCATCATGGCAATGATGTCGCCGTTGGTTTTCTTGACGAACGCGGGCTGGATGTTGCCGATGTTGTAGCTGATGATGGGTTCGCTGAACGACCAGGTTTTCCCCCAGTCTTCGGTAAAAGCGGCGAGGGAACAACTGAACACGTCGGTATAGAGCCCGAGCATCATCCGGTTTTCGGACGTCATGATGGGGTGGAGTCGCGTCATCCAACCGAGTCGCGTGGTGAGCTTGTCCTTTGCTTTTTCCTTCAGCTCGGCGATCATGCCTTTATATCGTTCGTTGCCTGCGAGCAGGTCGGCGAACTGTATTTCGGCCTCTCCAATAGCGGCGAGCGCCTTAGCTTCGAAATTGAGGGGGCGGCAGTGGATGACGTCTTGCCAGTTCCACGCGGGTGGCCCGTCTGCGGCGTAGTCGGTGGCGGTCCGGTACTTGAGCAGGCTGCCGCCCCAGTCGTTGTTTTGTACGGCGATCCAGAACAGCCAAAGTGTGCCGCGCGGGTCGATGAACAGGACGGGGTTGCAGTCGGGTAGGTCTTGCGAGTCGGCCATGAGGAACGGCGGGCACCATTTTTCGTCGCCTTTGCGTTTTCGTGCGCCCTGGATGACGACGTCGTCCGAACTCCGCTCACCGGAACCGTGAAACCAGCATGCGATAAGGTCGCCGGTGGCAGTTTCGACAATGCTCGAGCCGTGGTTGTGCTTGGGGACGGCCTCGAAAATGAGTTCAGAGCCGTATTGGGGCGCGGATATGGAAATGCAGGCTACCATTGGGATTAGCAGCGACATCATGGGGAGGACCTCCAGTTTGGGCTTAATCCGGGGATGATTATAATTACAGGCGGGGGGAAGGGCAAGTTTTTGGGGGGTGGAATGGAGATAGGACCCGGCTTCGCTGCTGACGCAGCTACGCCGTGGCAAGCCCTCCTGTGCAGGCGGGATGGCCCCACCACAATTGTGCAGGCGGGATGCCCGCACCACCATGAGCCGGTTAGATGGTGTCTTCGGGGTCGATGTCGTGAACTTCGGGTTGGATATCGGTACGGCTACGGATGTATGGGCCGGTGATCATTTCCTCGTAGCCCATACCGGGTCCGACCATGGGGTACACGCTGGCGTCGCGGTCAATACGGACTTCAAGGAATGCGGGCCCTTCGAATTCGATGAACTCTTTGAGTGTCTGAGGCAGTTCGCGGCGGTTCTCGATTCGTCGTGCGAACTGGAATCCGTCGGCTTGTGCGGCTTTGACGAAATCTTTCTGTCGGTGGTCTTTTTCGGTGCCGGCGAATCTTCTTCCGAAGTACAGCCGCTGCCATTGGAGGACCATGCCGTCGCCGCGGTTGTTGAGCAGGAGGAGTTTGATGGGTACGCCGTACGCGACGGCGGTGTCCATTTCGCCGATGTTCATCCGGAGGCTGCCGTCGCCGTCGACGTCGATGACGATTTTGTCGGGCCGGCCGATTTTTGCGCCGATGGTTGCGGGGAGACCAAACCCCATGGTGCCCATGCTGCCGGAGGTGATGAAAGTCCGCGGCTGGTGGAAATCGAAGTACTGCGCGGCCCACATCTGGTGCTGTCCGACGCCGGTGCAGACGATGGCGTCACCGCGAGTGATTTTGTTGAGTTCTTCGAGGACTTCCTGGGGCTGGAGGAGGTCGCTGTTATGTTCGTAATCGAGGGGGTGTTCTTTTTTGTATTTGTTGACGACTTTGACCCACTTGGAGAAGTCGTGTTTGAAGTTTGCGCCGGCGTCCATGAGGTTTTGGAGTGCGACGCGCGCGTCTCCGACGAACGCCCAGTCGGGTTGTTTGACCTTGCCGATTTCGGCGGCATCGATATCGATATGTGCGATTTTGGCGTTGGGTGCGAACGTGGCGACTTTCCCGGCGACCCGGTCGTCAAACCGTGCGCCGACGGCGATGAGTAGGTCGCAATCTTCGACGGCGTAGTTGGCGTAAGCGGTGCCGTGCATACCGAGCATTCGGAGAGAGAGTTGGTGTGTGGTGTCGACGCAGCCGATGCCCATGAGGGTGGTGACGACGGGGATGTTATAGCGTGCAGAGAATGCGCGGAGTTCTTTTGACGCGTTTGCGTTGATGATGCCGCCGCCGGCGTAGAGGAGTGGGCGGTGGGACTTTGCGAGCATCTGGAAGAAGGTTTTGGCGTCGTGATCGGAGATGCGGGATTCCCGGGCGATTTTCTGGCGGATTTCGTAGCCTTTGAGTTCGAGGATTCCCTCGCCCTGGTAGGGTCCGACGAAGTTTTGCACGTCTTTGGGCACGTCGACGACGACGGGGCCGGGCCGGCCGGACCGGGCGATGGCAAAGGCGGTCCGGACGGTGGCTTCGACTTTTGTTTCATCGGAGACAAGGAAGACGTGTTTAGCGGTGGCGCTCATGATGTTGAATACGGGCGCTTCCTGGAAGGCGTCTGTGCCGATGCAGTGGCGGGGGACCTGGCCGGTGACGAGGACGATCGGGATGGAATCGGCCATAGAGTCGCGGATGGGTGTGACGCAGTTGGTGGCGCCTGGGCCGGAGGTGCAGAGAAAGACGCCGACTTTTCCGGTGGCGCGGGCATAGCCGGACGCCATAAATCCGGCGCCCTGCTCGTTAGCGGGTACGACGAGTCGGAATTGCCGGCCGGGCGTTTTGTTTTCGTTGTAGCGGAACAGGGCGTCGTAGATGGGGAGTACCTGGCCGCCGTTGTACCCGAATATGGTATCTGCGCCTTCGTCGGCGAATACCTGGATGATCATGTCTGCGCCGCTCATCATTTCGCCGGCGAGCGGGTGTCTGGGCTTCTTTTTTGTGGTCATTACTGCTTCCTAAGGCGGCTGAGAAGCCGCA
>DATKVG010000196.1:0-19625 GCA_035530195.1 Bathyarchaeia archaeon | reverse complement strand
AAAGGGTTGGTTTTTTGGTAAGATGTGCGGCAACTGGAGAGGCAACTGCACAAGGAGTTTAGCTCATGGGGCGGAAATACGTATTGGGGCTTGACTTTGGGACGGAGTCGGGTCGGGCGCTGCTCGTGGCGGTGGATAACGGCGAGGAAGTGGCGACGGCTGTCGAGCGGTACCCGGACGTGGTGATCGACGACCGACTGCCGGGGACGAACCAGAAGCTCGAGCCAGATTGGGCGCTGCAGAACCCGCGCGACTACGTGCACGTGATAGAGGTAACTGTGCCGAAGGTGCTTGCGCAATCGGGTGTGAAGGGCGAGGACGTGATCGGGATCGGCACGGACTTCACGTCGTGCACGATGCTGCCGGTGGACAAGGCCGGGAAGCCGCTGTGCATGACGCCACAGTTCGCGGCGAACCCGCACGCCTGGGTGAAGTTGTGGAAGCATCACGCGGCCCAGCCCGAAGCGGACCAGGTGAACCGGGTAGCGCGGGAGCGTGGCGAGGATTTCCTGGATCGGTACGGCAAGAAGATCAGCAGCGAATGGTTTATTCCGAAGGTGTTGCAGGTGTTGAATGAGGCGCCGGACGTGTATAAGGCGGCGGACCGGTTCATGGAAGGTGGCGACTGGATCGTGTTGCAGTTGTGTGGCGAGGAAAAGCGGAACGCCTGCGCAGCCGGGTATAAAGCGATTTGGGACGAGGGCTATCCGTCGAAGGATTTCTTCAAGGCGCTCGACCCGGCGTTCGAGAAGGTGGTGGCGGAGAAGATGCGGGAGGACGTGTATCCGGCGGGCGTTCGTGCGGGCGGTCTGTTGCCGGAGATGGCGGCGAAACTGGGCCTGAAACCGGGCACGGCGGTGGCAACGGGCGGCGTGGACGCGCACGTGGCGGTGCCCGCGGCGACGGTGACGGCGGGACGTAAGATGGTGATGATTATGGGGACGAGCGTGTGCCACCTGCTCTGCGGGACAGATAAGAAGATCGTGGAAGGCATCTGCGGCGTGGTGAAAGACGGGATCTTGCCGGGTTTCTACGGTTACGAGGCGGGCCAGACGGCGGTGGGTGACATTTTTGCGTGGTTCGTCGATAACTGCGTTCCGGGCTGGGTGAACGACGAGGCAAAAAAAGAAGGGACGGACGTCCACGGTTACCTGGCGCGTCACGCGGCGGCGTTAAAAGTGGGCGAATCGGGCCTGCTCTGCCTCGACTGGTGGAATGGGAACCGGAGCGTGTTGGTGGACGCGGACCTGTCGGGCCTGATGGTGGGGATGACGCTGGCCACGACGCCGGCGGAAATGTACCGTGCGGTGCTCGAGAGTACGGCGTTCGGCACGTGTAAGATCATCAAGCAGTTCGAAGAAGCGGGCGTGCCGATCGACGAGTTGTACGCGTGCGGCGGCCTGCCGGGCAAGAACCCGCTGCTGATGCAGATCTTCGCGGACGCGACCAACCGCGAGATCAAGATCAGCGCGAGCGACCAGACCGTTGCGCTTGGCGCGGCGATGTGGGGCGCGGTGGCGGCGGGCAAGGCAGGGGGCGGGTATGACGACGTGGCGCATGCGGCGAAAAAAATGGCGCACCTGCGCGACGAGGTTTACAAGCCGGTGGCGGCCAACAACAAGGCGTACAAACCGTTGTTCGCGGAGTATGAGCGGCTGCACGATTATTTCGGCCGCGGCGAGAACGACGTGATGAAACGGCTCAAGGAAATCAAACTTTCAATCCGGGGTGCGGGAGCCTGAAATGCGTAAAGAGAGCGTGGAATTTCTGCGGCAACTGATCAAGACGCCGAGCCCGTCGGGCTGGGAATCGGAAATCCAGACGGTGTGCGCCAAGTATGCGCGGCCGTACGCGGACGCCGTGTACAAGGACGTGCACGGCAACCAGTACGCCGTGAAGAATAAAGGTGCGGAGATGCGGGTGATGCTGGCGGGCCACGTGGACGAGATCGGGCTGATGGTCAACACGATCGACGAGAAGGGGTTCATCTCGTTTGTAGCGGTGGGCGGGATCGACGCGGCGGTGCTGGCGGGCCAGCGGGTGGTGCTGCACGGTGCAAAAGGGCCGGTGGCGGGCGTGATCGGCCGGACGGCCATCCACCTGATCGACCAGGAAGATCGCGGAAAGCCGATGAAAATCCACCAGCTTTGGATCGATATCGGCGCCAAGGACAAGAAAGATGCGGAAAAGGCGGTCGCGGTGGGCGATCCCATCACGATCGACATGGGGTTCCAGGAGTTGCGCAACGGCCGTGTTGCGGCAAGGGCATTCGACGACCGGGTCGGTGCGTTCGTAGTTATCGAGGCGCTGCGGTTGCTCGAGAAGCATAAGATCAAGGTGGCGCTGTATTGCGTGACGACCGTGCAGGAGGAGATTGGACTGCGCGGCGCAACGACGAGCAGCTATGGCTGCAACCCGCACGTGGGTGTGGCCGTGGACGTGGGCCATGCCATCGATTACCCGAGCGCCGAGACCAAACGGCACGGGGACGCGAAAATCGGCGCGGGGCCGATTATCGCGCGCGGGCCGAACATCAACCCGGTCGTGGGCCGGCAGTTGGTGGACGTGGCGAAGGCCAAGAAGATCCCGTATCAGGTCGGCGCGGAACCGAAAGCGACGGGCACGGACGCAAACGCGATGCAGTTGAGCCGTGGCGGCGTGGCGACGGGTCTGGTGAGCGTGCCGACCCGGTACATGCACTCGCCGGTCGAGCTGATCTCGCTGGCCGACGCGGAAAACGCGGCGAAACTGCTGGCTGAATGGGTGGCCGCGCTGCGGCCGGATATGAACTTTATTCCGTGAGTCAGGAGTCAGAAGTCAGGAGTCAGGAGTCAGCATCAACAAGGTGCTGCGTAGAACAAGAAAGGCCTGAAGGGCCTAAGCAGGTTAGCCTGGGGCAACGCCCCAGGACGGAACGCCAACAAGGGAAAAAGCCCTGAAGGGGCGTGACAGGAGCCGCAATGGACTGTCCGGTGTGTAAAGAGCCGATGGTTGTGATCGAGCATGCGTCGGTCGAGGTCGACTACTGTGTGAAGTGCCAGGGGATTTGGCTGGACAGCGGCGAGCTCGAACTGCTGATGGGCAACGCCGAGACGTGCGCCGCGTACCTGCGCGGCGGCAAGCCGGCCGCGACTAAGGAAGCCGTGCGGCGCTGTCCGATCTGCGGCAAAAAGATGGAAAAGGCCGTCACGCAGGGGGCCGAGCCGGTGATGTACGACCGGTGCGCAAGAGGCGACGGCCTGTGGTTCGACAAAGGCGAACTGGAAGCCGTGTTAAGAGACGGTGGTAATGTCGTTGCCGATTTTCTGCGGGAGGTTTTTCCAAAGGGGGATTAGCGGCCATGCCGACCGAGATGTCCAAGGAAGACTACAAGAAGGCAAGAGGCCTTTACGCCAGGTTTCTGGACAACTTCGCCCGGATCAAGACAGCCAGGTTCCGCGTCGAGTCAAAAACAGAAAGTGAAGACTTTCCGGCGACCTCTTCCAGTGTCGAGGATGTCTGGTGGTCGCCCGAGAACGAACGGGTGGAGAGTTTTGAAATGGAAGAGGGCGAGGTTTTCGGCAAGCGCTTGCACGTGGTAAAGGGAAGAGACCGGTGGTCGCCGGGCGTGATGAGGGGGCGCGCCAATTTCCATTTCAGCATGGCCGGCAGCCAATATCTGCGCCGGCAGGAATTGGATGAGGTGCAAAAGCGCCATTCCGATCTTTGGGAACGTTTTACACACTGCGAGTTCGACGACGGGTCGAAGGGCTGCAGCCGACTGTGGAACGACAAGGGCGAGGAAGTCCGTTTTGACACCGCAACAGGCCTGCTTGTCGAGGGGCGCGACACCTTTGAGGTTATAACGTGGAAACATCAAAACATAAAGGGGATCTGGTTTCCCCTTGAAGAACAACACTCCAGAGAAAGGTCTGACACCGTCACCAAATGGGTCTTTTCACGCGTGGCACTGAACGAACCGCTGGACGAGACGCTGTTCGCGATGCCCCCACTTCCTCCCGCGTGGACGCGCTTCAAAACCTGGTGGCATGCTCGGCGGACCCGGATTTCGCGACGCGATGTCGACAAGGTTAGGGCGCTGTGCGAGCGATTCCTGGACAACTTCGCCCGAATTGAAACTGCCCGGTTTCGCCTGGAAAGCCGCGAAGTCGGGCGTGACGGAAAAGAGCTGACCAACGATGAGGCAGACGTTGTTTGGGTTCCTCGCAAACAGCGGGCGGAAACGTGGATCTATGACAAAGGAGAACGGATCGACCTGCCCCATATCCAAATCTCCAAAGACGATGAAAAGTGGACGTGGGTAGGCGCCCAATTGCCGCCGTTGCACGAGCCCCCTTTTAATGAAGAGCCCGGGGAATACTACATGAGTTTCGCCGGCAGTCATCTTGCTCATCTGGATTTTGACTGGCTGCGCAGCAGCCGCGGTTCATATGTGCTGGACCTGCCGAACTGGGAGCCGGATGACGGCTCAACCGGGTTCAGCCGCGTGTTGCGGCCGAGGATGCATGAATTGACGTTTGACACGGCCACCGGGTTGCTCATTGAAGAGCGCAAGTTAAGCACTGCCAGAACCTTCACATACCAACAGGTGAACAACATCTGGTTCCCGCATGAAATCCGCGAGTTCAATCGAGGCTGGCAGCAGGCGGAAGGGCCGCTGACCAGCAGGCAGATCGTGTCCCAGGTCGTGCTGAACGAGCCGGTTGACGAACGGCTCTTCGACCTCGACAGGCCATTCCAGGCACAACAGAACTGAAAGCACCCGTTGCTGTCTTCGACAGGATAACGGGATGAACAGGATGCGGGGGATGATTGAATCCTGTTAATCCTGTAATCCTGTCTGATAGGGAGGCCCTGGATGAAGGGGAAGGTTGCCATCGTTTTTGGTGTTCTGGCCACGACGGTTTTGCTTGTCGTGCTGATGACAGTCTCTCCCGATCAAGCCACTACGCCAGCGCCAGAAACAACTGCCCCCTCGCCGACGCAACCCGTTCCGGCGCCGACGCACAACGAACCCCCGCCCGCCACCCAACGGCCGGCGGCCCCGCCGCCCGCACCGCTTCCGACGGAAGAAGATCTGGCGGAGATTGAGGATCGGATCGCGTCGTCGGTGAGTCGGCTGCGGTTTCCGAACCGTGTCTTGAATTGGTGGTTTTCGAAACCCAAGATGTCCGACGAAGACTGCGAGAAGGCCCGCGGCCTTTACCTGCGGTTCCTGGACGACTTCGCCCGCATGAAGACTGTCGAATTTCACGTGGAAGAATTCTATGTCATGGGGGACGGCTCGCAACAGCTTCACACAACGCGTGATTTTGTTTGCGACACAAACAAGCACAGAATCGAAACAACCCGGTATGACACTGGCGGCAAGCCCGAGATTGTTCTGGCGGTGTGCGACGGCCGAATGCGGCGCGTCTGGGTAGATGGCCGGGAGGTCGAGCGCCTCAAACGGGGCTACGCGTCGGGATATGGGGGCAGTGGTCTCTACGGTCTCGAGCTGATGACGGTACGCGATCCCCATCCGATCTTCTTGGATGAGTACACAAATGTCGAACTCGACAACGGCTCAACCGGCTACAGCCGCCTGTGGGGCCCTGGCGGTATGGAGACCCGGTTCAACACCACCACCGGCTTGCTCACCGAAACTCGCCGTTCCAACGGCGACTCCATCAGGGACACCTATCAGAACGTGAACGGCCTGTGGTTTCCGCTCGAGAGAGTCAGAACGTTAAGCGAAGCAAGCATCTGGAACTGGGGGAATGTGCGCGAAATTCGGGAGGTCTACTCGCGGGTCGTGCTGAACGAACCGGTGGATGAGGCGCTGTTTGACGTGAACAAGCCAAATTAAGCCACAAAAGAACTCAAAGAACACAGCGCGGCAAAGCCGCAACCAAATCCAGGGGAACAGCCCGTCTGGGACGCCCCCCGGCAGTTGTGGGGGGTGTCCCATTTTTGTTGGCTAGTCTGGAGTTTAAGAAAAAGGGGGACACCCCCCACAACTGCCGGGGGGCGTCCCAGACGAATGGAAAGTCTTGCGCGCCGCAACAAGAAATTGAAGGTTAGTAGTACAAAAGATTATTTCGACAGGATAACGGGATGAACAGGATGCAGAGGATGATTGAATCCTGTTAATCCTGTAATCGTGTCCGATAGGGAGGCGCTGAATGAAGGCGCGGCTTGCGTTTATCATTGGCATTCTGCTGGCGATCGTTTTCTCGGTGGTTGTGCTCATTGGCGTTGCACCGCGCGACGTGGGGCAGGATCGAGACGACAAGGCGGCGCCGGGGCGGGCACAGGTGGAACCGCCGGAGAGGATTGACGAACTGCAAGAGGCGCCGGCCGTGCCCGGGCCTAGCGCGCCAGCGCCTCTGCCTACCGAAGAAGAGATGGCAGCCATTGAGGATCGGATCGAAGGTAAAGTTGAGCGATGGCCGGCGCTTGCCCGTCTGAGAATGTGGTGGTTTCTGCCGGGCCAGCAGATGCCGGACGAGGAATATGAGAATGCGCGGGCGCTGTATCTGAGGTTTCTGGATAATTTTGCCCGGCTGGAGACGGCGCAGTTCCGTGTCGAGATGTACGCGGGCGTGAACGAGGGCCCGCAGAAGTTGTCGTTTGTGGGTAATATTGTGTGGTCGTTCCCGAGGTTTTGGACGGAACGGACGCAGCAGGAACAGGGAAAAGAGTCTTCCAAGTGGCGTATGGTGTCTAATGGTAAGAAGGTGGCCCAGTGGAAGGACGGGCACAAGGAATACACGGGCCGGGCGGGCAGCTGGGGCTACCCGGACAATTACGTGTTTCAGATGGAGATGGCGAGCATCCGTGACGCCCATCCGTTTTTCCTGAATAGGTACACGCACTGCGATATCGACGACGGGACAACAGGCTACAGCCGGCTGTGGAGCGAGAAGGGGGCGGAGGCGCGTTTTGACACTGCCACGGGCTTGCTCACCGAAGAGCACAGCGGCGACGGCAGCGGCCGCACGTACACGTATCAACAGGTCGATGGCCTGTGGTTCCTTCTCGAAACGATATGGGATATGCGTGCCGATCTAGAGGAAAACCAGGAGGCTTACACGCAGCGGGAAGTGTTTTCGCGGGTGTCGCTGAATGAGCCGGTGGACGAGTCGCTGTTTGATCTGAACAACCCCGGCTGAGGCGCGGCGGGTACAGTCGCAAAGCCGGCGACCGTATGGTAGGATGGCGCTGTTGGGCCTGACGGATGGACACTGTGGACACCGTGGACGGTTTTTTGTTTCAGCGTTCAAGTAATAAAAGGTAGTGCCATGCCAATTGGAGTACCCTTCCCCAAAAACCTCAGAATTCTGCCCATAACGGCGCTTATGCTTGTCGCGGCGGTTTTGCCGGCGTTTGGCGAGGAGCCGGAGCCGACGCCGGGGTTTAACGGGCGGCGTGCGGCGATGCTGGAGCAGATGGCGCTGGGGTCGGACAACAATGCGTTCGACGCGGCGGCGCGGCTCGAGACGGGCAAGCCACTTTCGGGCGAGGCGTTATCGCGCACAATCGGCAAAATGAACCGGCGCGAGGATTGCGCCGATTTCGGGTTGCAGGGGCTGTTGCGGGTGTTCTACCAGTTTGGGGACTCGCCGCTTCTTTCACCGGAGTTGAAAGAACGGGCGCGGGCGAGCATTTTGGGATTCAAGTACTGGCCGGATGAGCCGGGGATTGACTCGATGTGCTATTGGTCGGAAAACCATCACATCCTGTTCTCGACGGGCGGGTATCTGGCGGGTCAGTTGTACCCGGACGAAGTCTTCACAAACTCCGGGCGGACGGGCCGCGAGCAGATGGCGCGGTTCCGGCCGCGGGTCCTGCGGTGGCTGGATTTCCGGTTTAAGACGGGGTTTAGCGAGTGGCTGTCGAACGTGTATTACGAGGAAGACATCGGGGCGCTGGTAAACCTGGTGGATTTTGCGGGGGACGAGGAGATCTCGACTGGCGCGGCGATGGTGCTCGACCTGCTGCTGGCGGATATCGCGCTCAACAGTTACCGGGGGCTGTTCGGGAGCACGCACGGCAGAAGTTACGAGCACCACAAGAAATGGGCCTCCCGCGAAAGCACGCGGCCGACGTACATGCTTCTGTTCAACAATGACGAGGCCGCGATTCCGGGTGGCGGGATGGGCGGTGCGTCGCTGGCGTTGAGCACTAAGTACGGTGTGCCGCGTGTGCTGTTCGAGATTGCGAACGATTCGGAGCGGCCCGTGATGTTGAACCGCCAGCGGGCCGGCATCAAGATCGAAGATGCGGCGAAATGGGGGCTAAGCTACAACAACCTCGAAGACGGGATGGTGTTCCTGAGCCTGGAAGCCTACTCCCACCACAAGATCGTGAATCTTTTCATGCGGATGCTTGACGAGTACAACTGGTGGGAGAACGAATTTTTTGAGCCGTTCGCGAAGAAGAAAACCGCGCTGAAGATCCGGAGGAACCTGGGGATTCTGCCGGCGTTTGCGTGGCTTTTCCGCCACGACATCACGCGCAACCTGCGCGACGAGGTCAACATTTACACGTATCGCACGCCGGATTACATGCTCAGCTCGGCGCAGGATTACCGCCGCGATTACGGCGGGGATCAGCAGCACATCTGGCAGGCGTCTTTGGGGCCGGACGCGGTGTGTTTCACGACGCACCCGGTTCCCGGCGGCCATAATTCGCCCGGCTACTGGACGGGTTCGGGCAGCCTGCCGCGTGTGGCGCAGACGGGCAACGTCGCCATCGCCCTCTACAACATCCGCAGCCGGCCCGCGCTGTACGTGAAGAACGACCTGAAGTTCACACACGCCTGGCTACCCAAGGACAAGTTTGATGAGGTCGTCGAGCGGGCGCCGTGGATTTTCACGCGCAAAGGGGACGGCTACCTGGCGCTGTGCTCGAAGAACCCGTACACGTGGGAGGCAAAGCGCTTCAGGGACCGCGGCTCGGAACTGATCGCGAATGGGCGGCGCAACGTCTGGCTGTGCGAGCTTGGGTCGAAGCGCGAGAACGGGTCGTTTGAACAGTTTATGGAGGCTATCTCGAAGGCGCGGCTGAAATTCGGGCATCTGGGCGTTGAGTATGATTCGCCGTCGCAGGGCCGGCTCGAATTCGATTGGGAACACCCGCTGATGCAAAACGGCAAGGCCGTCTCCCTCGAGGATTACGCCCGTTATGACAACCCGTACGTTCAGGCCGGATTCCCGGCGGAGAACCTCGAGTTCAGGCACAACGGCCATTTCCTTCAACTCAACTGGGCCGAGAAAAAACGCGAGCTCAGCCGATAATCGGCGCTATATCGGCTCGACTTGATGCCAACCGCTGATCTAAACTTCTCACGCAGAAAAGAAAGGACCGTACCTTGATCAGACCGTTTAGCTTTATAGTCGCCTGCACGGTTGCGGCGAGCACGGCAGCCTTCGGGCAGGATTATGACCTTGACCTCGAGAACGGCGTTATCCATGTTGGGATACATTGCGGTGCGTACGGCGGGGCCATCACCTACCTGTCGAAATCCGGCGAGACGCGGAACCTGATCAACCTGCAGGACAAGGGCCGGGAGGTCCAGCAGTCGTATTACGCGGGCCGGGCGCTTGACCGGCGGGGAGAAGGCCAGAGCAAGTCGTGGACGCCGTGGCCCTGGAACCCGATCCAGGTGGGCGATGCGTATGGGAATTGCTCGAAGGTGGTCGAGTCGCGGCGGGCTGAAAACGAGTTGTATGTCAAGACGATTCCGCTGTTGTGGGACATGAACAACGAGTTCGGCGAGTGCTATTTCGAAACGTGGATCTCGCTCGACAGCAACAGCGTTCACGTGCGCAACCGGCTGACGTCGCACCGGACCGATGACAAATGGCCGGCCGTGTCCACTCACCAGGAGTTGCCGGCCGTGTATACGATAGGCGACCTGTGGCGTCTTTATACGTATGTTGGCGATGCGCCGTTCACAAAAGCGGCGCTCACGCAGATCATGAACGTCGGCCCGCCGTGGGCGTATTGGGGGCCGGGCGCAAAGAAACCGGAACTGGCCAAACCGCACGAGAAATGGGCGGCGAACGTGGACGAGAACTCGTGGGGCGTCGGTGTTTACAATGCCAAGACGGAGATGTTTGTGGGGGGATTTCACGACAAACCCGGCGGCGATGCGCACAAGAACTCGACCGGCTACATCTCGCCGCTGTGCACCGCGACGTTAGACAAAAACACCGTGTATAATTACGAGTACGACCTGATTGTCGGCACGCTCGATCAAATCCGCGCGTTTGTGTACAGCCGCGAAGGCCATGACTACGAAGGCAGCCCAGCTCATTCAAAAGCTCCCGCGGAAAGTGCCCGTAAATGAAAAAAGCCCGCATCTGGAAAATCGCTGTCGCTATCATAATCGTAGCGGCTCTGCTTCCGTTTCTCTACGACATCGCCAAGTATTATGTCCGGGCCGCGTATGACGCACGCACGCCGCGGCCGACGGCGTTCCCGGCATTGGATCACCCCGACCAGATCTGCCTGACCTGGAGTGGCGATCCCGCCATCACGCAGTCTATCCAGTGGCGCATCTCACCTGAAACCGGGCAAACCACCGTTCAATACCGCAAGGTCTCGGATAACGACGGTGATATGACGGCCCCGGGTTCTGCCCTGCCGCTGACCGATCCTCTTATCGAGAACAATCCGGAGATCGTCAGGGTTACCGCAACCCTCAACGATCTGGCGCCCTCGACAACCTATGAATACCGCGTTGGAAATGTTTCGGCGGACGCATGGAGCGACTGGGGTTCGTTTACGACGGCGCCGCAGACCGCGCCGGAGACGGCGGCGGAGTCGTTTTCATTTTTATACTTCGGCGACGTGCAGATCGGATATCCGACGTGGGGCAAGCTGCTCGAGGGCGCCACCCGCAACAGCCCCGACGCGGCGTTTTGCGTGACGGCGGGCGACCAAGTCAACCGCGGCAATTGGCGAGACGAGTGGGACAGATTTTTCGACGCGGGTTCGGGTTTCGTGAACAGGCGGCCGATCATGCCGGCTATCGGCAATCATGAGTGCCCCGGCGGTGACGACCCCTGGCTCTACCTGGCCATGTTCGCCCTGCCGGAGAACGGGCCGGATGTCATCCCAAAGGAGCGCGCCTATTCGTTCCGGTACAGCAACGCGCTGTTTGTGGTTTTGGACTCGAACCTGTCGGCGTCGGATCAGCGGCCGTGGCTGGAGCAGCAGTTGTCCACGTCAACCGACACGTGGAAATTCGTGATGTACCACCACCCGGCCTACTCGGCCAGCAAGCGGCGTGACAATGAGGAGATTCGCGAGCAGTGGTGCGACCTGTTCGACAAATACCACGTCGATGTTGCATTCCAAGGCCACGATCACGCGTACCTGCGCACGCCGCCCATTAAGGCGGGCCAAAAAGTTGACTCGCCCGCCGACGGCACCATCTACGTTATTGCGGTCGCCGGCGACAAGTTCTACGACGCCGGTGAGTTCGATTATGCCGCGATAACGCTGGAAAACGCGCCCACGTGGCAGGTCATCGACATCCAAGCGGGCACAAACAACAAGTTGACCTACCAGTCGTTTGGTCTCGATGGCAATCTGTGCGACGAGTTCACGATCGAGAAGAACTCGTAAGAAATGCCGGTTTCTCGCCCGCTACTTTACCCCTGGGCGGCACCGCGCGCTTTTCCGGCGGCGCCTTGGATGTCCTGCAGAATCATGTACAGCGAAGGCACGAGGAGCAGAATGATCAAGGTTGAAAATAGGATGCCAAACCCCAGCGAGAGTGCCATCGGAATCAAGAACCTGGCCTGCCTCGAGGTCTCGAAAATCATGGGGGATAGGCCTCCGAATGTGGTCAGTGTGGTGAGCAGTATGGGGCGGAACCGTTGTGTGGCGGCGGTATAGATGGCCTCGTGGTGGGAAAAGCCCTCGGTTCTCTGGTGGTAATTCGCAAAACTGATCATCACGAGCGAATCGTTCACCACCACCCCCGACAACGCCACTATCCCGAATATGCTCGGGATACAGAGGTCGTACCCCATGATCAGATGCCCGAGAAACGCCCCGACGATGCCGAACGGAATGCTCGTCATCACAATTAACGGCTGGACGTAACTGCGGAACGGAATGGCGAGCATGGCATAGATGGCCAGCAACGCGAGCACAAACGTTACTTTGAGGCTGGCGAAACTTTTTCGGATCTCGGCCTGGTGGCCTTCGAACGTGTAGTTGAGCCCGGTATGCTTTTGCATGAGTGCGGGCATGACGGTTTCGTCCAGGTCGCCGAGCACTTCACCGGCCTTGCTTCTGGGGTCGATGTCGGCGCCGACCTGGACGACCCTGCGCCCGTTGCGCCGGTCGATGGTGGTGTAGGCCCTGCCGCGGCTGATCTCGGCCACGTCGCGGAACGGGACAAACGATCCGGAGGGCGTGCGGATCATCAGGTCGTGGATCATCTGCTCGGACGATCGGTCGGGCTTGGGCAGGCGCACCATGATCTTCATTTCGTTGCGGCCGCGCTGTTGGCGCAGCACCTCGGCGCCGTAAAACGCGTGGCGGACCTGCCGCGCCACCTGGTATGCGGTCAAGCCGAGGCTGCGGCCCTCGGGCTTGAGGGTGAAATCGAGCTGCTGCTTGCCGGGCCGGTAGCCGTCGTCGACGTCGGCCACCCCGGGATAAGCCGTAAGTTCATTGGCCAGGTCTTTGCTTGTCAGCTCGAGCACATCCATCTCGCGGTGGCTCAACTCGACCGTAATGGGCCGGCCGCGCCCGCCGGGCCCCCCGCCTTCCGAAGAAAACCGCAGGTACTCGACGCCGGGCACCGCGCCGACCGCCTCGCGCCATTTTGCGGCGAACTCCTGGGTGCTCATGATGTGTTTCCGGATGTCGGGGTCGGCAAGCCTGGCGCGCACGCGGGCGGTGTGGCCGCCGGTGCCGCCAATGTCGGTGACGACGGCTTTGAGCAGTTCCGGATGGCCGGATTCTCCGGTGATTTTCAGGGCCGCGTCTTCCATGCGGCGCACGATGGCTTCTGTCTTGGCGACCGGCGAGCCGTACGGCAATACCAGTTGAGCTTCGGCATAATCGGACTCAACGATGGGGAACAACTGGAACCCCATCCGCCCGCTGAAGGCGTAAGACGACGTAAGCGCCAGCAAACCCAGCGCCACCGAAACCGTCAGGTAGCGGTGGCGCATGCTGTACTTCAAGAAAGGCCCGAACTGGTTCTGTACCCACCACGTGAACCCGCGGCTGAACGCCTGCTGTTTCTGGTGCAGCTTGAGGCGCAGGCCGGCCCGACGCCGGTCGCGCTGATGGCCGAGGTGGGCCGGCAACACGAACAGGCACTCGATCAGCGATATGGTGAAGACGATGCAGACCACGATGGGAATCATGTTGAAGAACTTGCCGACGGTTCCCGGGATGAAATAGATGGGGATGAACGCCACGATGTTCGTCAGAATGCTGAAGACAACCGGCACGCCCACCTCGCGGGTCCCGTGTACGGACGCTTTAAGAAACGGCACGCCTTTCTGGTGATGGAGGTAGACGTTTTCGCCCACAACAATAGCGTCGTCAACCACGATGCCCAGCGCTATGATGTAAGCAAACAGCGACATCATGTTGATCGTCACACCGCCCGCCGGCAAGAACAGAAACGAGCCGATGAAAGATATCGGGATTCCCATCATGACCCAAAAGGCCAGCCGCGCCTCGAGAAACAGGCCCAGCAGGGCCAGCACCAGCATCAGGCCGATGGCTCCGTTCTTCAACAGCAGTTCCACGCGCTGCTTGTAGATGTCTGATCTGTCGTAATCGACGCTGGCCTCGATGCCGGGCGCCAGGCGAGGCTTGAACTCCTCGAGCTTTTTTTTGGCGGCGTTGGCGACTTGGATGGGCGTCTCGGCGCCGATCCGGTACACCTCGAGCACGACACACGGCTTGCCGTTGTATCTGGAGTAGCGGTCGGTGTCGGCGAAACCGTCGTCGATGGTGGCGATATCGCGCAGCAGCACGTGCCCGCCCTGTTCAGTGCTGACGACGGGCAGTTGGGCGAACTGGCGGCCGTACTCGCGCCGCTCCTTGAGGCGTACGAGCACCTCGCCCGAATCGGTTTTGAGCCCGCCGGCGGGGATGTCCATGGACGCGCCAGCGAGCCTTACCGCCACTTCTTCGAGGGTGATCCCGTACCGGCGAAGTTCCCGCTGTGGAATCTCGATTCCAATTTCGAGCGGGGGCGCGCCCTCGAGATCGACCTGCGTGATGTCGGGCGACTGGAGCAGGAAGTCGCGCAGGTTTTCGCCCAACTGGTACAGCGAGGTGTCTTTGGCCTCGCCGTAAATGACCAGCTCGAGCACTTCGTGGCGGTGCTGGTCGATGCGCACCTCGGGCCGCTCGATCTCCTCGGGAAACGTGACGATGCGGTCGACCTCGCTCTTGATTTCCTGTGCCAGCCGGTAGATGTTCGTGCCCACCAGCAGCTCGACCGTCACCATCCCGCCGCCTTCCCGGGCAACGGAGATCATCTCGTCGATGCCATCAAGGTTGCGTATAGACTCCTCGATGGCCAGCAGGATGCCGCTTTCGACTTCTTCGGGGCTTGCGCCGGGGTAGGCGACCGTTACGGAGACGGTGTCGGGCATGACGTCGGGATAGACTTCCTGTTTGATGCCGTACAGCGCCAACAACCCGCCCACCAGGCACGCCATCATGACCAGATTGGCCGCGACCCGGTGCTCGGCCATCCAGGCGATGGGCCCCTTGGGCATATCGAGCGAGGGTCCGCTGGTCATGCGGCCGCGTCCGCGTCGGGCGCTTGGTCGCCCGTCCGCAAGAGCATACCGGCTATAGGCGACGCCAGATCGCTTACCACCAGCTTCGCGTTCTCGCCAAAATCACCGGAAACCAGCACAGACTCCTGGCCGCCCCAAACCAATTGCACTTCCTTGACTTCCAGCCGGTTCTCGGGCGACATCATCCACAGCAAATTGCCTTCCCGCAGGGCGGTCCGCGGTACCCGGACCACCCCGTCCACCGGTTTTCCTTCAATCTCGACGCGCGCCATGGTGTTGAGCAGCAGCGGATGGCCCTTCTCCTTGCTGTGTCGTTGAAGCGGGTCCTCGACGGCCACCAGCAGGCGCGCCATGAGCCCGCGGGTTTCCACTTCGGGAATGAGCCGCACCACGCGGCCCTCGCGGAAAAAGTCGGGCCCCCAGGCGGCCTGGTTATACACGCGTGCGGGGGCGCCGCCGCCGTTGCCGGCCGCCGGCAGGTCGATCCACCGCAGTTCATCGACGGGTACCGACACCTCCACCCAGAACTCGTCGGTCGCCGCGAGCGTGGCCAGCGGCGTGCCCGGCGCCACGTACGAGCCGACTTCCACGTTGCGGGTCAACACGACGGCGTTGAACGGAGCGGTGATCGACGCGCGCTCGAGGTCAAGCCGGGCTTTTTCGAGGGCGGCCTGTGCCATCTCGAGCCCGGCCTGCTTGGTGGCCAACTGCGGTTCGCGCAGGAGCAGGTCGGTGTTGCCGTCGGTGCTGTCGCCGAGCAGTTCAAATTCACGGCGGGCGACGGCCTGCTGCCCCATTTCGAGCCGCACGTCCGATTCCATCTTGGTAAGGTTGCCGGCCTGCTGCTTTACGGCCAACTCATAGTCTTTCGGATCGATCCGCAGGATTTCCTCGGCCTTGTTGAATATGCCGCCGGGAACAAACTGTTCGTTGACCTGCACGATCTGCCCGTTAACGCGCGCGGCGAGTTGGATCGACTTTGCGGGGATCACCGGGCCCATTTTGCCGCGCAGGATCACCTGCTCGGCCCCGGCGCTGACCGGCACAACCTCGACGAGCGTCGCCTGCGGCTTCGGTGGACGGCGTTCAGCCTGGGGCGGATTGATCATCCACGTGTACGCGACCCAGCCGCTCCCAATCAGGAGCCCGGCAATCAGCGCCAGTTCAACCAGCCGGCCCAGCCAGACCAGCACCCTGAAACGCGGTTTGGCCGACGCGGCGGCCGGCGTCACGGCCTGCGTCGCGGTCTCTGTGGAATCCATGGTTTCTTCCTGTATGCTCATGTCTTCTCCATCGACGCCGGTTGGATGGGCGTGGTTTCCTGTTTCATCCAGGTGCCGCCGAGTGCGACACACAACTGCACCCGGTACTCCAGCCGCGCCAGTTCCGCCCGGACAAGCCGCCGTTCAAGCGACTGGAGTTGCGTCAGGGCCGACAGTACCGGCAGGTAATCGTTCACGCCCATCCGGTAGCGTTGGAGGGCCTGGCGGTGGGCAGCTTGCGCGGCATCTTTCTCCCGCCTCAACGCCTCGACGTACTCGGCCTGCTTGGTCTCGAGTAGCATCGCGTTCTCGACTTCCTTGACGCTCCCGAGCACGAGGTCGCGATACGCCGCCAGCCGTTCGTCGACCACGGCGCGCGTCCGCTCGACCTCAGCCTTTCGGCGCCCGCCGTCGAATATTGGACCGGCCAAACTGCCGGCAAGTGTCGCTAACCAGTTGTCAAATACGAGGTTCCATTCCGCGGCGCCGTAGCTGGCCGACGCATTTAACTGCAGCGCGGGCAGCCGGTCGGCCCGCGCGGCGGCGACCCGCCAGTCCGCGGCCTGCAATTGGAGGCCCGCGGCCCGCACGTCGGGCCGGCGCGCCAGCAAGTCGGCCGGCAACCCTGGTTCAGGCACGGGGCCCGGCGATGGGAACTCGGCCGCTTCGACGCCGAGTTCGGCGCGCGGGGGAAGACCGAGCAGCACGGCCAGTTCGTGGCGCGCCACCTCGAGGGCCGCCTCGAGCGGCGGGATCAACGACTCGGTCTGCGCCACAATCTGCCGCTGCTGGAACACATCCAGGGCGGTTGCGATTCCGTTTTTAAACCGCAATTCCATCAGTTCGAGCGTGGTCTTGTTCAACTCGAGCTGACGGCGCACGAGGTCCAGCTCCTGCTGGCTCCCCACAAGATCGAGCCACTGCACCGCCACAACGCCCGAAAGGCTCAGCATCGCCGCGTACACGTCTTCCTGCACGGTTTCAAGATCCAGCACGGCCGCCTTGTACCGTGCCCGCACCCGGCCCCACAGGTCCATCTCGTACCCGCTCGACAGGCCGAACTGGTAGGAGTGGGTCGTGGCCCTCGACACCGAAGACGGGCTCGGGCTCGCCAGCGTTTCCACGGCCTGCAGCCGGCTTTGGGTCGAGCGCAACACGTCGGCAACGCCTGTGCCCGCCGGAGGCGTCAAGACCGTCCTCAAAGCATTCGTTTTTGCGGCGGCCTCGTCAAGCTTGGAGAAAGACTGGCCCGTGTCGGTGCGCCTGCGCGAAGCGGATACGCCGCTCTCGAAACCGAGATCGGGCCAGAACGCCGCCCCGGCCTGCCGCGCTACCGCATCCGCTTGGCGAAACCGCGCTTCGATCTGCTGAAGGCCAAGGTTGCCCTCGAGCGCCTCCCCGACCAGCCGGTCCAACTCTTCGGACCCCAGCGATTCCCACCACCGGTCCGGCACGGGGGCGGTGGGTTCATAAAGGCTGAACTCGGGCGGGACCGGCAGGATACCCGCGGCACGTTCCGGCGGCGCAAACCGCGAGCAGGAAACGCAGGCCACTGCAACCAGCGCCGGCAAGACCCGCACCCGAATCCCGCTGGAGCGCTTCATTGTCACTACATTCATCAAGAAAAATCCTTGAAGACTACGCAGGCACACAGTATTACCGAATCCGGCCCAAGCCTTCAAGAAAAACGGAAACGCCTAAGACAAGCCGACTTGGCCAACGCCGACTTCGCCTCCTGCCGCTCATTCTGCAGGGGTTGCCTCATCGGCTTTCCCTGGAAGGACATAATCCAAAGGATTCCGCGCAGGCGATGAAATCGGCCGGGTTTTCGGGCGAGATGACGAAAAGGCCTTCGCTTACCGTGCGAATCAGAACCAACGACTCCGAGTTGGTCAGGTAAGCGCGGAATGTCCCCAGTTTTTTGCACGAAAAATACCCCCAACTGCCCAGGAAACCGCCGGCGCCCATCAGCCGTATGGTTCGGCGCAAAACGCTTCGGTCTATCCGCTCCAAAGACAGTATTTGCGATTCCGGCACAACCACGGGGCGGGTCCAGCGTTTGACAATGCTTATGCCGTCTGGGCTTACTACGGCGCCTTTTGGCGAATAAGCCGCAATGACAACAAAGATCCCGAAAAAGAGCGCCATGATTCCGAACGGTATAAGCAGGAAAGGACTAAAAGGCGCCCACGGATACTTAAGTTGAAACACGAGGATTGATGTAGGGAAATACAACGAAGGTCCGCAAACAAGAGCCTCCAGGACTTAGCTCAGCGTGCAAACCTGAACCCAGGACTCAGTCGTCCTGGGCTACTTTCAAATCGTCCCTCCGGGACTGGGTGAGATAGCGCTTGGGGCATTCTGAGACATCGAAGCTGCCGCACTCCGAAGTGCTCAGGTTTTAGCGGTCGCTTCTTCCATCAGGCGGACGAACTTTTTGAAGAGGTAACGGCTGTCGTGGGGGCCGGGGGACGCTTCGGGGTGGTACTGGACGCTGAATACGGGGAATTGGCGGTGTGCCATGCCCTCGACGGTGTTGTCGTTGAGGTTGACGTGTGTGATTCTGACCTTCTCGAGGTCGAGGCGCGTGGCGTCGACGGCGAACCCGTGGTTTTGCGCGGTGATCTCGACGCAGCCGGTGTCGTGGTTCATGACGGGCTGGTTGCCGCCGCGGTGGCCGAACTTGAGCTTGAACGTGGTGCCGCCGAACGCGTGGCCGAGCAACTGGTGGCCGAGGCAGATTCCGAAGATGGGGACCTTGCCGAACAGGCCCTGGATCGTCGGGTAGAGGTAGGGCAGCGCGGCGGGATCGCCGGGGCCGTTCGAGAGGAACACGCCGTCGGGCTTTTGGGCGAGCACGTCGTCGAGCGAAGTGGTCGCCGGCATAATGGTCACCCTGCAGCCGTGCGACGCCAGCAGCCGGAGGATGTTGTACTTGATGCCGTAGTCCATGGCGACAACGTGGAACCGGCCATCGGTGTTCCAGACGTAGGGTTCGTGGACGCTGACGGCCTTGACGTAATCGCTGCCGGCCATGTGGGGGCTGTCGAGGGCCTTCTGCACGAGGCTGTCGGGGTCGAGGTCGACGGTGCTGATGACGGACCGCTGCGCGCCTTTGGTGCGGAGAATTTTGGTGATGGCACGGGTGTCGACGCCGTCGATGGCGACGATGTTGTTCTCGCGCAGGTATTCGGGGAGCGACTTGGTGGACCGCCAGTTGCTGGGCCGGGTGCAGCACTCGCGCATCACAAACCCTTCGACAAACGGTCGGCGCGACTCGACATCCTCTTCGTTTACGCCGTAGTTGCCGATGAGCGGATACGTCATAGTGACGATTTGGCCGGCGTAGGACGGGTCGGTGAGGATTTCCTGGTAGCCGGACATGCTGGTGTTGAACACCAACTCGCCGAACGCCTCGCCTTGGGCGCCGACAGCGTTGCCGTGGAATACGCTGCCGTCTTCGAGTGCCAGAACCGCTTTCACGGATACTCCTCATGTGGCGCGGTGGGGTCGAGCTCCCGCTCGACCGCGACTCCCGCTGCCAGCCTGCCCAGCAAATCACCACCTCCGCCACCACACGGTC
>DATKVG010000195.1:0-15365 GCA_035530195.1 Bathyarchaeia archaeon | reverse complement strand
GAAAAATATTTATTTTCGTGTGTGCATTTTCCCGACGATTTCGGGGGGTGTTGTCAAGGGTTTTCTACAGGCGGAAAGTGTGGCAGATTACCTAGAGAGCCGATGCTCGGCTTGGGGCGGTTCATTTCATGGTCTGTCCTTGAATTGGCGCTGAATTGCCCTGAATTGCCACTACCCGTCAAAGGCAATCATCATTGTGGTGGGTTGGTGCACGTGGGGAAAGGCAAGGTAGACGCGGCATCCTTGCCGCGTTCTTGGGTTTGGGCGTAGAGTAGGGAGAGAGTGAGCTGAAGAGAAGAGCCGGAGAAGAGAGGAAAGCTGAAGAGAAGACGGAAGCTGAAGAAAAGACGGAAGCTGAAGAAAAGAGGCTGGAAGCCTCTTCTACGTTTTGATCGTGTAAGAGAGAGGCTAGAAGTTTTTTTTGCGTTTGAGTATTGTTGTGTGTGCGGAATGGCAGCAGGCCACAACGGGGGAAAGACGATGGGGGATATCGAATTCTTTTTCTTCGACCCTTCACAGCCCGTCAGGCATTTGTCGGGGAATCTGCCGCATTGGCGTCAAGAAGGCGTTGGGTATTTCGTCACGTTCCGCCTGGCAGACTCGATCCCCCAGGACAAGCTGCGGCAGTGGCAGGAGGAGAAGGCTCTTTGGCTGAAGCGCAATCCGGCTCCGCATACACCCGAGCAGGTGCGTGAGTTCTGGCACTTGTTTCCGGAACAATTCCACCGCTGGTTGGATGCGGGATATGGCGCGTGTGTGCTGGGCAAACGTCCTGTCGCGGAATTCCTGCACGGTGTATTGCGGCATTTCGACGGACAACGATATGACCTTGGGGCGCACGTGGTGATGCCCAATCATGTGCATGCGGTGGTAACGCCCCAGCCGGGCTTCGACTTGTCCGGCATCTTGCACACATGGAAATCGTATTCGGCGAACAGGATCAACGCCATTGTTGGGCGGGGCGGGGCGCTTTGGCAGAAGGAGTCGTTTGACCATATCGTGCGTAGCCCTGAGCAATTGGAGCGCATAAACGCGTATATTCGCGATAACCCAAAAGCAAAACCGACGGGAGAAACGTAGACGCGGCATCCTTGCCGCGTTCTTGGGTTTGGGCGTAGAGTAGGGAGAGAGTGAGCTGAAGAGAAGAAAGCTGAAGAAAAGACGAACGCTGAAGAAAAGAGGCTGGAAGCCTCTTCTACGGTTGGGCCCTTTTGAGCGAAAAGAGGCTGGAAGCCTCTTCTACGTTGATCGTGTAAGAGAGAGGCTAGAAGTTTTTTTGCGTTTGCGTTTGGATTAGCTGCAGCCTGCTCTTATCCCGCCTGGCCGTATTCGTTGAGCTTGTTTCTGAGGGTGCGGACGCTGATGCCGAGGAGTTTTGCGGCTTGGGTTCGGTTTTGTCGGCAATGTTCGAGCGTTTTGAGGATGAGGCGTTTTTCCATCTCGCTGACCGTCACGCCGGGCTGGAGCCCGCCGTCCGCGGGCCGGGCGGGCCGGTATCCGCCCAGCAGGAAATGCTCGGGCCTCAGCACGGGATCGCTTGACAGTACCACGGCGCGCTCGACGGCGTTCTGGAGTTCGCGGACGTTGCCGGGCCAATCGTATTCGATGAACATTTTGCGGGCGTCGTCGCTGTACCCGGAGATTTTTCTGCCGTTTTCGGTTGCGTACCGTTTCAGGAAATGATCCATCAGGGCGGGGATGTCTTCGACGCGCGCACGGAGCGGCGGCAGGTGGATCTCGATCACCTTGAGCCGGAAAAACAGGTCCTGCCGCAGCTTGCCGTCTTCGACGGCCTGTTCGAGGTTTCGGTTGGACGTGCCGACGATGCGGGTGTCCACCTGGATGGGCTGGTTGCCGCCGACCCGCTCGAATTCGCGTTCCTGCAGCGCCCGCAGGAGTTTTGGCTGGAGTTCGAGGTTGATCTCGCTGACCTCGTCGAGCAGCAGGGTGCCGAGGTCGGCCAACTCGAACCGGCCGATTTTGCGTTCGTGCGCCCCCGTGAACGAACCTTTCTCGTGGCCGAACAGCTCGCTCTCGAGAAGCCCCGCGGACAGTGCCGCGCAGTTGATTTTAATGAACGGCTTGTCGCGGCGCGAGCCCGTGTAATGGATCGCGTGGGCTACCAGTTCTTTTCCGGTGCCGCTCTCGCCGCGGATCATGACGGTGGCCCGGCTCGATGCGACTTTCTCGATCTGGTCGTACACTTTGCGCATCGCCGGGCCTTTACCCACCATGGATTTGAAATCGTGGCTGCGGCTGAGTTGCGCGCGCAGGTACAGGTTTTCCTGCGCAATCCGCCCCTGTTCGAGGGCGCGGTTTACCGCCAAATCGAGTTCGTCCGGCGCGAACGGTTTCAGGATGTAATCGGCCGCACCGCCTTTCAGCGCGGACACGGCGGTCTCGATGGTGCCGTAGGCCGTCATGACGATGCAGTGCGTGTCGGGGCTTTCCTCGCGCACGGCCCGCAACACCGCCAGCCCGTCCACGGGCGACATCTTGAGGTCCGTGACCACAATGTCGAACGACCTATCCCGCATCAACGCCAGCGCCTCGCGCCCGCCCGATGCGGCAACCACTTCGTGGCCGGCCCGGATCAGCGCCTCCTCGACGTACTCGCGCATCAGGGGTTCGTCGTCAATTACGAGTATTCTAGCTTTCATCCGTATTCCGTTCGCGGCAGCCGGATGCGAAACGTCGAACCCTGGCCCGGCTTGCTTTCCGCCTCGAGCCGGCCCCGGTGGCCCTCGACAATTTTTGTGGCCACCGCCAGGCCGAGCCCGCTGCCTTTTTCCTTGGTTGAATAAAACGGGCTGAACACCTTGTTCAACTCGTCCGCGGCAATCCCGCAACCCGTATCGGCCACGGCGATAGTCACGTGTCTCCGTTCAGCCCTTGTTGAAACTGTGATCAATCCTTCGCCATCGATGCTCTGAACGGCGTTGATCAAGATGTTCAGCAATACCTGGCGCATCTTGTCCGCGTCCGCCAGCACCGCCAGATCCCGGCTAAGCCGTTTTCTCACCGAAACCGGCCGGCCGCCCGTCTCGAGGAAGGCGAGCGCCCCATCCACCAGTTCCGCACATTTCACAGGCGCGATGTGCAATTCCACCGGCCGCGTGTACGCCAGCAACTCGTTCACCACGCGATCGAGGTTCTTCACCCCCGCCAGGATCTTGCCCACCAGCCGCGAGCGGGGGTCGTCCTCGGGGATGTCGCGCGCCAGCAACGCCGCAAAACCCCGGATCCCACCCAGCGGGTTGCGGATCTCGTGGGCGACCGTCGCGGCCATCTCGCCGATCGCCGCCAGCCGGTCGATCTGCCGCACCTGTTCGCGCAACGCGTGGATCTCCGTCAGGTCCTGGAACACCTTCACGTGGCCGATGCACCGCCCCGCCCGATCGGCGATTGGCGCATCGCGCTCGCTCACGCGGACATGCCTGCCTTTGGCGTTCCGCAACACCGGCATCACGCCTGCGCCAGCCAGAAACGGCCTGCCAAACAGGTCCTCGAATACGCGCCCCACCGCGCGCTCCGAACCATACCCCAGGATTACGCGGGCACTCCGGTTGAACGTCACGATGGCGCCGCGCGGGTCTACCGCGATCACGCCGTCCGACATGCTCTCGAGAATGCAGTTGAGATAATCGTTGGTAAGGGCGAGTTCCTGGTTTTTCGCCGCGAGTTCCTCGCCCAGTTCCCTCGCGCGGACCTCGAGCAGCCGGTGTGTCTCCTCGAGTGCCTGCGTCGACTGGGTAAAAACCTCGAAGGCCTGGGCAAGAACCTTGATGTCCTCGCCGGGAGTATGGGCGGCCCCGCCCGCATCAGGCTTTTTCATCGAGGAGCCCCGTGTCCAGTTGAAGCTGCCGATAGCCGCTGAACGCCCGCCGCCCATTTTGCAGGTTCTGCAGATTCCGCCGCACCTCCTCCGCCTGCGCGCCCGTCCCGGCCGACGCCCGCTGCAACTCACCCGCCGCACGCGCCGCGCATTCTTCCGCGGTCCGTGCCAGCGCCCGAATCCGCTGCAATTCCGGGGCTGGCGGCTTTGGCGCGTCCTGCCATTCCGCCAGCAGCGCGTTAAGCTGCTTCTCTTGCTCCGCAATGTCCCGATCGTAAACTGACCGCCGGGCCTCGAGCGCGTCCAGGCCTTTTTCGTCAAGCTGCGCCTCGACCGACGCCAGATCATCGAGCACGCAACCGCACCAGGCGATTTGCCGCTCAAAAAAACTCGCTACACGGTCCGCGAGTGTCTTATCCGGTTTTTGGCGCTGCACCATCGCTTCCCACTTTCACTTCCGCTTGAATTTCCGGACTCGGCGGCGCCTGCCATCCCAGCCGCTGCTGCACCCGCGCCGCCGCCGCCTTCATTTTCGCGTCCCCCGCGAACGGCGCCGTCGATGCCGCCACCTCGTCAAACAGCCGCGCGCTTTCGCTGAAATTCGCCAGCCACATCAGCGAATTCGCCTGCTGGTACTTCGCCCATGCCGTCTCCGGCGTCATCTCCGGCGCGGCCGTCTCCGGGGCGGCCTTTTCCGGGGCGGCCGTCTGCGGGGCGGCCGTCCCCGGCGCCGCTGCCGGTTCTGCGAGTTGCGTCACCTTTTCATAAAGGCCCGCGGCCCGTGCGTAGTCGCCCCGGTCAAAGGCGGCGTCCCCGCACATGATGGCCGCCTGTACCAGCCGCCCCGCGTGATCCTTATTGCCCGCCTCGACGCTCGACTCGAGCGACGCCACCACGCCGTCCGCCTCTTCCACGTTCCCCAGAGAAAGCCACGCCTTCAGCAGCGTCGTCTCCAACTCGCTCGTTCTTTGATCCGGATACTGAGCGTACGCCTTTGCCAGCACTTCCGCCCCGTCCCGCGGGTTTTTCATCAGCAGGCCCTCGCCGAGTTTCAAGAGCAGCCCTGACGCCGTTTTCGCATCGAGTTTGCCAGGGTCGACCCGTTGCGCCAGCGCCATCCCGTCGTCCCACGCCCCATTCGACATCAGGCTCACCGCCGCGTGCGCCAGCACCGACGGCTCGACCGATTGCGCGGCCACTTTTTTATAGACCTCGATCGCGCGGTCGTTGATGCCGATCTCCCCGTACATTTTCCCGAGCGCGATCAGCACCGGCAACTGACGCGGCCCCGCAGGCGTCGCCAGCGCCAGATTCTCAAGACGATCGACCGCCTCCGCCACTTGCCCCTGCTCGTAAAGCGCCTCGCAAAGTTCGATCGAACCTTCCAGCCCTTCCGGTGTCCCCGGCGATTCGCCCATCAGCCGCCGGTACTGCTCGATGGCCTTGTCGCCGGCGCCGGCACCACGAAAATCTCGCGCCGCCGCCAGTAGCGCCGCAGGGTCCGGCTTCGCCTCATGCGCGGCGACCCGGTTTGGCGCCGCCTCCGCCAGTTCGCCACGCCGCTCGAGCATGGACCCGAGATGATTGAGAACCAGCGGGTCTTTTGAGTACAGTTTGGCTGCTTTGCGTGCCGTCATCATTGCCTGATCCGGCTGCCCCTGGTCCTCGAGCACGTTGCACAATTCCACGTAAACCGCCGGCGTCACCTCCGACTCCGGGAAAAAGTTCAGGACGTCGTTCAACGTCGTCCGCGCCTCCGCCGTCTTGCCCGCGGCCCGGTACGCCTTGCCGAGCGCCAGGTACACCCGGTCGTTGCCCTCGATCGTCGTCGCGGACGCCGCGTGCTGCTCGAGCAGGCGGATCGCCTCGTCCGGCCTGCCCCGGTCCATCTCGATCTGGGCCAGCCGCGCCGCCGCTTCTGAACCTTTCCGGGTGTTCCGCTGCGCCTGCGCCAGCGAACCCAGTACGGCCGCGGCGTCGTCCAGCCTTCCGGCCCGTGCGTAGGCATCTCCCAGCAGCAGTTTGGCATCCTGGGCAGGCGCCGAGCCGGGATACTCGAGCAAAAGGCGTTCGAGGTATCCGATTCCGTCCGATGCCCGGCCCGCATCCGTGGCGGTTTGCGCCGCCTCCATCAGGATCGCGGCCAGTTCCGGATGGCCCGTCGCGCGTTCGATCAGGTCCGCATACAGCGCGGCCGCCGAAACCGGGGCGTCCTCCAATTTCAGCAGGGCCGCTTTCCACCGCAGGCAATCGACCACCCGCGCGTCCCGCGGATGGATGTCCAGAAACGCATTTACATTATCCCGCGCCGCGCGGACCCCGTCCTTGCTTGGCTCCTTTCCCAACCGCGTGTATGAAACCCGCGCCAGCAGGTACTGCGCATCGGCCATCTCGCCCATGTCGGCCCCGCGACCCGCCGCGGTCACACCCTGCTGAAGCTTCTCAACCGCCGCATCATAAGCCCCTTCCTCCGCCAGCCGCTCCGCCTCCTCCACCACCGCGCCCAGCCGGCCCATTTCCAGCCGGTTCAGCGAAGACAGGTCGGGCAGCCGCTCCTGGTGGGTGTAAAGGAAAGTGAAAACCGCCAGCGCCGACACCGTGCCCACCGCCAGCGTCGTTACCAGCTTCAATAGACCCTGCCGCTGACCCGCCGCCGCCAAATGCTCCTCCGCGGCCGGCGCGCTCTCGGGGATAGTTTCCAGCGGCTCGCCGTGCTGTTCTCGGTGCTGTTGAATCGCCCGGCCGAGCGCTGCGCTCACATCCTCCGGGGTTGGCGCCGGTTCAGCCTGCTCCGGCTCGGCGCCTGTCGCCGCCGGCTGCTCAGCGGCGCCCGCCGCAGCCGCAAGCGTGCTTATCATCTCCGGCGACAAAACCGGCTCCGCCGGTTCAGCCTGTTCCGCCATCGCCGGTGGCGCGGCCATCACCGGTGGCGCAGCCATCGCCGGTGGCGCGGCCACTTTTGGCGCCGGTTCGGTTTCCGCCGGTTCGCCGGTCAGCGACGCCTCGTCCACTTGGATGATGGGCGCCTCCATGTCCTCGTCCGTTATCGGGATTTCCAACCCCGGCGGCTGGAGCATATCAGGCGCTTCGCCCGGAACCGCATCCGCCGGCATCCCATCCAGATCCGTCGCGGCAACCGACAACAGCGCGTCCACGTCCGATTGGTCAAGCGCCGCGTGCGCCAGATCGTCCGGGGATGGAGGCTTCTTCGGCTCTTTGGCCGGCAGCATCGACTCCACGTCGCTTTCGCGGGGCGCCTCGTCCGGCCCGCCCGGCCCGCCCGGCCCCAGGATGGTGTCATCCCCGAGCAGGGAATCCAGGGTAGCTTCATCGAAAAAGTGGGACGTGTCCCCCGCGAGCGCATCCCCCGGCTCCGCCCCCTGCACGGATTTCTCGGCGATCAGCGACTCGAGCGACTCCTCGCTCGGCAGGTTCGTATCGGGGGCCGAACCGTCTTGCGTTTTGTCAGGTTCGTCCGCCGTAAGCAACGCATCCAGGCTGGCCTGGTCCAGCAAAAGCCGGTTGCGTTCCTCCACACCGTCGGAACCCTCTGGATCCCCCCCGGGCTCAACCGGAGTGCGGTCCGGCATGTCTTCCGCGTTATTGGTTACCACAGCGCTCCCACCAGGTCGTGCCACCTTCCCGCGGGCAGTCTATCACGCCAATTCGTCTCTTGACAACGCCGTTCAAACCAACGCGCCTAATTGTTATCGGTCGGATCGGTCGGATCGGTCGGATCGGTCGGATCCGACCGATAGCCCATTCACTGGACTTCCCGGCGAAACTCCGCCATAATCTCTACACAGCAAGTCTAGGAGACCCGCAAATGGGTATCGAGCTTCGACGGGCATTGGATATTGTCTTGCGGACAACCCCCTACGTCATTTACCGCGCGTTCATGTATGGCGCACTATGCCTGTGCGTTATCGCGTATCTCGCCATGCTGTTCGTGATTGGCCTGGTGTTCGGCCCCGGCACGTTCTGGGTGCTGTTTGTGCTTTCGGCGGGCCTGGCGGCGATGCTGGGCATCGGCGGGTTCATCAACCAATACGTGTTCCACCAGCTCCGGGCAGGCCACATCGCCGTCATCACCGAAATCGTCACCCAGGCCAAGTTTCCCCCCGGCATCAGCCAGACCAAATGGGCCCGCGGGAGGGTCACCCACTATTTCAAAGGCGCCGGAACACTCGCCCACGTCAGGCGGCTCACCCGCGACGTCATCCGCGCCATCAACCATGCTAACGACCTCAGCAGCATGATGCCCCTGCCCGGAATCGAAACCGGCATGCTGCTTGGCCGCAGAATCATTGACGTCAGCCAGGCCTACATCGAAGAGGCCGTATTCGCCTACACGTTCCGCGCCAAGAACGAAAACATCTACGATTCCGCCAAAAACGCCACGGTCACGTACAGCCAGTGCTGGCAAGCGATCCTGCCCAACGCGATCACGCTCACCCTGCTCAGCTACGGGTTCGCGCTGGTCTGCACGGTCATCTTCCTGGTCCCGCTCGGCGCGGCCGCGCTCTACTGGTTCAGCCAATACACCATCGCCCGGTTTGTCCTGTTCGCCATCGGCATCTTCCTCGGGTTTGCCGCGAAATGGGCCGTGTTCGACCCGATCGCCAGCGCCTCGACCATCGTCACCTTCCTCGAAGAAAGCGACATCACCGAAGTCACACCCGAACTCGAAGAGAATCTCGACAAACAATTCCACCAGTTCCGGGCGCTCTGCGAAAAGGCCAAAGAATACAGCGCCATCCCCGGTTTCCAACCGTCGTTCGTCGAGAAACCCGCATAATATCGTGACCTGCCCGCTTTGCCTTTCGTTTCTCTTTGTTTCTTGATTCATCATTCTTCTGTTGGATGGCCTCCGCCCTTCCGTGTATAGTTTTGGCATGTTGATTTGTCTGGATTGTTTCCCCAAATGAGCAAACCGGTTCTATCGGCGTTGGCGGGGACGGGTTGCGAGATCCGTTCGGACGCGCTGACGCGTCAGCTTTATGCGACCGACGCGTCGATTTATCAGATCGAGCCGGTTGCGGTCGCGTTTCCAAGAACGGCGGGGGAAGCGGCGGGCGTGATGCGTGCCGCGGCTGATGCGGGCGTTCCAATCACGCCGCGCGGCGCCGGCACCGGCCTGGCAGGCGGGGCCGTCGGCGAGGGCCTTATCATCGACCTCGCCAGGCACTCGAGGTGGATCTCTGATCTCGATCTCGAAAAGAAAACCGTGCGCGTGGGCGCCGGCGTCGTGCTCGACCAGCTAAACGATTTTCTGCGGCCGCACGGGCTGTGTTTCGGGCCGGACGTGGCGACCAGTTCGCGGGCCACGCTCGGCGGGATGATCAGCAACAACTCGTCGGGCGCGCGCGCGCCCATCTACGGCACGACGGCCGACCACGTGGTTGCCGTCGAGGCCGTCCTGGCCGACGGCCGCGTTGCCGTCGTCGGAGCAACCCATGACGCGGGGCTCGAGGCCGAAACCGATGCCGTCGAGCGCATCATCGCCGCAAACGAACAGGCGATTCGGTCGCGATTTCCGCGGGTGCTCGTAAAACGCTGGCCCGGTTACGGCCTCGAGCCGTATCTGCGTGCGCGCGGCGATTTATCGAAGGTGTTGGCGGGCAGCGAAGGCACGCTTGCCGCCGTCACTTCCGCTGTGCTCAACGTGGTGCCGCTGCCGCGCGAAAAAGGCCTCTGCGTGATCTTCTTTGCATCCGTTGCCGAAGCCGTGCGCGCCACGGTCGAGTTGCTCGATCTTGAACCGGCCGCTATTGAGCATTGCGATCGCCTCCTGTTCGACCAGACTAAGGGCAGGCTGGCGTTTCAGGCCGCGCGCGACCTTCTCGAACTCGATGCAAAACCCTGCGAGGCCTTCCTCATCGTCGAGTTCTACGAAAATGCGCGCGCGCGCGTCGCCGACAGGCTGGCTGCCGTCGTTAATCGCCATCTCGGCCTCCGCACCCGTGCGTTTACGTCGTCTGACGAGATGCTCGAGGTGTGGGGGCTGCGCAAATCCGGCCTGTCGCTGCTCACCAGCCGCAAAGGCCCCGCAAAACCCGTGGCGGGGATCGAAGACGTGGCTGTGCGCCCTGAGCGTCTGCCCGACTACGTGGGCGCGCTGCGCGACCTCGTCGAGCCGCTCGGCCTCGAAACCTCGTTTTACGGCCATTGCGCCTCGGGCCTTGTTCACGTGCGGCCCATGATCGATCTTCACCGCGCCGACAGCATCGCCAAGTTCCGAAAACTCGCCGAAGGCGTCTCGACGCTCACGCGTCAGTTCGGCGGGTCGTTTGCGGGCGAGCACGGGGTCGGCATTGCCAGAACCGAGTTCATGCACGACCACATCGGGCCCGAACTGCTCGAGGCGATGCGCCGGATCAAAAACGTTTTCGATCCCACGGGGGTGATGAACCCCGGCAAGATCTTTCCGGACGGCCGGTTCGCGATCGACTCGGACCTGCGGTTGGGCGACGGCCACCAAATCCCGCTGCCGTTCAAGCCGCAGCTCAAGTTTGCGGCGCGGGACGAGTCGTTCATCGCCAACCTCGAACAATGCAACGGGTGCGGCGAGTGCCGAAAAGACACGCCCACCATGTGCCCCACCTACCTGGCCACCGGCGAGGAATACATGTCCACCCGCGGCAGGGCAAACGCCATCCGCGCCGCCCTCGAAGGCCGGATCGACCCGCACGTTCACCCGCTGGCTACCGACGCGCTCGACGCGGCGCTCGGCAACTGCCTGTCCTGCAAGGCGTGCAAAAAAGAATGCCCGAGCAACGTCGATATGTCGTTGTTGAAAGCCGAACTGCTCTACGCCCGCCACGGCGAGCGCGGCGTCGACCTGCTCGAACGGGTAGTCAGCCGGTTTGACCTGCTGGGCCGGGTTGGTACGGCTGCGCCGAGGCTGATGAACGCGGCGCTCGAATCTGCGCTCATGCGGCTCGCCATCGAGAAGATTGTCGGCCTCGCGTCGAAACGGCCACTCCCCGCGTTCACGTCGGAGCGGTTCGACCAGTGGTATCAACGCCGGCCCGTCAAACATGGCCGGCGCGGCCGCATTGTGCTGTGGGACGACTGCACCGTCCGCTATTTCGAGCCTCAAATCGGGATGGCGGCCGTTAAAGTGCTCGAGGCGGCGGGGTTTGAAATCGTTCTCCCGCAAAACACCGCGTGCTGCGGCCGGCCCGCGTTCAGCGTGGGGCGCCTCGACGTTGCCCGGCGGTTTGGCTCGAAAAACGTCGCCCGCCTCATGAAACAGGACGAGTCACTTCCCATTGTTTTCCTTGAGCCGTCGTGTTTTTCGATGTTTGCGCAGGATTACGTCGAGTTGGACGTTAAAAACGCGCAAGATCTTGCACCACGCTGTATTCTTTTCGAGGACTTCGTGTATAATCTGCTGGACCGCGAGCCGGACGCCCTCGAGTTCGCGGAGGGCGAGTCTTCGGTGGCCATCCACGCGCATTGTCACGCCAAGGCGCTGACCGGCTCGGCCAAATCCGCCGCCCTCGCCGGGAAAATCCCTGGCAGCCGCGCTTTCGTGATGGACACGGGCTGCTGCGGGATGGCGGGCTCGTTTGGCGCGTTGCGCGAAAAATATGACTTATCGGTCGAAGTAGCCCGGCCGTTGATCGCCCAAGTCGAGGCGCTCGCGGCGGGGACGATGGTGGTGGCTTCCGGCACAAGTTGCCGTCAACAAATCGCCCATCTGTCCAAGGTGACACCGGTGCACATGGCCGAGTTCCTGGCGCAGGCGCTCCAGTCGGACTATTTCCCGGCAAACCTTTGATCGCGGCCGGCGAAAAACGTGTACCCGCTTTTCGCCGTCACAGTAGCAGGTGCAGTACCCGCGGGAGCAGTAGCAGTAATGTTTGGAAAGGCAGTCAAGGCAGTGGCAGTTGCGTTGTTTTTGTTCGTAGTGATGTTGGCGGCCCTCGTGGCGATGGCCGCCATGTTCAATGGAAGGACCGATATAGTCACGGACCTGCGAAAAAGCCTCCTGCTCACGCAATCCACCGCGCCACTCGCCGACGAGGTCGTCCTAAGAATCGTCACGTTCAATATCCAGGACCTGTACGTCGCCGGCCGCAACCGCATCGCACGCATGAAAGCCATCGGCGAGACCCTCCGCCATCTCGACCCCGATATCGTCGGCATCCAGGAAAGTTTCATCGAAAAAGACCGGCGCGAGCTTCTCGCCTCGATCGCGGGTTCCCGCCTCGCCTATCACCAATACTACAAAAGCGGAACCCTCGGCTGCGGTTTGCTCGTCTTGAGCGCCTATCCCATCGTCGAAACCTTCTTCCACCGCTACGAGCAGAACGGCAAGTGGTACAAGTTTTACCACGGCGACTGGTGGGCTGGAAAAGGGGTTGCGCTCGCCCGGATCGCCCTGCCCCAGGGCATCATCGACTTCTACAACACCCACGCCCACGCCGCGTACAGGTCCACCCAGTACGACGGCGTCCGAAAGTCTCAGATGGGCTCCCTGGCCAGGTTCATCCTCGACTCGTGCCTGCGCACCGTTCCCGCGCTGCTCGTCGGCGATATGAATTGCGCCCCGGGCTCCATGCAATACAACACGCTCGTGGCCGGCGCGGGCCTCCGGCGCCTCATGAACATCGACTCCCGGATCGACCACATTTTCGGCGCCCCATCCGACAGATACGACTACCAGGTGTTGGAAACGTTGCCGATCACCGGCCATGTGCCCGGCCAAACCACGCCGCTCAGCGACCACACCGGATACATGTCCACCATCCGCGTCCGACCCACCAAGGTCGCGACGAAGCCCGCGGTTTCGAGCGCGGCTTCCCGCCACGTCGGCGTCACGCCAAAAGTGAACTTGGCCAAACGGGTTCCCGCTTCCGGGTAGTGTAGCGAGTCATGTTAAGCGCAGCTTAAACTATGAAACGAGGCTTGGAGACGGAGGCCACGAAAAGCGGGGACAGGCACGCCTTTTTCAAACTACCGAAAAAGGCGAGCCAGTCCCCGTTTTTCGCTTAGGTTGTTTTTGGAGCAGACACGGCGAAGCCGGGTTGCGTCGGCCCCGCGTTTAAAGGTAGGGTAGGGGCGTGATTTTTGCCGGTTGCGCGCGCGCGAAACCGAACCAGGAGATATTTCATGCGAATGTATTTCGTGTTACCGCTATTAGTCAGCCTGATCGCAGCGCCCGTCTTTGCCCAGGACTCGATAGACCAGATCGAACAGGCCGTGTCGGCCCAGTTCGATAAACTGGCGTCATTTTCCGGCGCCTACGATTTGACCGCAAGCTTCAAGCTCAAACCGGAACAGACCGCACCCATGAAGCTTGTCGGCGGCGGTACGGTCGACTATGCCAAAGTGGGCGAGACGCCGCGTTACAAGGGGTTCCTCTGGGCGGGGTTCAGCCCCACGGGCCGGCTGCTGCAGGCCCAGGCGCTCTATGACGGCCAGGTCGGCTACTACGAAGCGCTGGCGCCGTTGTTCAAGCTCAATGAGTCCGGCCAGGCCACCATGGCCGAAATCGTGCCCCCGGGAGGCAAATGGCTTTTCAACGTCATGCGCAAGAACCTCGCCAATCTCACCGCCCTGCCCGCGGAACTGGTCAACGGCCAGGACTGTCACGTTCTTCGGGCTTCCGTAAAAGAAGCCGAATCGCCCGTGGCCGGCTTTAAAGCCTGGTTCGCCAAAACCACCGGAATCCTGAGTAAAGTCACGCTGCTCGATGCCGCCGGAACGGAGATGGCCGTAATAACGATGAAAAACCTGAATGTGAATGGTGAAATGGCCGGCGACGCGTTCAAGTTCGTGTCGCTCGCGGCGCCCGCACCCCCTGCCGCGCCGGCGCCGGCGCCCACGGCCACCACACAAAAATAGCAGGTCCATCGGTCGAATCAGTCGGATCGGTCGGATCGGTCCGATCGATGACTCGTTCAACGGAAGAGGCAACATGACTGCCAATACGTCTTCGGAACTGCATAAAACCGTCCTCAAGGCGGTGATGCACACGCCCGTGGTTGACATGCACACCCACCTGTTCGCCCCGGCGTTCGGCGACATGCTGCTGCGGGGCATCGACGAACTGCTGACGTACCACTACCTCATCGCGGAAGTCATGCGGGTCGCCCCAATCACCGCGGACGCGTTCTACGCCATGTCCAAACGCGCCCAGGCCGATTTGATCTGGCGCGAACTGTTCATCGAGCGCAGCCCCGTCAGCGAGGCATGCCGCGGCGTGCTCACCGTGCTGACCCGGCTCGGCCTCGACACCGCATCGCGAAACCTCGATGAGTTCCGCGGGTTTTTCGATGCCCTGGACGCGCGCGACCACGTCGACCTCGCGTTCCGTACCGCAAACCTCAAAGCGGCCGTTATGACCAACGACCCGTTTGACGACGTCGAGCGCGGGGTCTGGCTGCGCGGATTCGACCCGGATGACAGGTTTCTGCCCGCGCTCCGTATCGACCCGCTCCTCAACGACTGGCCAAGGACCTGCGAAAAACTCAGCGGCTGGGGATACAAAGTCGAAACTACCCTCAACCAGCCGACCCTCGCCGCGATCCGCAAGTTCCTCGCCGAGTGGCTCGACCGCACCAAGGCGCTCTACATGGCCGTGTCCCTGCCGCCCAATTTCGCCTTCCCCGAAGAATCGCCCCGCGCCGAAATCATCGAAGACTGCGTCCTGCCCGTTGCCCTCGAGTACGGCGTCCCGTTCGCCATGATGATGGGCGTCAAACGCGGCGTGAATCCCGCGTTG
Organism: Bathyarchaeia archaeon; assembly: GCA_035530195.1. GTDB lineage: Bacteria > Hydrogenedentota > Hydrogenedentia > Hydrogenedentales > SLHB01 > JAPLKX01. The sequence continues at coordinate 795 of DATKVG010000195.1, read as the reverse complement.
CGGCTTGCCTCGGACGGCGTCGGCCTGGCCGACGTCGACAGCGTTGTGCGCCTGTGCGGGTCGTTCCCCAAGAACAAGTTCATGGTGACGATGCTCGCCCGCGAGAACCAGCATGAACTCGCCGTCGTTACAAGGAAGTTCGCGAATCTGCTCCTGTTCGGCTGCTGGTGGTTTCTCAACAACCCCTCCCTCATCGACGAAATCACCCGGACGCGCATCGAACTGCTTGGCCTCAGTTTCGTGCCACAACACAGCGACGCCCGCGTGCTCGACCACGTCATCTACAAGTGGGACCATTCCCGCAGGATCATCGCCGACGTGCTCGCCGACAAATACGCCGACCTCCTCGAAGCCGACTGGGCCATCGACGAACACGAAATCCAACGCGACGCTCAACGGCTCCTCGAAACCAACTTCCGCGATTTCCTGGCCCGATAACTCCACGAAAGCAAGATGCCCCTCCCGCAAGCGGCGCGGGCACGCGGCGCATATTTCAGGTACAATCGGCTGCTCCGGGCTAAAGCAATGGGCCGAATGAGACAATTGGGACACATGGGACGATTAGGATTGTTGGGACGCCCCCCACAACTGCCGGGGGGCGTCCCGTTTTTTTCCCAGGGCAGAACACCGGAGTTGGCCTCAACATTGGGACACCCCCCACAACTGCCGGGGGGCGTCCCGTTTTTTTCCCAGGGCAGAACACCGGAGTTGGCCTCAACATTGGGACGCCCCCCACAACTGCCGGGGGGCGTCCCGTTTTTTCCCCAGGGCAGAACACCGGAGTTGGCCTCAACA
>DATKVG010000194.1:0-45763 GCA_035530195.1 Bathyarchaeia archaeon | reverse complement strand
ACATTATCCTTATCAAGTCGTTGTTTTGCAATATGTTAACAATAAATGAGAAAAACTAGAAGTTGCGTCAATGACAAACATTAAAACCAGTGACTTCAGTCAATTGGACTGGAACTATCAATGTAGACGCTTATTCAAATTTCAGGTGGAACCTGCACTTATCCACAGGTTGTCAACAAGCAGGAATACGACCAGTTTCGAGCCATACTACCAGAGGTTGTAGTCAAAAGCAATCGATATAGCTTCTATAGTCTTTTCACGTTCTTCAAAGTCTTATCACTCGCAAAAACTCTTCGGGTGCGACCTGGCCCCGCTCAACTTTGAGTCTGCATCGGTCGGCCATATTTTTGAGTTTTCCCGCCTTCGTAATTTCCTCGGTGGGCCTGTCGGCGGCGATCAAGCGGCGCAATTCAGGAGTGACTTCAAACATTTCAAATATGCCTGTTCGGCCTTTCGAGCCGGTGTGGTAGCAGTGTTCGCAGCCAACGCCTTTGTACAAGTTCTTCGTTGACTCCGGCAGTCCGATGGACTTGAGCATGCCCTTCGATGGTTTGTATGTACCCTTGCACTGCGGGCAGATTTGCCTGACGAGCCGCTGCCCGATCACGGCCGTCAGTGCGCTTGCGATAAGGTAAGAAGGCACACCCATGTTGCGCAGGGTCGTGATGGCTTCCGCGGCGTCGTTGGTGTGCAGTGTGCTGAATACCAAGTGGCCCGTCATGGCGGCCCGGATGGCAATGTAGGCCGTCTCGGGATCTCGAATCTCGCCCACCAGCAGGACGTCGATGTCCTGGCGCAAGGCGGCGCGCAACGTGCTGGCAAACGTAAGCTCAATGTCAGTATCAATCTGCACCTGGTTTATTCCCGATAACTGATATTCCACCGGGTCTTCCAGCGTCACGATACTGTCGGTCAAAACGTTTTTCTGATTCAGGGCGGCGTAAAGCGTGGTGGTTTTGCCGCTGCCGGTGGGCCCGGTCACCAGGATCATCCCGTACGGCTGGTTGATTACTCGAAGCAGGATCTTCTCGTCTTCCAATTCAAGGCCGAGGTCTTTGATTCCCGACAAGACGGATGACTGGTCGAGCAACCGCAACACAACCCGCTCGCCGAGGAATGTCGGCAGCGTGGCCACGCGGACGTCATATTCCATCCCGCCGATTTCCATGCTGATGTGCCCGTCCTGCGGGTGGCGCGTCTCGGTGATGTCAATATCAGACATGATCTTGATGCGCGAAATCACCGCGTTTTCGATTTCGCCGGGGATGCTCATGACGTCGTGCAAAATGCCATCGATCCTGTACCGCACGCGCATTTCGGGATCTTGCGGGTCCAGATGAACGTCCGTCGCTCCCGAATTGACCGCGCCTTCAATGATGGTCGTTACAAGCTTTATGACAGGCATGCCCGAAGCTTCCTGGGCAATGGTCTGAAGTGACTTCTTCTTCTTGGCGGGGGCGGCAGGTTCCATCTTCTTCTCCTCGATCTTCTTCGTTTCAAGGCGTCGTACGACTTCTTCCTTTGCGGGCGCGCCGGGTCTGGTTGCGGTTCGGGTCGCGACTTCACGGGAAGTGCCGGCGGCGCGCGCGGACGCTTTCGGGGCCGCCTTGGCTTGGCTGACGTTCAACTTGGCGCTCTTGTAGCGCGCTGTAATCTCGGTGTGGATATCATCGACCGTAGTCAAGATGGGATAAATACGTTTCCCCAGAAGGATGCTGAGGTCGCGCAACGGCTCGCGGTCCTGCGGGTTTGATATCAGAACTGTCAGCTTGTCGCCCTCGAGCCGGATGGGCAGCATCTTGTTTTTTTTCGCGATATTCTCCGGCACGGCTTCGAGCGCCTTGGGTTCGCTGGCCGCCTGCGCGAGTTCGGTAAACTCCAGCCCGTGCTGCTTGCTCAACGCCATGGTGATGTTCTTGCGCGTGACATAGCCGCGGTCCAGCAGGATGTTGCCCAGCAGCCGGCCGCTCCGTTTTTGCTCCGCCAGCGCCTCTTTCAGTTGTTGTTCGGACAAGCTCTTCATTTTCACGAGCGTCTGGCCGAGCGTTTCGTGTTCGTCGCGCACCGATTTCGGGTGAAACTCGTGTTTGAGAATATCCTCGAGCAAGGAGAAATTGAGCTTGCCGCCTTGAAGCAGTTGTCGGTACCACGGCGTGCCGGTTTCGGCCTCGCGCGCCCGGGCTCTTGCCAGTTCTTCTCGGGTGATTACGTCTTGCCGGACGAGTTCCTCGCCAAGCGTGGTGGATTTAGAATCGTCAACCATAAACCCCAATCCTCCCCGGTTATAGGTTACGGGGCAACATTATAGATGAGCAGCAGGAAAAACAAAACCCTTTTACATCAGCCCGTTCATCGCCAGCCCGCCTCGTAACCGGCCTCGTACATCGCAACAATGTTCTCAGGCGGCGTTATGGACTGTATGTTATGGCACGGCGCCAGAATGTAGCCGCCGCCCGCGCCCAGAATGGCGTAGTTGTCGATGACCTCCCTGCGCACGTCGTCGGCCGAACTGAACGGGAGGGTTTGCTGATTGTCTACGCCGCCGTGGAATGCCAATTTGGCCCCAAAATCACGTTTCAACCCTTCCCGGTCCATACCCTTGCACCGCCATTGGATAGGATTCAGGACGTCCGCGCCGAGATCGATAATGTCGGGTATAACCTCGCGAAACGCCCCATCGGAGTGGGTAAAAACAAACGCCCCGCCCTGGTGAGTCAATTCAGCCATCCGTTTCATCCGCGGAAACAGGAACTCGCGGATGTGCTCGGGCGAGCACATGAGGCCGTCCTGCCCGCCGAGATCTTCGGCGACATAGGTGATTGACACGCGGCCGGGGATGGCTTCAAAAATCCTCAGCGTGTCCTGGTAGCACAACTTGAACATCTTGTCCAGGCAGTAATGAACAATATCCGGGTGTTCGATGAGGTCCATGAACGCCTGGGAATCGCCCCGCAGCACCTTGTAGCGCAGAAACGGTTCGGACCCGCCGCCTCGGACGATTCGGTCTTTTTTCCCCTTGATTTCGGCAGGGATGTGCGAGTAGTCGAACCAGTCCGGGCTCGGCCAGCGGTACTCCGCCTCGATTTCGGCCACGGAACCGTAATGGGCCAGCGGGGCGTTTATGGCTTCGTCATACACGCCGGTGCCGTAGTCGACACGCTTGCATCGAACCCCCCACATGTCGGCCCCGTCCTCGAGGGGCGGCCCGATGTACCTGCCGGCGACCGTGACGGGCGTGTCAATGTGGAGCCGCGTCAGCACGTCCTCCCAATCGCACCCGAGGTCGCGCTGGAGGTTTTTGGCTGCCTCAGGAGTGATCCAAATGTCCATGGGAACTCGGTCCGGGGTTTGGCGATTGAGAACGGCAAGCCACCGTTCTCGCGGCGACATGGTTTCCTTCTTCAAGACTTACTCCTTATACATATTCGTTCGGTTCGCCGCGCCGTGACAAGACGCCCGCCGGGTCCTGGGCGTAATAAGCCTGCAAGACTTCGTAAAGTTGCGGGTGGCGCCGCTTCAGGGCAGCCGGGCGTTCAAAGAACAGTTCCGTGACAACGGCAAAAAACTCGGCCGGGCTTTCTTCTCCATACTCATCGATGAGCGTGGGCCGGTTATGGTCGAGGTCGCCGGTGAGCTTGGAAAACTCGGCATTGAACACCTCCGGCCAGCGGACACGCAACTCTGCGTCTTGAAGCGCCGGCAGCCCGTCGGCGGCCCCGTTTTCCATGTCGAGCTGGTGGGCGAACTCGTGCAGGGGCACGTTGTATCCGTCGCGCGGGTTGCGGAAACTGCGGCGCACGCTGTCCCAGGCCAATATCACCACGCCCCGTTGCCACGCCTCGCCACGCCTCACCTCCTCCCGTTCCACCTCGATGGGACCCTGCCCCGGGAGCGTCGTTTCAACGATGAACGCCGAAGGGTATATCAGGATTGTATCGAGACGGGGGTAGTAATCCGCGGTTCGGTGCAGCAACAGTATCGCGGCATATGCCGAAACCATAACTTTGATTTCGTCGGTCATCGCGAGACCGCCGCAGCCTTCAAAGTTCTTTTCCGCCAGCAACACCATCACGTGACCCTGGATCTCGAGCTGGTCACGGGGCGGGAGCGCCCGGTAGTAGGCCAGGTTTTTGAGGAGCAACTCGTGCCACTCGGGGGGGAACGGCCGGCTCCGAATTTGGTCTCGCCAGCGTCTTTTTCGTCCGAACATGAAAAAAATTTTTCCTAGGCCAAAAAACGGTAACAGGCCGCACTATATAGATAGGATTCGCCGCTTTTCAACGGGGGCCGCTTGGCGCCTTCAAAAATATTTTTGACCCCGTTTCAGGCCAAAAACACCCCAAAAAAGAGCACCAACCGAGGCTATATAAAACAGAAGCAGTTGAAACGGACATGAGGGTCAAAACAATGGCAAATTGGTTCGAGCGATTGATGGGCCGGGGGCCCAAACCCCAGCGGCGGACGCCCCAAATGCCCGCACAGACGTTCCGCACCGCCGCCACCATCCCGGAGGACGCCTTCGGGCTTGGATTTCGGCTGGGCGCAGATTTGGATGATTTCGTGAGGCTGCCGAACGAAACACCGTTTTTCATGCTGCAGGTCTATCGCTACCTGCGCGACGCGATCCCCGACATCTCCGACGCCGTATGGACTTGGAAGCGGCTGTGCCAGACCGGGTACGACATCGAGATCGTCGAGGCGTCGTCGGACATCGCGAAACGGCGGGCAGAACGGCTGCTCCACGACCTGGACGTCCGAGTCAACGGCGGCGACAGAGGGATGGACGGCCTGCTGGACATTTTTCTGGCGTCGCTTTTCACGTACGGTTCCGCGGCGATGGAGATTGTGCTCTCGCAAAGCCGCGAATCGATCTGGGATGTGGTGCCCGTGGATGTATGGACCATCCGGTTCCGGCGGGAGCAGGGCCGGCTGCAGGCGTATCAAATCCACGACGGCAACGAGATCCGGCTCCCGATGGACCGGTTTATCTACGTGGGCCTGGACCGCGATGGGACCAACCCCTACGGCCGGTCGATGCTTCGCTGCATCCCGTTTGTGGTGAAAACCCAGCAGCGCCTGATCCAGGACATGGCCAAGGCGACACACAACGCGGGCTGGTCGAAACTGCACGTCAAGTATACGCCGGACGAACGCCAGCGCGGGGAATCGCCGGAAGCCTACGCGCAACGCACCCAGGAAACGTTCGAGCAGCTTCGCACGAAAGTGACGGGCATCGAAAGTGATCAAAACTTGGTCACGTACGACAACGTTTCCATCGAGGTGGTGCGGGGTGATCAGCACGCCCAAGTGTTCTACGACAACCATAAGGCGGTCGAGGAGCAGGTCATCACGGGCATGCACCTGATGCCCATCCTGCTTGGCCGGAATTACGGCACTACCGAAACCTACGGGACCGCCCAATTCGAAATCATCAACAGGCAAGTCGAAGCGGTCAATCGCGGTGTTAAGCGCATCCTCGAGCGGCTCTACAACTTCGAACTCTCGCTGATGTGGGGCGAGGCCCGCGCCCGCGTAAATATGCGTGGCAACAGGACCGTCGACGTGCTCAAAGAGGCCATGGCGCGCAGCCGTGAAATTGCCAATGCGACCGCCCTGCGTGACGCCGGCTTCCTGGATCACGCCGCGGCGGCTATGACGCTGGGAATCGGATGACATGAACCGGAACGAGTTGAGTTGCAAGGAAACAAGGAGAACCCCAATGGATTTGGAACCGTTTGTCTTTAGCCGTGACGGCTATGTAGTTGGCATGCGGGCGGCCTCGGCGCCCGCCTTGGCGGCCGCCTCGGCGGCCGATTCGGCGGCAACCGCCGGTGAGACGCTGCTGGCGCAAGTCAATTCGTTTGCGCTGCGGCCGCTAGCCACGGACGAATTTGTGGTCTTCACGATGGACCTTTGCCACAACCAGATGGACCGCCACTTCAGCCGGTTTCCGGATGAAGAGCTCGAAAAGATCAACCGGATGGTGCCCGGCCGGCCGCTCATGGAACGCCACGACTTGCGTGGGACCCTGCCGCGGGGCACGTTTTTCCGTTCGGCGCTGCACAACGACGAGGCGCGGGAACGGCTGTCGGTGCGACCGGACGTATACGTCCTGCGGACACCCGACAACGCGAGCTTCATCCTGAACATAGAAGGGGGCGTGTACCGGGAAACCTCGATAGGGTTCTCGTTCAGAACGCCCGAGTGCGGCATCTGCGGGAAAGACCTGCGGACGTGCGATCACTTGCCGGGCCGGACGTACGGCGATGCCGTCTGCCATTACGTCATGCGGGACGTGCTCGAGGTGATTGAAGGATCCGTGGTGCCCACGGGATCGCAGGGCACGGTATTTGTGCCGCGGTACCCGAACGCGCAATCGCTTTCAGCCAGGGCCGCCGGCACCGGACAATCCTGCCCGCTGCCGCTCGATGCGGCACTGGAGGCGGGACGCCAGGCGTTCCACCGGCCGGTAGAACTGTGGTCAAAAACCGTCTGGGCAGACGAGTGAGGAGGGGCGCTCCATGAAAACACGTATTCTTGCCATAACGGCGTGCGGGCTGTGCGTACTGGCCATAAGCGCGTCGCCGCGTTACCTTGAAGAGCTTCGAATCGGCGGAGGCCTCGGCGATTCCGCCGATGGCGGCGCAGACCTTGACAAGGCCGGCAACATCAGCACAGACGGTGTCATCACGTGCAGTGGGTTGACCGTGGACGAGGGTGAGGTGGCCGCTGAAACCGGGGTGTATTCTCAACTGGCCGGACGCGAACTGCTCGAAGCCGGCCAGGACGATACCACGCCCGGCAACTTGCACGTTTACGGAAGCGACGACACCGAGAGCGGCGCCATCTACCTGCATACGCCCCATGCCTACGACTACACCGTCGACTATTGGAAGTTAAGCAGCAGCCTGCTTGGCGAGCTCCAGCTTTCCGGGTCGGGTGGCACGTACAACCCGGGCATGGTTCTTCAGTTCAGCGCGGCTTCAGGGACTCTCTCGATTGGCTATGACATGGCCGTCTGGGGCGGGAACATCGAGGCCGGGCGCGCGGGCATTGAACCGGCCCAGGGGAGCGTAACCGTTTACAACTACGACTCCGGCTCCGCACCAGGCTATATCACCCTCTATTCGTGCAACGGAACCCCCAGCTACGTGTTTGCGGCCAACGACGGGACCGGGTTGAGGATCTGCAATAACCTTCCGACGAGCGACACCGCCGGAGCCTGGCTCACCGCAGCCAAATTCAAAGCCGCCGATTCTACGACCGACGCCGTGGACCTCGCTACGTCTGAAGTGGCGGGGCTGCTTCCGTCAAACAAGGTCGGCAGCGGCTTAACAGACGCACAAGTAAGCGACGCCATCACAGTTTGGTCCGGGTCAATCAACAACACGCCCATTGGGGCTTCCGCACCGTCGACGGCCCGGTTCAACGAACTGACCGTAGCAGGCGTGATGACCGACACCACCATAACCACCTGGCCGGCAGACACGCCCTCGCCCAGCGTGGCGTCCGGTAATGTCTTCAAGATTCCCAACACATGGACGACGGGCAACAACATCATCAACTTGTCGGACGGTGTGGCGGGGCAACGCATTCTCATTATCGGCGGCGACTGCGACTGCATCATCCAGGACTCGGGTAATTTCAGGTTGGCGGGAAGCTGGATGGGCTGTTCGCCGGACACGCTGGAACTTTTCTATGACGGAACGCTCTGGATCCAAATCTCCCGCTCAAATAACTAGCGCCACGTGCGCAACAGGAGGCGTCATGAACGAGGAACCCGGGAAATGCCGCTACGAACTGGCGTACACGCTGCAGTTTCAAAATCTGCGCGAGGACCTTGGCGAACTCAAGGAGCGCGTGCGGCGGTTGGAGGCGACCCTGGCGCGCGGAGTCATGCTGCTCATCGGCAACCTCGCCGGAATGATCATGATGCTGGCGCAACAGCTTTTCAAAAGTTGACTACCCCTCGTCGTCGAGGGGCGTCTACGGAGGAATGACATGTACTGGAGATTAAAACTGGAAGAAACGCCGAACATCGATTCGCTGGATCACATCGATGGCCGGTTCATCTTGCACAAACACCACGACCACGACGGCCCGCACCTCGACCTCCGCCTCGAGATGGACGGTTACCTGATGGGCTGGCGTATTGACGGCCTGTCGTTGGAGGGCCGGCCGTGGGCTACGGAGAAGGCGCCCCATGCGTTGCGCTGGCTGGATTGCGACACCGACGCCGAATGCGTGGATGCGGGCGTCTACATGTTGCAAAACCGGCCCGGCGGCGACACGCGAAACCTGCTGCTCAAAGGGCATGGCGGTATCAAGCAACTGATTGCGGAACGTGTCCCGGGCTTACCGGCGTCGGTGGCCCGCGACCTCGTGACCACGCTCCGCGAGAACAACGTGCAGCCGTTTGACAGCCCGCAACTTGTCCGCGACGGGTTGGCGGCGCGGCGGCGCGCAGTGGAACGATTGTGCGGCCTGGGCCGTGAACTCGACGGCAACGCGTTTGACGCCTCGAGTTGGCGGGCGCTGTTGGCGGGGCTGTCGCTGGACGAGATTCATGCGCAGCTTCGCGCGTATGAAGTGAGGTTTGACCAGAAGTACCCGCCGTCGCCGGTGTCGCGGCCGGAACGCCTGCAGGAAGAACCTGCTCGCACGGACGCGGCCCTGTCGATCGCGCGGGAGTAACAAACAAACAACCGCCGGCCGACGCCATGACGTGGCCGGCTTAAGGAGGAAACAACATGGCTTTTGGAGACGTGGGGGGTGTTGTAACGGAGTTGGTGATCACGTGCAAGACCCCGTCGTCGGGTACGGTCGGCATCGCCAAGGGCGACGCCGTGAAATTGACCGGCCCATACACCATCACAAACGCAACTGACGCGGAAGATCCCGTGTTTGGCCAGGCGCTGGCCGCTGCCAGCACACTCGACACGGCCATCCCCGTGAAAGTCCGCGGCATTTGCATCTTCCCCTATACGGACACGGCGCCGACGGTTGACGGCGTGTCCGGTGTGGTGGCGTCGGCCACCGATGGTTCGGTGAAGGCGCCCGCGTCCGGCAACGGCAAGGGCATCAACGTGAAAGTGGACACGGCCCTGAGCCTGGTTCACATTCTGCTATAGGAGGACCACAAACACATGGGATACCAGGAAGGTATTGTCAAGGAGCGCCTGACGTTCCTCAGCCAGGACCCCGACCGGCTGTCGGCCGTCCGCGGCCGCGATCTGTACGAGGCGCTGGGGCAACTCGGCCTGACCCACAGCCAGTTTTTCCGCGCCCTGGGCACCAACGCGCAAGACTACTGCGCCCAGGAATTCGGCGTGGACCTGGCCAAAATCACCGTTGACCGGTTTTTTCAGTCTGACCCCAACGCCAAGTGGCTGTTCCCGGACATCGTCCGCGAGGCCGTCATCTCCGGGATGAAGCGCAAGCCCGTGTACCGCTCGCTGATCGTCGGCGACGAGAAGATCGACGGGACCGCGTATGACATGCCCTACGTGGTCGAGAGCGAGGCGGAGTCGGAGATGCGCGCGGTTGCCGAAGGCGCGGCGATCCCCGAATCCGAACTGACATACGGGGACCGGATCGTCCGGTTGTCGAAAGTCGGTCGTGGCGTGATCGCGTCGTACGAAGCGGTACGCCGGATGTCGGTGGACATGCTGCGGGTTCACTTGCAGCGGATTGGCGAGCGGCTGGGCCGGTGCCTGGACGCCCGTCTCGCCACGGTTCTAATCTCCGGCGACGGATCGAGCGGCACCGAAGCCGTAACCGTCAACACCGAAACCGCCGAGACGTGGACCTACGCCGATATCGTCAATGGGTTCTTGAAACTGACCCTCGAACACTACTTCACCCCGACCCACATGCTGGCGAATTCCGAACTGTGCAAGGCCATTCTTGACATGGACGAGTTCAAGGATGCCGTACTGTTCAATTTCGTCAAGACGGGCGAATTTCCCACGCCGCTCGGAATGCGGCTCGTGCCTCTGGAAGATCAGCCCGCGGATAAACTCACGATTCTCGATGCCGGGTACGCCGTGCAGAAACTCACAGAACAGGACTTGCTGGTCGAGAGCGACAAGCTCATTAACCAGCAATGGGACCGGACCTATCTGACGGTCGTGACCAATTTCGGAATCGTCTATCCGAAAGCGCGCGTCGTAGTGGCGAGCGACTGGACGTAATCGTCCGGTGCGCCCATAACGGGCGGCGCGAGGCCAGCCTCGCGCCGCCCCAACGGAAAGGACTTACTTATGGCCAATTTCGCTACGGAAGAAGATGTGCGGCTCCGGTTCCAGCTAAACGACGAGACGCAAGTCCCGCCGGCACTTGTCGAGGTCTGCATCGCCGCGGCACACGACGAAATCCTCCTGCGCCTGGACCCGCTGTTCAACATCGAGCCGCCTCAGAGTGCGCTCGCCGTCGGGGAGACGCTGCTGGCCGGGGCGCACGTGTTCCGCGCACTGGCCGGAAAAGACGCCGCGGACCAGCGCCAACTCACCATCGGCGGCCAGCGCCTCGATGCGGGGCGCCGGTTTGACGCGCTGATCGAAACGGCTGCGCTGACCGAAGAGAAGGCCTGGTACGTGCTCGAGCCGTTCTTGAAGCCGAGGCTTGCCATTGCGCCCGCGGACACTACCGACACCGTGCCTGTCTTGGGGGAGCCATAACATGGCCATCGTTCTCTCGACTGTAACGTTTGACGCGCTGCATACATCCGCCCGCGAGAAGCACGAAGAAGTCGGCGGGCGCGACGGCCGCCGCATCGAGATTTCCGGCGTCATCGCCGGCGAGCAAACCGTTGCGGGCGTCGAGGCGAAACTGGACGCCATCCTCCAGGCGGCATCGGCAGAAGAGTACAGCGCCGCCCTCTCGCTGCGGTCGGGACGGCGGCTGTGGGTGCGGCGTGTCCAGTTCTCGCGCGACGTCTCGCCATCCACGCGCGTCGGATCATTTGTGCTGGTCGTTGAAGCGAAATCGCCGTTCGAAGAATCGATCGACGCGCAGACAATCGAGTGGGCGATAACCACTCAGGAAGCCGAACTCGCCCTCACAACCGAAGGCAACGCCTGTGCACTGCCAATCCTGACCGTGGTGGCTTCCGGCACCGTCGCTAATCCATCGTTCAGCGACGGGACCCGCTCGATCCTGTTCTCCGGCGCCGTGCAGGACGGAGAAACCCTGGTGCTTGACTGCGGCGAGGGCCGCGCTACCCTCGAGGGGCAAGATGTGACCGCATACACGTCCGGCTTGTTCCCACGCATATCACCCCCCGGCACAACCCTTAGCTGGGCGGACAGCCCCGACAGTTCGCATCACGCCGACGTAACCATCTCGCTCCGCGACAGGTGGTGGTGATGACGTACACAATCGACATTATCGACTCGTGGGGCCGCCGGCTCGCTTCGTTCGACAACGTGCCGCTGTTCGAAGCCACCCGCTCCACACCCAACGCCCCCGACACCATCCGCGGCATTCTGCCCGGACCCGTCGCCGACATCGGCCACGGTTACCTCGTGCGCGTGTACGTGGACGGTGCGCTGTTTTGCCAGGGCCGGATCACGCGCATCTCTCCGCAGTGGAGCGACACGCGAAAGCTCATCCTCGACCGGTACGTGCCGTTCCACGAGGTGATCGAAATCGAAGCCGAGCGGCCGGCGCGCGAGGGCAACGCCCATGTGTCGCGCTGCTACACAAATCAAACCGTCAGCGCGATCGTCAAGGGCGTTATCAACACGGCCGTCGACCCCATACATTACCTCGTCGAGCACGCTGCGTATCCCGACGGCGCGCAGCGCGAGTACCAGAAGTTTCAGGCGCGCCGACTGCCGGAGAACGAACTCGAGGTAGGCGGCATCAGTGAAGGGCAGTGGGTCGGCGCCGACCGGATAGACGCCTCCGCCGCCTATGCCAAGGACGGCGATACCATCGCCGGGCTGGTTGTTGACGGCGTCGCCTGGCCGGACCTCAGAATGATGCTCATCGACTGCGAAGAGATGAGCCGCAACTCCCACGCGATCAACCGGCACCCTGAAGTCGCCGGATGGACCGACGAAACTTATGCGGCCAGCGGGTACAAACTCAAAGCCGAAGCCGCAAAACAGCAACTGCAGGACCTCTTGGACGAGCATGGAATCGACTACATCGAGCTCAACCCACATCGCAATGCCGCCGGAGAGTTCGACGATCGCGTCGACATCTACGGCCGCTACCTGGGGCTGGTCTACGGCGGCGGCCGGTGCTTCAACGCCGCGCAGGTCGAGCTGGGTCACGCCGACGTATACCTCTGGCAAGACGGCGAGTATCTTGTGCCCGAACTTGAACTGAAAGATTTCTTCTCATACGCCGGCGCGCACCAGGATTCTGTCGAGTCAATCGCTTCTACGCTGACCTCGCTCGATATCAGCGGCGGCGCGCTCGAAATCCTGACGGCCCTGGCCTATCTAGGCGGCTGCATCTGGTCGCTCAGCCCCGAAATGGCCGTCACGTTTCGCTCTCCACAGCGGCCCGATGCCGTGGTTTGTTTTGATCCAATTAACACCTGGGTGGCGCTGGGCTCGGAATCGCGCGAATTGATCAACGCTTTTTATTTCGAAGGCAACCCCGTTCACGCCGGCATCCAAAAAACCTACTACCGCCAGGGAAGCATCGAAGAGTTCGGATTTCAGCCCGCAACGCTCCCCTACTACTCGATCCGGTTCGAAGAAGATGCCGACAAATTGGCTGAAGGCCTGCTCGATGACGTCGCCTATCCGCAGCCCACAGGGTTTGTCCGTTTTTATTGCGGCGAATCGCGCATTGCCGTCGGCGATATTGTCGAGGTGCGCGATGGCGCGCTGCGCCGGCTCGAGCGCGAAGTCGACGGCGAGTGGGGCGGGCGGTTTACGGGCAAGCTGACCGGCCGGGTGCAGCAGGTGACGCACCGGTTCAGCGGCCGCCAAATCACTACGACGGCGCGGCTCACCTCACCCCTGCGGTCGGTGGGCAGCCCTGCCAGTTTCATGATACGTGCGCAGGAACCCGCAAAAAGCCTCTACCAGTTCCGCCTCGATGAGGCCGCGGTCGGGTTGGATATGGGATATCACCTCGAATAGGCCTAACTTCCGCAGTTGGAACTGCGGAAGTTAGGTAAGGACACGCTTATGGCTATCAAGGGCAACAGTTACACAAAAACGACATGGGCCTTTCAGGAACGGCCGGTCGCATCGTTCAAACTCAACCTCTGGGACGACCGGATCGAAGGCGCGCTCGAGATCGCGTATTTCCTGCTCAATCTCGCGTGGGGCGGCGGCGACGGCGTCTTGCGCGGCGCCGCCACGCTCGATTTGCAGGTGACGGCGAAATCGCCGCCCGGAATGATCGTGCAGGTCAACCCGGGCTACGGGTTCATATCCAAGAACCCGTACAAACTCCAGGCCGCAGAGGACTCGCCGGCGATCGCCCCGCCAAGCGTCAATCCACGGATTGACCTGGTCCAGGCGCGCTTGGATACATGGAGCACCGCCGTAAAAACCGGCGCCGAAAGCGCATCACCGTCGCCGCCTAACCCCGATGCCGATTGCATTCCGCTCGCGCGCCTCTACCTGCGGCCCGGGATGACGTGCATCCTCGATGCCGACGACAGCGTCAACGGCTACATCATCGACGTCCGGTCGTTCTTGTAAGCAGTGGGCAACGGAGTTGGTTTCAACTTGAACACGCGGAGGTCTTCGAAAGAAGGGGCCTCCCCGATAAAAAAAGGAGGGTTAAATAGGCATGAGTATTGTCGAAAATTTGGGTTCGGGTCTGGGTTTGACGCTGGTGACAGCCCTACTCGGCTCGATTTGGACGGCGTTCCGCTCCAGCGAATTCTACAGCAGGGCGAGGAATCAACGGTACGGCGCAGCGCTCGAGGCCCTCGAGGCCGGCGTTGAACTCACCTACCGCACCTACGTCCGCTCGATCAAAGAATCGCGGGAAGACGGAAAGCTCACGCAGGAAGAGATGAGGCTCGCGCGCCGAAGGGCACGAGAAGCCGCAATCGAGTTCGGCCGCACCCGCGGCATCGACGTCCTCCGCGAGCTCGGCGCCGAATACATCGACCTGATCATCGCCAAACAGGTCAAGAAGCTCAAAAACACCTGATCCGTCGGGACACCCCCCGCTCGCGCTTCTTAGCGCCGCGCTTCTTAGCGCGCGTTGTGGGGGGTGCCCCACTTTTTTCCAAGCGTCGTGCAAAAAAACTCGTCGAAGCGGCGTCCTCGCCGCTTCACTGGAGCGAAACTGACTTCGTGTCTTCGATCATCGCTTCAGGAATGCTCCAGAGGCGCGGTGGCGCCTGCGCCTGATAGACACGTGCAACGTTAATCCGGTAAGCTTGCCTCAGATAGCTGGCAATGAACATGGGAGGCAATCATGAAAAAGGATCTCCACCGCCGCGACTTCCTGAAGCAATCCGCGGCCACGGTTTCCGGGATGGGTCTTGTGGCCAGTTTTGAAGAAATGGCGCTGGCACAGGCCGCGACACGGCCACCGGCGCCTACTCGGCCGGCTCCCGCCGCCGCGAACCTCCCCAAAGCCAAAGTCGGCAAGATCGAGATCAGCCGCTTGATTTGCGGCGGCAACCTCATCAGCGGCTACGCACACAGCCGCGACCTCATTTACGTCTCGCCGTTGCTCAAGTACTACTTCACCGACGACAAAATTTTCGAGACGTTCCGGTTGTGCGAAGACAACGGCGTCAACACCGCCATGCTCAAGCTCGATGACGACACCCTGCGACTGCTCAACGTTTACTGGCACGTTGAAGGCGGAAACATCCAGTGGATCTCCCAGATTACCAATCCTGCCGATTTGACCGGCGAGATTAACCGGTCGCTCGATAACGGGGCCGTCGGCGTGTTCACCACGGGCCAGATGGGCGACGAACTCGTGCGCGCCGGCCAGGTCGACGAGATAGCCAAGGCCGTCGAAACAATCAAGAAAGGCGGCGGCATCGCCGGCGTGAGTTGCCACGAAATCAACGTCATCGTCGAATGCGAGCGGATCGGCGTCGGCGCCGATTTTTATATGAAGACATTCAACAGCAAAAACTACTGGTCGGCCAAGCCCGCCGAACGTTACGACAGCGTGTTTGATGAAACACCCAAAAAAACCATCGAGGTGATGGCCGGCGTGAAAACCCCATGGATCGCATTCAAAGTGCTCGGCGCCGGCGCCATCTCGGCCCGGGAAGGTTTCGACTACGCGGTCAAGAACGGCGCCGACTTCCTCTGCGTGGGGATGTTCGACTTCCAGGTCCGGGAAGACGTCCGGATAGCGCACGAAATCTTCAACAAACACAAAACCCGACCCCGACCCTGGCGCGCTTAAAAGTTCAAAAACACCCGTTGGGACACCCCCTGCCCGCGCTTCCCAGCGCGCGTTGTGGGGGGTGTCCCATTCTTAATTGTGTGTGTGTGAATTGTGGTGCGGGCGTCTCGCCTGCACGTCCACCATCTCCACAATGTCCACTGATTTACTCTCCCGCTCCCCCTTCTTCCCTTGACAATCCTCCCCCATACCTACAGAATTGACCCACTGGCCGTTCCGCTTTCGGCTGGCGCAGACACTCGATCCGGACACAGGGGAGCAGGCAAATATGAAGGTCCGCCTAATCCGCTGGAACTTCGGACTAATTCCCCCTTGTTCCGCAAAACTCTACCCGTTCCCGCCGTCTGACTAACCGTCAAAAAGCCCAAAAAAGAGCAACAACTCAAGCTATATAAAACAGGTTCCTCACAAGAATTTGTGCACGAGTTTGGGCTCCGGCAGGTCGCCCAGGCAATGATATAGGGCGGTGATGTAATGGGAGGCGGTGCGGTGGGGTCGCGCTCCCGCGCGACCGTGCGGCGGCGGCGGTGTGGCTTACGCACCCCAGCCAGCGGTTAGATGCTGCGGTCGAGCAGGAGCTCGACCCCACCGCCATGCTACCTTGGGTCAGCGGCGGGAAGCGGGGTCGAGCAGGAGCTCGACCCCACCGCACGTTGATCTGGGAAAACTGGTCGATTGCGGCTTCTTAGCCGCCTCAGTTGGATTTTTGGGCTTTGATGATGAGCTCGCCGCGGCTTTCTGTTGAACGGTTAGCCTCAAAAGCGGCAGGCAAGCGCGCCAAGACCGGCCGCACTCCAAATAGGTTATTTAAACCATTGCGCCAAATCGATTCGGGTGTATGCGCGGCTCCACGCGGGCGCGGGAGGGTTGCTGCCGGCGATGGCGACGTATGCGGCCTTGTTCTTGGGGTCGAACACCCAGGAGTGGAGCGTGGACCCGGCTTTGACGGGCCCGTTGGCCAGGAGTTGGAGCGCCTGGGGGACGTCCATCCCGGCGGGTCGCGCCTGAATCTGCCGGCCCAGCCAGTCGTACCGCTGCCAGCTATTCTGTTGTTTGAGAAGCGGGATCGCGGCCTCGATTTCGGGGATTGGGATGCCCTGGCGTTGTGCGAACCGTGCGGCGAGTTTGTTGAGTTTCTCGAGCCCGATGGGATGGTTGGTTCTGCGGACGGCGTCTTCCATGGCCCAGTGGCCGGTTTGTTCTCCTTCGTTGGGATCCATGGGTGCGTAGACTTCGCAGCCGGCGGCATCCCGTTCGAGCGCGCGGGCGTCGGGGAGTTTGCCGTCACCGAGAATGAAATTCCAGCCGGTGGTGGGCAGCGAGGTGCGGACAATCTGTACGGCCTCGTCGAGTGTGCGGGCTTTCTCGAGGACGCGCCGCATCATCAGCATGAGCGGGAGGCCGTCGAATGTTTCGTCGGATGAACTCGAGGTCATCTCGCCGAACGTGATGCCGTCCGCGTTCATGCCACTGACGCTTCCGATGCCGCCGGTCCATCCGACCATCATGAAGGGCCGGCCGCCCTTGGGCCGCCACACCAGGATAGCCGCGCCGTCCTGCGCGCCTCGGTCGATGTTCCAGTCGAGGTTGCGGCCATGGAGGAGCCGGCCGTCGGTGGTCCATTTTCCCCACGCGGCGAAGTTGGAACATCCGGGCGGGGCGTCGGGCCCGTGGTGGGACAGTTCGGCGTTGGTGACGGCGGTGCGGATGTCCTCATAGCGGACGTCGTCGACGCCGGCGGCGCGGATCCCTTTCAAGATCCCCTGCATTTCCTCGACGTATTCGGGCGGGAAATGTTTTTCCATCCGCGCCGATTGAGTGAGGATATACTCGTCGGTGTACCCGCGATCATACAGGGCCTTGAGGATGTATCCTTCCTTGATCATCTGGCGGATGCTTTTGGCGAGCAATCTGCCGTGCTGGAATCCCATTTCGGCGGGTGCGCCTTCCATGACGCACACGAGGTGCTCACCGACCTGGTACAACTTTCCCGCGCCTTCCTGATCCAACAGTTTGGTTTCGGGGTTTTCGACGATGGCCGGCGTGACCAGTTCTTCCTGGGCGGCCGCGAGGCCGGCAATCAAGAGTATGAGACAGGACAAAAGAGCGTTTCTGTACAGCTTCATTTCAATTCCTCCCTTCGTATTGCATTTAATCAAAGCGCCTCAGCCTACTGGATTGATGCGGGAAGCGCAAGCGGGACTTGAAGGCCTACTTGGAAGTAGGCCCTACAGGCGATCCGGTATGGGCACGGTTCCGACTTCGAGTATTCGGATTTGGCGGCCGTTGCGGCTGCGCTGATAAAGGACGGCAACATGGTCGCCGGGTTTCAGCCGCTCGAATGTTTGCGGGTCGGGCTTGTAGGTCGCGCGGAGGGCCTCGACGTCCAAGACGAGCACGGTGTTGTCTTGTTTTGCGGTTAGGGCGGCGACGCCGCGCAAGGTGGGTTGATTTTCAAACGTATCGAGACGGTCGCGGACATTCACGAGCGACAACGCAAACACGAGCGCGCCGATGCCAAGGTAGATGAACAAGAGCCGCCACTTGATGTCAACGCGGCCGCCGGATCCGAACAAGCCGGGTGGATCATACGAGTGTGGAGGTCCGCCGCGGCCGTTTTTTCCCCTCACATATTTGATCGCCATCAGCGATCCTCCGCGGCCTCCCGCTCGACGCGATCGGCGGTGCGCTGGAGCATATCGACGGCATCGTTGAGTTCGCGCAGGATGGGATGCCGCCACCCGCCCTGTTCGAGCGCCCTGAGGGTCTCCGCCTGGAACCAAAGCATGCGTTCCTTGCCGGCTTTAAAGATTTTCCAGACTTCGGGGCCGCGTTCGAGGAGGTGGCCGGCGAGTTCGCGGGAGTTGTGGAGCTTGTCCGCGGCGACGATGAGTTTGACGCGGCCGTCGGCGTTGCGCACCGATTCGAGGAACTGGTCTTTGCGTTCCTGCCAGGGCGGCTTTGGATCGGTGTCGGCGTCGGAACAGGCAAGAACAAGGCCGGCCACATCGTCGCCGAATTGGGCGCGGATCCGTTCGAGCGTATCGAGACCGCCCTGGTCTTCGACGGCGTCGTGAAGGAGTGCGGCGATGAACTGGTTTTCGTCGCCGCCGTGCCCGCCGACCAAAGACGCCACACCAAGCAGGTGCGTGATGTAGGGGGTGCGGCTTCCTTTGCGGAGCTGAGTCCGGTGAAGCTCGTACATCAGCGCAAAGGCTTCGACCACGCGCTCGGAATATTCCATCAGCCGTACCCTCGAGTTTTCCTCTCATTATGGCGAACAGACGCTGCGGCGCACAAACGGGCCCCGTGGGCCGCGCCTGGACGGCCTATCCCCCCTCAACCTGATTTCAAAACTGCGCCGGCACCCCCAATACGTAAAGCCCATAATGAGCCGTGGGACCTACCGGCGGGAATGTCTTCAACGGACGGGTTACGGCCTCAAGAACGCAAAATGCGAGGGAGCATCCTGCTCCCTCGCATAGGCAGTTTCTTACGCTGCGACTGATTCTAGTCGAGGTCCTCTTGAACCGTGTACATGAAGTACATAGCCCATTGAGTATCCGTAAAACGAGTGCCTTGCGCCCACGCCGTTTCGTCCATCTCGATCTGGATGCAGTCTTGGATGGCGCTGATACCATCCAGGTCATAACTATCGGCCGTGGCGATATGCAGAGTCGGGTCGCTCACATCCACCAACTTAATCCAGGTCGCGTACGGAAGCGGCCCGAGGTCGACGGTGGCCATCGTAATCATGCTTCCACCGGAGGCCGGAGCCGTGCGCCCGTTGGTCGCCTGCCCAAGATAAGTGTAAGGCTCGCCGGCCATGCTGCCGTAGACGTCAACGATTTCAGGCGGATAGGTGCCGTTGGTGACTTCCCAAACAGCCACGTCATCCCCTTCGCCATTCATCACCGGGCAATCGAAACTGACTTCGATTTCTCCCCCGAAGCCCATACTGAAGAAAGTCACAGTGCCGCCGGTATAGTCTTGCACCAACCCGTTTTCCGGAATGGACCGTTCGGGCAATACAGGGTTACCATTTTTCAGCGTTCCTTGCGACGCATACAGAGCCGTGGAGGCGTAGTAAGGTGCTTCGACGATGGTTGCGTTCACAACGGCTGCATGGGCCGCAATTACTAACTGCGTGCCTGCCACCCACGAATTAAGTGGCACGGCGTATAGCTCTTGGACAGTCATCGAAGCCACATCGTATGACTCGGAATACGGGAAATGCCCGACTTTCGGGTTTCCCGGTTTGTTGCGAGGAATAGCTGAAAGGCTTGACCCGACAGCCAAGTGCGTCTCTGTTAAATACCAATCGGGTTCCGTGAGTAGATATTCGACATAGACGTAATTGGCGTCATTCCAAGTACTTACGATGCCAACGGCCATGTCTTGTCCTGCATAGAGTGTATTCACTTGAGCGCCGGGTGGTGCCAAGGTGACCGCTTTTTGCATATCCGCCATCAGTTCTAGCTGTTTTGGGCATCCCAGCAACAGGCCGGCCATAACGGCTATCAACATGATAGACACGTAACCTCCCAACATCGTTTTCATTTTAAGCACCCCTTCTCACTATTTTTCCTGAACTTACAGTGGCACGCCCATCGTGCTTTTGCTCTTAACAACCAACAGGTAGCCGCCCATATTCCTTATACGTATGGAGTTGCCCCCGCGACTCAACGTCTGCCCTGTCTGGATTACAGTTCATTTCTTCCGTGTTGTCAACGGCACTCCTGCTATCACGGACTGTCTGGGTGGGGGGAGGTGTTATTCGGGCGTATTTGTCACCCGAATACGCTTACCCTTTGATGCCGGTGAGGGTGATGCCCTGGATGAACTGGCGCTGGGCGGCGAAGAAGAGGACGACTACGGGGAGCGTCATCAGGACGGACGCGGCCATCATGAGCCCGTAGTTTTGGGTCTGGAACACCTGGAGTGCGAAGAGGCCGAGGCTGAGGGGGTAGAGTCCCTGGTCGTTGAGGTAGATGAGGGGCCCCATGAAGTCGTTCCATGTTCCCATGAAGGTGAAGATGCCGATGGCGGCGAGTGCGGGTTTGATCAGCGGTAGGATGATGAGCCTGTAGATGCCGAAGTAGCCGCAGCCGTCGATTTTGGCGCTGTCTTCGAGGTCGGCGGGAATACCCTTCATAAACTGGCGGAGCAGGAAGATAAAAAACGCGCTGCCGAAAAACGAGCCGACCCACAGCGGCTTGAGCGAATTGTACCAGCCGAGGTTCTTGAAGATCAGGAACACGGGGATCATGGTCACCTGCGGTGGCACCATCAGGGTGGCGAGCACGAGGATGAAACAGAAATCGCGGCCGGGCCAGTGCAGGCGCGAGAACGCGTACGCCACCAGCGATGAGCCGACGATTTGGCCGGTGACGTTGAGCAACACCAGCAGGACGCTGTTCCATGTGTAGGTTTTCAGTGGCACCATTCGCATGGCCTCGCGGTAGTTGTTGGCGTATTTGTTCCAGGCGGCCATGATGCCTTTGGCCTGTCGTACTTCGAGCGTGAGCCAGATTCGGCCGGGTTCGTTGAAATCGGACGGGCCTTGATCCTCCATGCGGAGCCATGTTTTTGTGCGTGCGGTTTTGTCGGCGTCGCTTTCGATTTGCCAGGCGATGTCCTGCCACCGGTCGCTGCCCAGGAAGCCGGGCTGCACCGATTTGTATTTGCGGCCGGCCATCTCGACCGTCATCCACAACACGTGCCAAGACCGGTCGGAGTGGTGGCTGACTACGACCTTCTTGAACTTTTCGGGCGGCATCTGGAGTGGGAACTCCGCGGTGAGCGTGAACCGGTCGGCGGGGCGGAAATCGTAATGGACTTCCTGCACGGCCTGCGGCATGCCCTCGGTGCGCTCGACGAGCCGGACGTTTTCGTCGCGCGACTTCCACGGGAACCGGTTGTTCATGGTCGCATCCTCGATGGACCCGTCCCATCCGTAGAAAATTGTGTCGCCCATGGCGACGCGCCTGTACACGTCGTCGAACACGCTCGAAATCAGTTCCGTGGACACGCCCTGCACGAACGAGGCCGCGACGGCATCAGTCTGCTGCTTAAAGACCTCGTCGGGGGTGCGGCGCACGAGCCTGGCAAAAACGCTGGCGGTCACGTCGGGTTCGTGCAGCCATGGCCGGACGTACTCGGGCAGTTCGGGCACGAATTTGTCGAGGCTCGAATCGATCGCTTTACTCACCGGCTGTTGCGCGCGTTCCCACTCTTCTTTTGTGACTTGAAACGGTCGTTCGGGCCGCTCGTTTTCGCGGATACCGATGTAGGGCGATTCGATGACGCGGCCGGGCATTTGGGGCACCCACCGCGGCGGGTAGAGTTCGTCGGCGACTTTTGCGCTGGTGCTTGTGAGCCAGATAAACGGCGCCGCAAATACGAGCGAGCCGGCGACAAGCGCGCCGTGAAGCAGCACCCTGCGCAACGCCTTATTTTTTCGCCGGCCGTTTTTCATCAGGTATCCGATTCGTAGTAGACCCAGCGTTTCGACAGGCGCATCTGGATCATGGTGAGCACGAGCACAATGGCAAACAACACCCAGGCCATGGCGGACGCGTAGCCCATGCGAAGGTAGCGGAACGCGTAGTTGAACAGGTTATAGACGTAGAAGAGGGTGGAGTCGACGGGCCCGCCCTGGGTCATGATGAGTGCCTGCGTAAAGATTTGGAAGGTGCCGATGAGGCCCATTACGAGGTTGAACAGGATGTAGGGGCTGAGCATGGGCAGGGTGACGCTGATAAACCGCCGGAACCGGCCCGCGCCGTCGATCTCAGCGGCTTCGTAGAGGTGCCTGGGGATGCCTTTGAGGCCGGCGAGCCAGATGATCATGCTCGAGCCGGCGCTCCACACGCCCATGATGATGAGAGCGGGTTTGGACCATGCCTGGTCTTGCAGCCAGGCGGGGCCGTGTATGCCCACGTAGGCGAGGAGCGAGTTTAGCACGCCCTGGTTGGGGTTGAAAATCCAGATCCAGAGGATCGAGGCCGCCACCGCCGGCATTACCGATGGCAGGTAGAAAAACGTCCGGTATACGGCCATGCCCTTGACTTCCTGGTTGAGCAAGAGGGCGATTCCCAGCCCGACAATCATCCCGAGCGGGATTCCGAGCGTCATGTAGACGGTGTTCCACAGGGATTTGTAGAACAGCTCGTCGCGCGTGAACATCTCGGCATAGTTGGCGAAGCCGACAAACTTCGGCGGCGACAACACGTCGTAGTCGCAGAAACTCATGATGAGCGAGAAGAAGATCGGCCCGCCGCCAAACACGATGAAGCCGGCGAACCACGGGAGGGCAAACAGGTAGCCGGCGCGGAACTCTTTTCTGAAATATCCGCGCGCTTTGACGTTCCGGTTGAAATACCAATATCCGAACACCATCGCCGCAATCACAATCGCGACATACCCGCCGATGATGGGTTCCCACCGGATTACGCGGTGCGGCTTTGGCTTGAAAATGCGGTCCAGGTCCGCTTGGACGACGGCAGCGTTCCGGTCGCAGGCGATCTGGGCATTTTTGAGGGGGTCGGGGTCGTGCTGTTTGAAGATGCCCTCGTTCATGGCGCGGACCTGCGCGAACCACAGCGACTGGCCGACGGGCGTGACGGGGCGGTATTTGGAGAAGGGCATCGCGTCGACGAACACCTTTTTGGCGTCTTTAAACTTTTGGTCGATGGTCGGATCGTCGTAGAGGTATTTTTTGAGGCCCCACTCGGTGATGTCTTTGCGTGCATGAATCCATGCCATGAAATCGAGGCCGCTGATGGATGCCGCCTGCTTCATGACGTCGGCCTTGATCTGGTAGGCGCGGAACGATGCCAGGTACTTCACCAGTTCCCAGGCCTCGTCGGGATGCTTGGTTCCCCGTGGCATCACCACGCACCAGCCGCCACACCAGCCCAGCCGCTGCTTGCCTTCGGGCGCGGGTGCGAGCGCCACGCCGAACCGGAGGTTGGGCTTCATGTTCATGATGTTGGCCACGAACAGGTCGGTGTCGATTTTCATGGCCAGCTTGCCGGTGAGGAACGAGTCGAGGTCGCCCGCCACGAACGTCGACTCGAACGCGCTCACCGCCTTGCCGCCGCCAAGCTCGTCGTACAACTCCGTCATGTAGGCCAGCGCCTCGACGACGGCCGGCTCGTTGAGGAGGCAGGTCTTGCCGTCGTCGCTCATGAACTTGGCGCCGTTGAGCCAGCCGTAGATGTACAGCCACGAGTTGCCCAGCTTGAAGTGCGGGATGAACCCGAGCCGCACGATCCGCCCCTCGCTGTCGTATTCGGACATGATCTTGGCGGCCTGCTTGAGCTGGTCCCAGGTCCGGGGCGGCCCGACTTTGGTGGGATCCTTTTCGTCGACGCAGCCGATGGGGATGAGCTTGTCGGCGTATTTCTCGAGGAGGTCGAGGTTGTAATAGAGGCAGCGGTTGTCGGTGTCGATGGGAATGGCGAACATCTCGCCGTTGTACGTAGCTTCAGCCCAGCATGGCTCGTAGAACTGTTCGCGGCGCAGCGTCATGGGGTCGTCGGGCCGCTCGCGCAAGTCGCGATCGAGGAAGGGCTGCAACGAGGTGAACGCGCCGCGTGCGGCCCATTCACCCACGGCGAACCGGTCGAAGAACACGACGTCGGGCGGGTTGCCGCCGGCGACGGCGGTGGTGATCCGCTGTGGGTCGTCGGTCTTGTTGTAACAGGCGCTCTGGCCCATGATGACCTTGATAACGGGCTTGCCGTCGCTGCCGTCGTGGAGCGCCTCGAACCCCTGGAGGACTTCGGGGGCCAGCGAATCTTTTTCTTCGCCCCAGTAGTAGAGCGTAACGGGATCTTCGGCCGCGGCGAAGCAAGCTGCCGCAAGCATCGGAAGAATAAGCCCCGCCATGCGTGTCATGCCAAGCCCTCAACGCAACCGCCCCATACAACCACACCGCGCGCAGGCTTTTCAACTCGGGATTTGGAGAAAAGAATGAAGGACGGATCAGACGGATCGGTCGGATCGGACGGATCGGGTTTGGGTTTTGGGGGAGAATGATTTATTGTTGAACAGGGAATCGTGTAAACGGATGGGGAGGACAAACGATGTTTCGGCTGCTTTTCATATTGCTTCTGGTGTCGCAGACGCTCGATCCGAAGGCGGAATGGGAAAAGAGACTCGATCCTGATACAAAGGGCGAGCCCGCGTATGCGTTTGTCGGAGAAAACCCGGCGCTGCCGCGCGTGCTGCTGATTGGGGATTCGATTTCGGTGGGTTACACGCCGGGCGTACGCAAGTTGCTCGAAGGCAAAGCGAACGTGCTGCGGATTCCGGTTAATGGCGGCCCGACGTCGCGTGGCGTCAAGTTTTTGGGTGATTGGCTGGGCGCGGGCAAGTGGGACGTGATCCATTTCAATTGGGGCCTGCACGACATCAAGCGTATGAAGGGTGGGAAAATGGACATAACGGCCGAATGGCAGGTCGGCCGGGAACAGTATGAGAAGAACCTGGATGCGCTGGCGCAGAAGTTGAAATCAACCGGCGCGAAGCTGATTTGGGCGTCGACAACGCCCGTGCCGGAAGGGGCCGGGGGCCGAATCAAGGGGGATGAGGTCATTGTGAATCGGATCGCGGAGAAGGTCATGAAAAAGCACGGCGTAGAGATCAACGACCTGTACGCCTGCGTCTTGCCGCATTTGGAGAAGTACCAACGCCCGCGGAATGTCCATTTCACCGATGAGGGATCGGCTTTCCTTGCGCAGCGCGTTGCTGCGGAGATCGAGAGGGCGCTGGCGAAGTAGTCCCCCACGCCGGGGCTAGGCTTGGAGCAACAATCGGAATCCGGCCTGTTCGAAATGGCAATCGGCGGTCAACGCATCAGTGAGGCCGTGCTGTTGCATTACGGCCATGGAGATGCAATCGGTCAGCGACCACGCTTTGTCGGGCCGGGCGGCATAGATCGACAATCCGTCTTGGATGCACGCGGAAGAGGCTGGAACAATGGTAGTCTTTGCATCGTTTCGCAGCATCTCGTGGAAACGCGGGAACAATGTCCTGTCCTGGGGAGCACAAAGATGATTGGCAAGCTCGAGCAAGACAAACTCCGTGGTAAGCATGACTCCGGAGAAATCACGGGCGAAGGATTTGGCGGCTTCGTGCCATCGGTCCTTGGGGCTGCTGAAGGCGATGTAAAAGGACGTATCGACGAAAACCGTGTTCATTTTTTGGGTACGCCATAGAGATAGTGGTCATGATTCTCCGCCGCGTCCTCGGGCAGGCTTTGCGCTTTGCCCATAACCTCCGCGAAGCGCTCTGCAAAGGGGGCCTCGGAATTCTCCACTCGTCCAGGCTCCGACGCTATCTCAAACCGGATGACGGCGCCTTCCGGCAGTTCAACCGGATCATCCGCGAGAATCACCCCGTTCTTCACGTGCCCTGTGTAAACCATGTTCGCTCGCTCCTTGTCCAACAAAACCATTGTATCACGGCCCTTCGGACCATGGAAAGTGAGGAAAAGCCTCGGTCAGGAGAAGCCTCGCGCGGCCGGAGCGCGTCCCAACGTTTATGTCAATTTTTTGCCTTTTGTCTCGGGCGCGAACCAGACGACGAGCACGCCGAGTGCGTATACGAGCCCTGTGATCGCTCCGACCCTGGCGTAGTCGCCGTTGAAAAGCTGGATCAGCAGTCCTGCTGCCATCACGGCCCCCGCCGTCAGGAATCGGCCCGAGTTGTATGAGATGCCGACGCCGGTCGCGCGAACGCGCACGGGAAAAATCTCGGGCAGGTACAGTGGCAGCCAACCGAAAAACATGGTGCTGATCACCCCCTGCACGAAGACGGCCGGCAGAAACGGCGGGGTCAGGGGTTTAAGCTGAGTAAAGATGAGCAGGTTCATTCCGCATGCGCCGAGGCTGATCAGACTGTACGACATCCGCCGGCCCAGCAGTTGGCCGACGTAGCCGCCCAGCAGGCCGCCGGCGGTTGCGCCGGTCGACCAGCAGAGGAGCGTCACGGCTTTGTAGCCGGGGTTGGCGGCGCCTGCGGCGGCGTCGGCCCAGGGCAGCATCCATTTGCTCGATGCCCACGCGCCCAGCAGGGGTATTGCGCCGAGGCCGATGCCGAGCAGGGTCGAGCGCAGCAGCGGCGGCCGGAGCAGTTCACGCAGCGGTATTCCGCCGGCCGCTTTTTGCGTACTTCGGGATTGCAGCCACCTCGGCGATTCGGGCAATAGCCAGAGGGCCAGCACGCCCAGCAGGATGGGGCTGCCGGTGATGAGCATGAGCGGCCGCCAGGTTTCGGGCGTCACCACGTAAAACTTCCCCACCAGCGCCAGCAGGAGGATGCCCAGGTTGGCGCCCGCGCCCATCAGGCCGGCTATGGCGGGGCGGGACACGTCCGACCAGAACTCGCTAAGCAGGGCGACGCCGTTCGGCCACGTTCCGCCGACGCCGAGGCCCACCAGGAAGCGCAGGGCGATTAACTGTTCCTGCGTCCGGACAAAATAGCCGGCGAGACCGAAAAACGTGAAGCAAAGGATGCTCCATGCGAGGCCTTTGGCCCTGCCGTAGCGGTCGCCGAGGTTGCCGAACAGGATCCCTCCTGTTGCGGCGCCCAGCATAGTTACGGCCGAATACGCGGCAAACCAGGTGCCTGCGCCGGCGCTGGTAAAAGTGCCGCCCATGAGGTCTTTTGAGATGGTGAGCGCGGCGAACGGCATGAGGCCCAGTTGCACGCCCGCAAACAGCCAGCCCAGAAAACCTGCGCCCAATACGATCCACTTTGCGCCGCGACCCGACCCGCCCAAATCCGACATGATGTCTCCTCTGCTGGAGTTCCGCCCGCGGGCATTCTATGATAAGCGGGTTCGAATTGAAAACAGGAGACTTGCCATGCCTACATCCAGCCGCCGCACCTTCTTGAAAACCGCCGGCAGCGTTATGTCCGGCCTCGCCCTCACCGGCGTGTCCAGCGCCGCGCGTGCCGCACAAAACGACAAAGTCCGCCATGCCATAATCGGCGTTGGCGGGCAGGGCCGGCACCATGCGCAGGGTTTTGCATCGTTTGACGACTGCGCGGTCGTGGCCGTGTGCGATGTCGACCCCGCGCAGCGCGCCCAAGCGTTGAAGCGGCTGCCGGAACCTCAGCGGGTTCAACAGTCCGATGACTTCCGCCGCCTACTCGACGATAAAACCATCGACTCGGTCAGTATCACGACGCCCGACCACTGGCACACGCCGCTCGCGCTCGCGGCGATCCAGGCCGGCAAGCACGTGTACGTCGAAAAGCCGTGCTCGCACAACATCCGCGAGGCGATGCTGCTGAAAGAGGCCGCAGCCAAATCGGGGCTGTGCGTCCAGCACGGGACGCAGGCCCGAAGCAGCGCCGCGATTAAACAAGCCGTGGAATTCATGCGCGGCGGCGGGATCGGCAAAGTCAGGATGGCCAAGGCCATTAACCACCAGCTCCGCGAACCGATCGGCCGGGCGCCGGAGAGCGACCCGCCGCCAGATGTCAACTACGATCTGTGGCTTGGCCCGGCGCCGGTTCGGCCGTTCACCAAAAACAGGTGGCATTACCAGTGGCACTGGTTTTGGGACTACGGTTGCGGCGACATCGGCAACGACGGCATCCACCAGGTCGATCAGGCGCGGTGGGGGCTCGGCGTGGGCATGCCCAAGGCCGTCAGCGCGTCCGGCGGCCAGCTCTTCTACGACGACGATCACGAGACGCCGGACACGCAGGTGGTCACATTCGAGTATGACGATTGTTACCTGTTGTATGAGATGCGATTGTGGACCGACTACCCGCTCGAGGGCCATGACAACGGCGTGATCTTTTACGGGGACAACGGCAAACTCGAAATCGGCCGGAAAGGTTGCGATGTCATCCTCAAAGGAGGCGAGACAAAGCACTTGGGGACGTACGGCGACATCAAAGACCACTTCAGGAACTTTCTGGATTGCGTCAAGGCGGGCACGCCCGGGGGGCTCAACGGGCCGATCGCGGAAGCCGCGCCGTCCGCGGGGCTGTGCCATCTCGGCAACATCGCGACGCGCGTCGGCAGACGGCTGCGGCTCGACCCGCAGACGGGCCAGTGCATCGACGATCCCGAGGCCAATAAGCTGTTTACGCGCGAGTACAGGAAAGGCTACGAACTGCCGCAGGTTTAGCGCGCGTCCCTGTTACAATTGCTGGAATAAGAGCGAGACTTGTTGATGCCCGAGACTTACTATATCGACGGTTACAACGTCATCCACCATTCGACGGTGCTGCGGCCGCTGCTCAAGCACAGCTTTGAGAATGCGCGCGACGCACTGATCGACAAGGCGGCCCGGTTCGCCATCGCCACGGGATTGCAGGTCAAGGTCGTGTTCGATGGCCGAGGTAGGAAGGCCGAATCGGCCGCGCCGGTCCTGACCGCGCCGGGGCTCGAGGTCCTTTACTCGCCGCACCACCTCACGGCGGACGCGCTGATCGAGCGGATTGTCTACAACTCGCCCGACAGGAGGTCGATCATCGTCGTTTCCGCGGATCGCGGTATCCGCACGCTGTGCCACACGCTGAACGCGCTCGTCATGGATCCCAACAATTTCCTCGCCAGCGTCAGAGAAAAAGACGCGCTCACGCAATCGATTGTCCAGAACCTGCAGAAACCGGACAGCCACGGCCGCATTGAAGAACGACTCGATGACGATACCATCGAGAAACTCCGCAAGCTGCGCGACGATCTGAAAGAATAGTCGGGACGCCCCCCGGCAGTTGTGGGGGGTGTCCCATAGTTCTTCATAGTTCTTTGTGCCATTGGGCCTAAAAAGTGAGACACCCCCCACAAAAGCCCGGGGGCCGTCCCAACTTGTCAAATGAGGGTTTTGATTACGTCGAGGCTTTTCCGGGCTGTGGCGTCGAGGTTTTCGAGTGAGCCGCCACCGCGAAGTGGCGAGCACATCTCGTACGCGACGTACCCGTCGAAACCACCTTCTTTGAGGCCGCGGAAAAACGCATCGAAGTCGATAAACCCCTCGCCGAGCGGTACCGCGCGCACCATCGCGGGCACTTCCCGGTAATTCACCAGGCCGGGTTGATACGCATATCGGTTGAGCCGGACGTAATCGGCGAGGGTCGTCTGCACCATATACGGCGCGGCGGCTTTGGCCCATGAGTACAAATCCTCGCCCTGCAACGCGGGCGCCCACGGGTCGAACATGGCTTTGCAGTTGGGCCTTCCCACGTCGGCGAGAAACTCGAGATACGCCGCCGACCCGCCCGCCACGTCGTGGTGGTTTTGGACGCCCAGGATGAGTCCTTCGCCGCCGGCCGCGTCTGCGCAATCGCGCACGGCGGTCACGCATTTGTCCCAGTCGGCCTTGTAGGAGGCTTCGTCGGTCATATAGCCGGTGAACACGCGGATGATGCGCGCGCCGAGCGCCCGGCCCAGCCGCGCCAATTGCTGGATGTACGCCACCTGCATCTCGCCGAACGGCACCTCGGTCGCGGCGGTGCTCGCGGTGAAGTCGGTGTAGGCGGCGATGGTGCTGATTTCGAGGCCGAGACGGCGCGCCTTGTCGGCCAGCCGCGCCGCGCTCTCTTCCGTTATATCGAGCACGGACAGATGAGGCCGTTTCGCCATCAGCTCGACGGCGGGAAACCCGAGTTGCGCGGCTTTTTCAAGGAACTCCGGCAACTCGAGTGTTGCCTGCCCCCACAACCCCGCGTAACTTACGGAAAACAGGACCGGTTTCATCGCGCGCGCCTCCTTCACGCGGTGATATTCTACGCGAATTCCGGCTGAATCCCAAGGCGCCGGGACAAGGTGTCACCGCCCTCCGGCGTTTGCTATAATGTTCTCGATTCTCCTGTTAATGCCGGTTTTTGCCTCTAAATACCCGGAACCAGCG
Source organism: Bathyarchaeia archaeon (assembly GCA_035530195.1). Taxonomy (GTDB): domain Bacteria; phylum Hydrogenedentota; class Hydrogenedentia; order Hydrogenedentales; family SLHB01; genus JAPLKX01. The sequence continues at coordinate 15,521 of DATKVG010000194.1, read as the reverse complement.
CCGGGAAGCAAGGGTTTGGTGATGACTAAGAAATTGATGGTTGTGCCCGAAACGGTACGCAAGTCCAAGACGCTCGAACTGGGCTCGATTCCGATTAACGCGTATAAGAAGACGCTCAAAGAAGAGCTCGCGAAAAATCCCGCCGTCACGCCGGTGTCGTGCATGCGCATCTACCGCGACATGGCCATCATCCGCGAGTTCGAAACCATGCTGGACCAGATCAAAAAGCTGGGCGCCTACGAGGGTATCAGCTACCAGCATGCCGGGCCCGCCCATCTCAGCCTCGGCCAGGAAGCGGCCGCGGTCGGCGAGGCCTTCCACCTCGGAGTCGACGACCACATTTTCGGCAGCCACCGCAGCCACGGTGAAATCATCGCAAAGGGTCTGCGCGCCGTTTTGGAACTCAAAGGAACTGCGCTTCGTGGCATCATGGAAGGTTACATGGGCGGGGTGACGCTCGATGTGGTCGAACAGAACGACCCGGTGTGGACGCCGCTGAAGATCGCGGTGGGCGGGACCTCGAAAAAGGGGCAATTCGCCACGGACGAAGAAGAGGAATTGGGCGTTGATTACCTCCTGTACGGTTTGCTGGCGGAGATTTTCGGGCGCGCGTACGGGTTCAACAAAGGGATGGGCGGGTCGATGCACGCGTTCTTCTGCCCGTTCGGCATTTTCCCGAACAACGCGATCGTGGGCGGCAGCGGCGACATCGCCGCGGGCGCCGCGCTCTATAAAAAGATCCGGCGACAGAAAGGCATCGTCGTTGCAAACATCGGCGACGCGTCGATCGGCTGCGGGCCGGTGTGGGAGGCGCTGGGTATCTCGGCGATGGGCCAGTTCAGAAACTTGTGGGACGAGGAGCACCGCGGCGGGCCGCCCATCATTTTCAACTTCATGGACAATTTCTACGGGATGGGCGGTCAACCGATCGGCGAGACGATGGGGTTTGAATGCCTGGCGCGAGTCGCCGCCGCCGTCAACCCGGAAAACATGCACGCCGAGACGGTCGACGGGAACAACCCGCTGGCGCTGGCCGACGCGTACGCCCGCAAAATCGCCACGATTAAGAAAGAAGGCGGACCGATCTTGCTCGACGTGCTTTGCTACCGGCAGACGGGCCATTCGCCGAGCGATCAGTCGTCGTATCGCGAGCGCAAGGAGATCGACCTGTGGCGGCAGGTCGACCCGCTGGCCGAGTTCGGCCAGAAGCTGATCGAGGCGGGCGTCGCAACCCAGGCCAATCTCGACGAGGTCAGAGCCTACGCGAAACGCAAGGTTAGCAAGGCTTGCCGGCTCGCATCGAGCCTCGACGTGTCGCCGCGGCTCACGCTGGCCGCGCCGGGCGGGCTGGCCGATTTCACGTTCTCAAACACGCTGCAAGACAAGTTGCCGGGGCTCGAGCGGCCCAACGACGTCCTGATCCCGATGGATCAGATCGCGCGTGTACAGACGATTGCCAAGAAATCGCGGAAAGGCATCGCCGATGACGGGTCGGTGTTAAAAGGCGCGAAGGCGGTCACGTTCGGGGACGCTATTTTCGAGTCGATCGTGCATCATTTCTACAACGACTCGAGGCTTGTCGCGTATGGCGAGGAAAACCGGGATTGGGGCGGTGCGTTCGCCGTTTACCAGGGGCTAACCGAGGCGCTGCCGTACCACCGGCTGTTCAACACGCCGATTTCGGAAGGCGCGATCGTCGGCTCGGCGGTGGGTTACGCGATCGAGGGCGGTCGCGTGATCGCGGAGTTGATGTACTGCGACTTCATGGGCCGTGCGGGCGACGAGGTGTTCAACCAGTTGGCGAAATGGCAGGCGATGTCGGGCGGCTACTGCCGGATGCCGGTGGTGTTGCGGGTATCGGTGGGGAGCAAGTACGGCGCCCAACACTCGCAGGACTGGACGGCGCTCGCTGCGCACATGCCCGGGCTGAAAGTCGCGTTCCCTGCGACGCCGTACGACGCCAAGGGCATGATGGCCACCGCACTGCTTGGCGACGACCCGGTCGTGTTTTTCGAGAGCCAGCGGCTTTACAACCAGACCGAGATCTTCTGGCAGCAGGGCGTGCCCGCCGAGTATTACACCGTGCCCATCGGCCGGCCCGCGGTTATCAAAGAAGGCAGCGACCTGACCATCCTGACGTTCGGCGCCACGCTGTACGTCGCCGCGGAGGCGATAAAACGGTTCGAAAAAGAGTTCGGGATATCGGTGGAACTGATCGACGGGCGGGCGCTGGTTCCGTTTGACCACGAGGTGTTGTTCGAGTCGGTCAAGAAGACCGGCAAGCTCATCCTGGCCAGCGATGCCTGTGAACGCGGCAGTTACCTGCACACCATCGCGGGTCAGATCGCGCAGATCGCGTTCGACCACCTTGACGCGCCTGTCTGCGTTGTCGGGGCGAACAACTGGATTGTGCCGCCGGCCGAGTTGGAAAAAGAGTACTTCCCGCAGCCAGCCTGGCTCCTCGACGCGTACCACGCGCAAATAAAGCCATTGCCGGGCTATCAGCCGTCAACACAACGCACGGGCGCAGATTTTCTGCGGCAGTCGAAATACGGCGCGCTTTAGCGAAAAGCCACAACCAAGGGAACCTGATTCCGGATTCAAAAGTGGGACACCCCCCACCACGCCTTTGGCGTGGCCGGGGGGCGTCCCAACATGCGCAAAGAATATTATCGTTTGTGTTCTTTGTGGTTAAAAAGGAAGCATGCCGAAATCAACCAACGTGCAGCCGGTGGAAGTCTCTCTTTACTTCCTGCCGGTGACGACGCGCGTGCCGCTGAAGTTCGGGCCGGAGACGCTCACCAGCGTTACGTGTGCGCGGGTTAGGTTGCGCGTTCGCACCGTTTCGGGCGCCGAGTTTTGCGGGTGGGGCGAGACGCCGCTGAGCGTGCAATGGGTGTGGCCGAGCGCGTTGAGCTATGAGGAGCGCCACGGCGCGCTCAAGTCGTTGTGCGTGCGGATGGCGCGCGCGTGGAGCGGGTTTGACTGCACCGGTGACGCGATGCAGGTTGGCCACGCGTTCCAGCAAGAACAATTGACATGCGTGCTGGCCGAGGCCAACGCCGAACGGGCCGGGCGCGAGCCGATCCCGTGGCTTGCGGGGCTTGTTTGTTGCTCGGCGTTCGACATCGCGCTCCATGACGCGTGGGGCATCGCCGCGGGCCGGCCTGTTTACGAGATGTACTCGCCGGAGTTCCTCAACGAGGATCTCGCGGCATACATCGAGCCGCGTCAAACTTTCGCCGGCAAATGGCCGCGCGATTTCCTGGTGTTTCCCCGGCCCGATGCGCTGCCCGCGTGGCACCTCGTCGGGGGAAAAGACCTGATCTCGATCGCCGACGAAGGGGACCGGCCCGATGACGGGTATCCCGTGCTTCTTGAAGACTGGATTGCACGGGACGGTTTGAAATGTCTCAAGGTGAAGTTGCGCGGCGACGACGCCGTGTGGGACTATGATCGGCTCGTGAAAGTGGGCCATATTGGGCTGGGCAGCGGCGTCGAGTGGCTCAGCACCGATTTCAATTGCACCGTCACCGAGCCGGGGTACGTCAACGATATCCTCGACCGGCTTAAAGCCGAGCACCCGCGCATTTGGGACGCGATCCTCTACGTCGAGCAGCCGTTCCCGTACGATCTCGAGGCAAACCGGATTGACGTGCAATCCGTTTCGGCGCGGAAGCCGCTGTTCATGGACGAAAGCGCCCATGACTGGCGGCTCGTCCGGCTCGGGCGCGAGCTGGGTTGGACGGGTGTGGCACTCAAGACGTGCAAAACGCAGACCGGCGCGCTGCTCAGCCTGTGCTGGGCCAAAGCCCACGGGATGGCCCTCATGGTGCAGGACCTGACGAACCCGATGCTTGCCCAGATCCCACACGTCCTGCTTGCGGCGCACGCCGGCACCATCATGGGCGTCGAGACAAACGCGATGCAGTTCTATCCCGAAGCCTCGATGCCGGAAGCGCGGGTCCACCCCGGCCTGTACCAGCGGCGGAACGGCGAAATCCGGCTCGAGACCGTGTCGGGGCCGGGTTTCGGCTACAGATTGCAGGAGATCAAGCGCGAGCTGCCCGAGATCGTTATGTAATCCCTGCGTATCGTAGACGCGACGTCCCCGTCGCGTTATTTCCAACACCTCAGCCTGGGGGATGGAAATGAAGCGGCGGGGACGCCGCTTCTACGGTAGCGCCCGGGCAATTCCCCTGGCTTTCTGCCTGTGCAGGCGAGACGCCCGCACCACAATGTTTGCTGGAAACGCCAGGTTGCGGGCTGTTATGATGGTGGCAACAAGTTGGGTGAACAACATGGTTTATTACTACGTTTATATGGGGTTGCTGGTGGCGTCGCTGGTGTTGTGGGTTATCATCGCGGTCCGCGAGGATGGCGGCGAGAACGGCGACACCAAACCGGGCGACTGAAACCGCCGGACGGGAGGTCTCTCATGCTGAAGTTGTCGCCGTGTGTCGAGATGTTGTGGAAGGACGTGCCGTTCCCCGAGCGGATCAACCGGGCGGCCGCAGTCGGGTACAAGGCCTACGAGTTCTGGAGCTGGTGGGACAAGGATCTCGAGGCCATCGAGCGCGCCGCGAAAGACGCGGGCCTGGCGACGGCCGTCTGCTGCGTGAACACCCCGTGGTCCGGCGAGGACTCGATGGTAAACAAAGGCTCCGCCAAGAAAGTCGCCAAGGCGGTCAAGGACTGCATCCCGGTCGGCAAACGTCTGGGCTGCACCACGTTCATCATCACGACGGGCAACGAGCTCAAAGGCGTGCCGCGCGACGAGCAGCATAAGGCGTGCGTCGCCGCCATGAAGGCCGCCGCGAAAGTCGCTGAAGACGCGGGGCTCATGCTGGTGCTCGAACCGCTCAACGTGGTTGTCGACCACAAGGGCTACTACCTCTCGTCGTCCGCGGAAGCGTTTCAGATGATGAAGGAAGTCGACAGCCCGGCGGTCAAAATCCTGTTTGACATCTACCATCAGCAGGTGGGCGAAGGCAACGTGGTCCGCAACATCAGGCGCAATATCGCTAAGATTGGCCATTTCCACGTCGCCGATAATCCTGGCCGGAACGAGCCGGGCACCGGCGAAATGAATTATGAGTTTATCCTGAGCAAGATCGCCAGGTCGGGCTATGACGGCTATATCGGCCTCGAGTTCAGCGCCAGCGATCCCGCCCGCACCGACGACATCATGCGCAACGTCCTGCGGCTCGCTGAAGTCTGACGTCCAAAGGGGCTGGGTGGATCGGGTTGGTGCGCGAGCTGGGAAAGGGTCTGTTGTGACAACTCCAATACGCTTGACGACGGTCTTTGCGGTCTTGCTGCTGTTTGCGCTCAACGCAGTTGCGCAACCGGCGGATTTGCCCGAGGTTGATGCGCTCGCGAAAGAGGTTGCAGAAAAAGGTTGGCTTGTTTACGGCGCGCGGAGCGAGAACGGGACGTGGGACCTGTTCCTGTCCCGGCCGGACGGGTCGCAGCGGCGCAACATTACCAACACGCCCAACGCCGAAGAGGCGGCGCCCAGGTTTTCGCCCGACGGGACGAAGCTGCTGTACCGGCGTCTGAACCGCGGCGCCGAAATCAACCACGACAAGTGGGGTTTCCAGGGCAACCTGATCTTGGCGAACGCCGACGGCTCGAATCCGGTGGCATTTGGCGGCGAGGGCGAGTATCCGTGGGCGACGTGGTCGCCGGATGGGCGGCAGGTCGTGTGCCTGTTCCCCAAAGGGATCAAAGTTTACGAGTTGAACTCAAAATCGGTTGCGCGCGAGTTTGCGAGGCAAGGCATTTATCAGCAACTGTTCTGGTCGCCGGACGGCAACTGGTTTTGCGGCGTCGCCAATAACCAGGGCGAATCATGGACGGTCGTTCGCGTGGACGCGGCGTCGGGCGAAGTCAATGCCGTGCGGAAGTACCAGAACTGCACGCCGGACTGGCATCCCGACAGCAACCGGATCGTCCTGTCGTCGCGGCCGGCAGGCCAGCCCGGCGCACGCGGTTACGGGTACACGCAGTTGTGGCTGGTGTCGGGCGATGGCGTCGAGCAACAGCTGCTGTATGGCGAGGATGGGGCGCACGTTTATGGCGGGGCATTTTCGCCCGACGGGCAGTACATTATTTTTACTAAAGGCCCCAAGGATGGCAGCGGATCGGAAGATTCCGGCGCGCCGATGGGCATCGTCCGCGCCAAGGACACGCCTATGATCACCGGCGAAAGTCCCGACCTACGGAAACTGCATCCCGATACGAAAAACGGGCCGGTCCTCATGCTCGAAAAGGCCTGGGAACCCGACTGGTCCTTGCTTGCTTCTTGCGAGGAAAACCGGTAAGTAAAGAAGCTGAGGTTGAGCGTGAATCGCGAGAGGCCCGTGTAGAAGATTGTCGAACCCCTGCCGGGGTTCATCGTGGTGGAACGTTAACCCAGGGTAGCTCCCGGCCCTGGACAGGTGTGAGACGGTCCCTTGGGTCATTGGCTTGGACCGGCGGCACGTGACGGATACTGAGCGATGGTACGGGCCGGGAGCAACCCTGGGCTGACGGTTGTCGAATCCCTCCGGGATAATAATATTGGACGTTCCTGAAACCTGAATCGGGAGGCATGATGAAGGCCGCGGCGATTGGTCTGTGCCTGCTGGCTTTTTTGCCGTGCATTTGTTGTGGGAAACCGGTCGAGTCTGTCCCGAGCAAGGTGTCGCAGGTTGGCACGGTGGAAGTGACGGCGGTTCTGGAGGAGGTGCGTGGCGAGTTCGTGAACCGGGCCAATTACGATTACGCGTTTGTGATGAAATACAAGGTGGCTGCGGTGCATCGAGGGTCAGTCCAGGGCGACACGATCTACGTGGGGCATTACAACCCACAGAAGGCGCGATCCTCGGCGGCGGACGCGCGCGTCCCCGACGTTGGCGGCAACGTGAGGCGGTTTCGCGCGGGCGACGTGCACCGGATGGCGCTCGAGGCGCCTATCGACGACTATTACATGGGCGGCATCATCAACCGCTATTTCGACGAGTACAAGGGCGTCATCTATTGGGCCGTATGGACGGATGAAGCCGAATAGGTAATTCGCCCGGATAAGAATCCGGGCGGATAAGAATCCGGGCGAACAATAATTCCATGGCACGGGCATAATGGTTTTCACCTCGCAGATCTTTCTCTTCTATTTCCTGCCGCTGGTTCTGGGGATCTACTACTCGCTGCCGAAATCGTCCGCGTGGCGCAACTCTTTTCTGCTCGGCGCAAGCTATATCTTCTACGGCTGGTGGAACCCGTGGTTTATCTTGCTCATGCTGTTTGCGACCGCCGTCAATTACTCCGGCGGCTGGATCATTTCGCGGGCGCCCTACGGCTCACCACGCCGAAAATGGGCGCTGGCCGCATCCGTTACGGCGAGCCTCGGTACGCTCGGTTTTTTCAAATACTTCATGTTCCTCGAATCGAACGTGAACACGGTGCTGTCCTGGCTGGACGGCCCGACCCTCGCCGTCATCCAGGTGACGCTGCCCATCGGCATCTCGTTCTACATTTTCCAAAGCATGACGTACACGATCGACATCTACCGGGGCGATGCCCCGCCCGCTCGGTCGTTTACGGATTTTGCGTGTTTTGTGTCGCTGTTTCCGCAACTGGTGGCCGGCCCGATCGTCCGCTACAACACGATCGCGTCGCAACTGGTCCAGCGCGACTACACCCTCGACCGATTCTCGTCGGGCTCGGCGCTGTTTATCCTGGGTTGCGCCAAAAAAATCCTGCTCGCCAACATTGTGGGCGGCATTGCCGACTCCGCGTTTGAAGCGGAGGCGCCGGGGGTGATCGACGCCTGGTTTGGCGTGACGGCGTACGCGTTTCAAATCTACTTTGATTTCTCCGCCTATTCCGACATGGCCATCGGGCTAGGCAGGATGCTTGGGTTCGAGTTTCTGCGCAATTTCAACTCGCCATACCGATCCGCAAGCATCACGGAATTCTGGCGGCGGTGGCACATCTCGCTCTCGACGTTTCTGCGCGACTACCTGTACATCCCGTTGGGCGGCAACCGGCGTGGCGAGCGGCGCATGTATCTCAACCTTGCGATCGTGATGCTGCTGGGCGGCCTGTGGCACGGCGCCAACTGGACGTTCGTGGCCTGGGGCGGCTACCACGGCGCGCTCCTGGCGTTCGAACGCTGGCGGGGCAAGCGGGGCATAGCGAATTTTTTGCCGCGGCCCGTGCAGGTCGCGTCGACTTTCGTGCTGGTCCTGTTTTCATGGGTGCTGTTCCGGTCGCCGGGGCTTGGCGACGCGGGGCGTTATTTTGGCGCGATGTTCGGGTTAAACGGCGGCGGGGCCATCGGGCCGCTGCTCGCCGCGGAATTGTACTCGCCGGGCCACTTGATCCTGATGGGTTTGTGCGCCCTGCTCGCGTTCCAGCCCGTGCAGGCCTACGACCTCGCGCACGAGATTACGTGGGCGAAAACGGTCGCTTTGGCAAGCTTGTTCGCCGCCGCGGTTGCCGCCATGTTTACGCAAGCGTTTAACCCGTTTCTTTACTTTCAGTTTTAGGATTCGACAATGACTCGGACTCGACTGCCGCAATTCGCGCTCACGCTGGTGCTGCTGGCCATGATATCCGCAGTCGCGCTTATCCAAGTCATTGCGGAAACCAGCGGCGCAGCCGCGCCGCAACTGTTCGACCTGTTCCGGCACGCGCCATCCGCCGCCGGCCTGCGGTCGTACGAAGCGGATCTCGAAAACAACTCGTGGTGCGGTAGCAGGATTCGGCTGGCGGCGCAGTTCGCGGCGTTTGTGGCGTTGCGCGATCTGGGTGCAAAAGCCCTGATGGGCAGCGATGGCTGGCTGTTTTACCGGCCGGGCCTCGAGTACCTGCTCGAACCGTGCGACGGCGTGGCCGAGGCCGCGGCGGCCATTGTAGCGTTCCGCGATGCGCTGGCAGAGCGCGGAATCAAGTTGCTGGTCGTTCCCGCGCCGGAGAAGTCAAGCATCTATCCCGAACGCCTGGGCCTTTTCGCAAAGGGCCTGAAGAAACCCCTGGCGACGCACACGACGCGGCTGATCGAAACGCTCCGCAAGAACGGCGTCGAGTGCATCGATCTGTTCTCAACTTTCGCGGGGGCAATGGAACAGCCGCTTTACCTGGCGCAAGATACGCATTGGACGCCGGGCGGCATGCGGCTCGCCGCCGAAACCACCGCGCGGCGGTTGGCGGATCTGGGTTGGGTGGAACCGGGGCAAACACACTACGGCGTGAGGCCGGTGAACCTGTTGCGGCACGGCGACATCGTGGAGATGGTGCAAAACCCCGCGATCGCGGAACGATTCGAGCCGGAACCCATCGTGTGCGAGCAGGTGGTCGATGATGCGGCGGCGCCATACCATGATGCGGCCGAGTCGCCGGTGCTCGTGCTCGGCGACAGCTTCCTGCGCGTCTACGAGTTCGACGAGCCGCGCGCGGCCGGGTTTGTCGCGCATCTCGCGCGAGGATTGCGCATGCCGCTGGTTTCGATCATCAACGACGGCGGCGGCTCGACGCTCGTGCGGCAGGAACTTTACCGGAAACCGGAATTGCTCGAGGGCAAGCGGGTCGTTGTTTGGGAATTCGCCGAGAGGGACATCCGGTTCGGCGTCGAAGGCTGGCAGCATGTCCCGTTGCCGGACTGATCGGACTGATCGGACGGATCGGACGGATCCGACGGATCAGACGGATCAGGCCTGTGGGAGACTCATTCTAGCAACTGCGCCAAGCGTCAATCAGCGCCAGGACGTTCCGCTGCACAGGCTCGTCGTACCGGATAACGTTGTCTACGGGCGAAAGGATGAAGCCGCCGCCGGGCGCCAGCGTCGTCATCGCCGAGCGCACGGCATTTTGCACCTCTTCCGGCGATCCCAGTTCGATCGTCACGCAGCCGTTCACGCCGCCCCACAGGCACATCCGGCCGCGTGTTTTCTGCTTGAGGAGCGGGAAGTCGGCGTATGCGTCCTGCAGGGGGTCGAGCCCGATAAGGGCGTCGATGCCGGCGTCGAGCATGAGGTCGAGCAGCGGCATGTAGCCGCTTGTCGTGATCGAGCCGAGCCGGGCGCCGGCCGCGTGAGCGAGATCCGCGTCGCGGCGCACGTGCGGCAGGATGAAGCGCCGGTACATTTCCGGCGACAAGAAATCCGCCGTCTCATACCACGCCCGGCGGATGAACAGGTCCAATCCCGCATCGAGCATCACGGTCATTCGGCGCCGGTTCCATTCCGCGACGATGTCGAGCACCTCCGCTGCAAGGACGGGCTGCTCCATCATCATCATCACCATCTCCTGCATGCCGCACAGCCAGCATGCCGCGTCGAACAACACGCCCCACTCGCCCGTCACCAGCAGCCCGTGTTTATCGGCGATTTGTTTCGCGCGGCGCGCGTTCTCCCGAAACTCGGCGATGTGCCTGCCCGTCGGCAGCGCCAGCACGTGGCGCAGCGCCGCGAGATGCTCTTCGCGCCATACCAGCCGCTCGACCGCCCGCGGGATCGCAAAATCGTCGAACAAGGCGATCCGGTCGTTGTGCGTAAAGTCTTCCGAAAGCTCGACGGCCGTGTGAAGCCGGCCCGACGGCGTAATGTACTCCCGGTGCAGGAGGGGCCGCGCCCCCTGCCGCTCCTCGCGCCAGTCGCGCACCGCGACGTCCGGCGGGAACTCGACCGGCAGCCCGCGGAGGTTGCCGATTTCGGGCATGGGTCGTGGGCGTCGCATCGGCCGCATCGGAATGGCCACGGTAACGTCGAGGCCCATCGCCAGTTGGCGCTCGACGAACTCGGCCACGTTCGCGCACTCTTCGCGCAGGCCTTTAAACAGCATGAAACAGCACGGGGTATGGTCGGGCTGTTTGCAGTTGAGGGCCGCCAGCATACGTTCTCTAGAAGACCAACTCATAATGCCTCCCGGACTTGAACTGACCGAAAGCATGACAGGATTTGGGTGATGTTGGCAAGACAGAGTGGAGGTGATCACTCAATCGCAAATCTGACATGCTTATTAAGGACATGCTGGTGTGGTCCGGAGGAGACCGAATGGGGACGATGCTGCTGGCGCTTGCTGCATTGCTGAGTGTACAACCGCCCAGTGAGGTGCAGAGTCTGACCGATCGGTGGAAAAGCGCGGTCGAGTGGCACGACGCGTTCACGGTGCATGTGAACAGCAGGGCGAGGAGGCTGAAAGCGGACGGCACCGAGACAGGCGATAGCTGGGGCTGGGATTATGATGCCGCCCATTGGGTGGGCCAGGGAGGTCTTTCCCAGGACCGGCGGGCGGGGCGAAATACATTCAGAAGTTTCGTCGACCAGTCATTTGAGTATCTACGGACGCAATACGGGGGAGAGGACCTGCATTTCGAGGTGCTGGACGCGGGTACGCCGTGGGGACGTGCTTATGATGCCAACCCGGCATACAACTACGGCAACTCGCAGTTTCCTTCAGACGTTTGTTTCGGGCTGGGCGTGTCGGGCCTGCCCGTATTTCTTTCAAAACCCATTGACTTGTTTACGCCTGACAATACAGAGGTCTCACGCGAGGCTCTTGACGGAATCGAGTGCGACGTCTTGCATGCCAAGACTAAGCAAGGGGACCTCACGGTTTGGTTGGCGCCGCAGTACGGGTACAGCCCGGTGAAATTCAAGGTGGTCAAAGAGTCGGGGAAACATTTGATGGATGACGGGAAAGTCTACCAGGACATGGTATGGACGGATGACGGCAAGGTCCTGCCGGCCAAGCTGACAACTATCGAGATATCTATCGCTCAGTTCACGGAACTGAACGGTAAATACGTGCCGGCCGAGGCCGCCTATGTCATGCGCATTGAGGGATCGGGAACGGCAAAAATCATGAGTTACACAATCGCCTATACAAATCCGGATCTCGCGCCACAGTTCACGGCGTCGAGTTTTGCGCCGGATTTTCCCGAGGGGACGGATCTATGGTTCGAAGACAGAGTGTATCCCGAAGGTTACACATTTCAGCACGGAAAAATTGTGCATGAAGTGGAGAAAGACCTGGTCGCCGCCATAGAACAAGACGCGCTACCAGCAGAACCGGGACACGCGCCTGCCGTCGACGCCCCGTCATCAACGGCTGTCGCACCGGTTGCGTCCCGCGGGCACTCCTACTACGGATGGATTATTGCCGGCGGAGCCGGCATATTGACCCTCTGCTTGATTCTATACGTGATTGTGCGAGTTCTCACAAAGCGGGCAGCCCGTCTCAACTGACCCCTTTTCACTCCGCAGTTTTTCTTTTCACCTCTACGGAACCGGTTTGCCTCCTCATACGTCTATAATGGCAACGATGCAAAACACCCAGCAAAAACTTCGCGACGAGTTGCTGGTCCTCGGATGCCAGCAAGGCAGCGCCGAGGCGCTCGACCAGCTTGTCCAACGCTGGCACCCGCGGCTCCTGCGGTATGCGCAATTCCATGTCGGCTCGCCTGAAACGGCCGCCGACCTCACGCAGGAAACCTGGATCGCCATCGTCCGAGGGGTCGGGCGGCTGGCGGACCCTTCTGCTTTTCCGGCGTGGGCGTATCGGATCGTTACAAACAAATGCCGCGACTGGCTCAGGCGGCGTCGACTTGAACGAGGCCTTTTTGCCGAATCCGTGCAGCAGGCGCTTGATCATGCCCCCTCACGGGCTGCCGCCGGCTCGACGGAAGCGGAGGCGCTTGAGAAAGCCTTGTCGACACTCGACGCCGACGATCGAATCCTGGTGAGGCTGTACTACTTTGAAGAACTGACCGTGTCACAGGTTGCGGATATTTTCGGCATCCCCGCGGGGACAGTGAAATCCCGGCTGCACCGCTGCCGCGAGACGCTCCGCAAACACTTGGAGGAAACAAACCGTGAATGAGGATATGAACAAAGCGTACCACCGCATCTTGTTTGACAAGAACGCGCCCGGCGAAGATCCTGACGCCGCCGCCCGCGAAAAATTGCACCACGAGTTTTCGCGCAAACGGAATATTGTGATGTGGATTACGTGGGGATTCCTTTTTTTCGAAGGCGCAATGATGGTGGCCCTGATGCTGGTGTTCGTGCTGGAGTCGAACACCAAGACGCTCATTGCTCTGGCGGCGCTGTTCATCGCCTCCTTTGAAACAACCGTGTTGATGAAACTCTGGTATTGGATCGTCCATACGCGGCTGTTGCTGGTTCGCGAAATCAAGGAGATGCGGCTCGAACTGGCCGACCTCGCCGCCCGCCAAGCCCCGCCCCAAGAATAGCCGGCGCCTTCTCTCGCCCACAATAGGACTGCTAAACTACACAGGGCTTGATCGTCATTCGTGCCCCTTCGTCAACGCGGAAAAGGGGCAGTTTCAGGCCCTCCTTCTCGATGTACTCGTCGACGGCCTTACGGGAGCCCGCCCAATCCCCGTAGTCGTCGACGATAAGGATGCCGCCCGGCTCCAACCGGGGATACAGATGCGTCAGCTCGTGCCAGGTCGATTCGTAGAAATCCGTGTCGAGCCGCAACAGGGCAATCCGGGCCGGCGCGTTGGCGGGCAAGGTTTTTTCGACGACTCCCTGGAAAAAATGGACCTTCTCCGCGGGATAGCCCGTCGACAGCACGGTTGCCCGGACCTCTTCGAGCGAATAGCGCATGATTTCAGGCACCTCGGTGACATTGGGATTGCGCTCAGACTCGGGCACGCCGCGAAACGCGTCGAATTCCGTGTGATGCGGCCACATCTCGCCAAACAAGTCATAGAGAAACAGTTCGCGGTCCGCTGCGCCCAGTCGTTTGAGAGCGCGGGCCATGGCCATGGCGCAACCGCCTTTCCAGGTGCCGCACTCGACGAACGTCCCCGGGACGCCATATTTGACCACGTATTCGACGGCCCTCACCAGCGTGAAGATCCGTTCCCGCGGCACCATCGTGTACGGTTCCACGGCGCGGAAATCCTCGATGTCCGCCGCCGAAAAATCATAGGGAAACGGGTTCACATTCCCCGGAGAACCAGCCCGAACGATTTCAAATCCCCCCGCCTTGAACAGCGCCCGAACCGGCCGCGTGACCAGATGTCTCAGCTTCATGAAGGTCCCTTTTTCACGGTATTCTACTGACTCGCCGGGAAAAGAACAAAAGCCGTGCCCGCGGAATTTGGGCCGCGGACTTGGGAACAAACAGGCACAAAAGTCCGCGCACAGGTGGAAAACTCGTCATACGGCGGGGCGTAACAGGAAATGGCGTACCGCTTGTGGCTTAATTAAGTACTTTTCAGGCCAGTCCGGTTCTCTTTTAAACCCAATAGATGCAAGCTATTACGATTCAATCCAATTCAGATTGTCGAACGGCTGGACCAGCTTTGGCGGCGGAGTGTCGGAAATTGCCCAAGACTCAAACCATTGGAAGCGCGGCGTTTACAAGTGAATCGAGTTTTCTTGACCATACGACGCCGCCAACCGACTTTGTGGACGCGGCCTTAGCTTGAAGAAGTTTGTTTCTCCATCTGAAGCAACCGTTGGAGTCCATTCCCGGCATGCTCGCCCACTTTCGCCAACAATGCCATTCGGCTGCCGTCGGTTTGCACACCCGTTCGCGTGTAGAGTGTCAACACGCCGAGCACATTGCCCGCATGCGTAAGTGGAATGACATAGTGGCCATGCGTTTGCATGCCCACCCAAACATTGTCGTGCCGAGGATCGGCAAAGCAATTTTCGCACACAAGTACCTGGCCTGACTGTGCGGCGCGGCCACAGAGGCATTTGCCCAGCGGCACAAACGCTTCGTCCCGCAGGAATTCCCGGCTGAACTTTCCGCGAGTTTTCGTCAGTCGCAGGCCATCGGCCTGTTCATTCATGAGGAAAAGGACGGCTTTGTTCTGGAAATCGCAGTCAAGAAATTTGGCTAGAAAGCCGTATACACCATCAATCAATTCCTCCAGACAGTGTATGTTCTCAGCGAGCGCTTCCAAGGCGCCTGCTTCGTCGTCGCCTTCCATATTGCGATACGGAACGGGCCTGATGACGATGCGCCCGCCACAGTGATTACATGTCCCCGACTTGCCGATGTGCTCCGTAGATACTTTCAAGACACGTTTACATGCCGTACAGGGAAAATCGATCGTATACATACGCGTACTCCTCACTTGAGAAACCACTTGATCAACCAACTGCAGGGCTTCGGCCTCGCCTCGTGTACGAACGTCAACCATCGGGGGTGCGCCCCCTATTCCCGCGACAATGGTTGTGGGGGAACGGGCGGCGGGGATGGCGAGTCGGAACTGAGAATCCTCGCGGGCAATTTCGGTAGTGCCAATGCGGTTTCGTAACGTTGCGAAACGCAGTTCTCTGCCGCAGAGCTTACGCGTTGAAGGCGATTATAAACACAGGAGAACCGAACCTGCCGACTCCCAAGAGGGAAGAAAGTTCAAGGCCCTCAGGAGAATAATGGCGTACCCGGAGGGACTCGAACCCCCAACCCCTTGGTCCGTAGCCAAGTACTCTATCCATTGAGCTACGAGGACAAAAATTTTCGGGATTACTGGATTCGAACCAGTGGCA